>NZ_QKTQ01000034.1:0-1302 GCF_003234875.1 Curtobacterium sp. MCBD17_028 | reverse complement strand
TGTTCCGCCCCGGATTTAGTGGAGGCTCGGTAGTGCCGCCTCGACGGTAATCGGAGCGGGGTTGTGCCGGTAGTGGTCGTGCTCAAACTCGACCGGCGGGACCATGCCGAGTTCGCCGTGGAGGCGGCGGTGGTTGAACCAGTCGATGTACTCGACGGTCGCGATCTCGAGGTCCTCGATGCCCCGCCAGGGACCGCGGTGGCGGATCAATTCGGCTTTGAAGATCGAGTTCACCGCCTCCGCGAGCGCGTTGTCGTAGCTGTCGCCCTTCGACCCGACGGACGCGACCGCACCGGCTTCTGCAAGCCGTTCGGTGTAGCGGATTGCTCGGTATTGCACGCCGCGGTCGCTGTGATGGATCAGTCGCGTCAGATCGCGGTGTTCGCGTTGCCTCGTCCAGATGCCCATCTCGAGGGCGTCCAGGACGAGATCGGTGCGCATGTTCCTCGACAGCTGCCAACCCACGATCCGGCGGGAGAACACGTCGGTGACGAACGCGGCGTAGACCCAGCCGGAGAACGTGCGGATGTAGGTGATGTCCGCCACCCAGAGCTGATCCGGGCCGGTCGCGGTGAACGCCCGCTGGACCAGATCCGCGGGTCGATCCCCGACCGGACCTGGAACCGTCGTCTTCGGGCCCTTCCGCTTCGAGACGCCCTGCAACCCGGCGACCCGCATCAGGCGTTCAACGGTGCAGCGGGCCATCAGATGGCCTTCCCGATGCAATTGCGCGTGCACCTTCCGGGCGCCATAGACGCCGTAGTTCGTCCGGTGTACCCGCTCCACCTCGACGACGCGAGTGGCGTCGCTGATCGATCGGGCCGACGGCGGCCGCGCCTTGGCGGCGTAGTAGCTCGACGGGGCGACCTGCAACGTGCGACAGATCGGCTCGACCCCAAACTCGGCTTTGCGCTGGTCGATGAACGTGATCATCTGCTGGACGGGCGGTCGAGCTCCGCCGCGAAGAAAGCCGACGCCGACTTCAAGATCGCGTTGGCCCGCCGCAGCTCGCGGACCTCACGCTCCAACTCCGCGATCCTGGCCGCGTCGTCAGTGGTCACGCCTGGCCGGTCGCCGGCATCGATCTCGGCTTGCTGCACCCAGTTCCGCAACGTCTCCGGATTGATCCCGAGTTGCTCACCGATCCGACGCAACGCACCGGATCTCGTTGCCGGCTCGCGGCGTGCTTCCACCGCGAGCCGGACCGCCCGCTCCCGAAGCTCCTCCGGGTACTTCCTCGGTGCTCCCATGACTCTCATCCTCCCGTGGATTGAGAGCCTCCATCAGACCCGGGGCGGAACA
>NZ_QKTQ01000033.1:0-1588 GCF_003234875.1 Curtobacterium sp. MCBD17_028 | reverse complement strand
TGTGTATAAGAGACGGGGGGGCGGGGGCGGCTACTCGGCGATGACCCTCGGGTCCGTCTCGTCGATGTCGACCGGGACGGCCGGGGCCTGCTCCTGCCGGGTCACCGCACCGCGGCCGGTCAGGAACGTGCCGAGGAACCCGATCACGAGCGCGACGACCACGCCGAGGTTCGCGTACGCCCACGCGCCCTGGGTCCCTCCGAGTCCGAACGGGCCGAGCAGGTACCCCTGCCAGGACAGCCAGCCAGCGGCGGTGTTCGTGACGAGCCCCCAGCCGACGGCCGTGGCCACGACGAGGATCGCGATGCTGTCCCACCGGACGTCGCCGTACCGCCCGCGCCGGGTGAACAGCTCGCGCTCGGCGTAGTCCCGCTTGCGGAGCACGAGGTCCGCGATGAAGATGCCCGCCCAGGCCGCGATCGGCACGCCGAGGGTGATGAGGAAGCCCTGGAACACCGTGATGAAGCTCCCCGAGACGAACACGATGTAGATCGTGCCGAGCGTCATGATCACGCCGTCGACGCCGACCGCGACGGGCCGCGAGACCTTGAGCCCGGCGTTGAGCAGCGCGAGTCCGGACGAGTAGATGTCCATGATCGCGCCGGACACGATGCCGAGCACCGCGGTCACGACGAACGGCACGAGGAACCACGTCGGCAGGATCCCCGCGAGCGCCCCCACGGGGTCGGTCCCGATCGCGGACTCGAGGTGCTTCGACGACCCCGACACGAGCAGGCCGAAGACGAGCAGGACGGCGGGGCCGAGCGACGAGCCGAACGTCGTCCAGAACACGACGCCGCCGCTCGAGGCGCTCCGGGGCAGGTAGCGGGAGTAGTCGGCGGCAGCGTTCACCCAGCCGAGCCCGAACCCGGTCATGACGAACAGGAGCGCGCCGATCACGGCGGGCCCGTTCCCGGACGGCATCGCCATGACCTTCCCGAGGTCGACGTGCCCCGCGGCGAACACGATGTAGAGCACGGTGAGCACGCCCGCGATGATCGTGATCCACCGCTGGAGGCGCATGATGAGTTCGAACCCGAGCGTGCCGCCGAGGACGATGAGGGCGATGACGACGACGAGGGCCGCCACCTTCGTCACGACACCGCCGCCCCAGCCGAGGCGGTCGAACACGGTCGCGGTCGCGAGCACGGCCACCGCGGCGAGCGAGGTCTCCCACCCGACCGTCAGGATCCAGGACACGACGGACGGGAGGCGGTTCCCCCGCACCCCGAACACGCTGCGGCTCAGGGTCATGGTCGGGGCGGACCCTCGTTTGCCGGCGAGCGCGCTGAGCCCGCAGAGCACGTACGACAGCACGACGCCGAGGACGACGACGACCGTCGCCTGCCAGAACGAGATCCCGAACCCGAGGACGTACGCGCCGTAGCTGACGCCGAGGACACTCACGTTGCCCGCGAACCACGGCCAGAACAGGTCGCGCGGCTTGCCGCGCCGCTCGTGCTCGGCGATCTCGTTGATGCCGTTGCGCTCGACCGAGAGCGCGGATGCCGGGCTCGTGGTCGTGTCGTCGATGGTGCTCACGGTGCTCCTTCGGGGAGGGTGGTGCCGGAGGGGACGGGCGGAGAGG
>NZ_QKTQ01000032.1:0-2295 GCF_003234875.1 Curtobacterium sp. MCBD17_028 | reverse complement strand
GGGTGCTCCGACGCGGGGCGCCCACACCCGGGGCCGGGGCCGGGGCCGCGTCCGGGAGGACCGCCTGCGTCGAGAGCGCCGACTCCGCCCCGGGTGTGGGCGCCCCGCGTCGGAGCACCCCGCTCGGCAGGAAGAGGGCCAGCACCGCCGCCAGGAGCACCACGCCGGCGCCCACGACCACGGCGGGCTGGGCGGCCGACACGTACCCCGTCGGCGTCAGCTGGCCGCCCGCGCCCGTGAACACCGCGGTGAGGACGGCGATCCCGAGCGCGATCCCGATCTCGCGGAGCGTCGAGTTCGTGCCGGACGCCTTGGCGTGGTCCTCCGGGGGCATGCTCGCCAGGACCGCCGTGGACAGCGGCGCGAACACCAGGCCCATGCCGACGCCCGCCAGCAGGAAGCCCGGCAACAGCACGCCGTATCCGACGTCCGCCGACATCGTCAGTGCGATCTCGAACAGGCCCGCCGACAGGAGCACGAGCCCGCCGACGATGAGCGCACGGGTCCCGACGCGCGGGGCGATGAACCCCGTGAGCGGTGCGATGACCATCGGCGCGAGGGTCCAGGGCATCGTGGCGACGCCGGCCTGCAGCGGGGTGTTCCCCTGCACGATCTGCAGGAACTGGATGAGGATGAACACCGCGCCGAACGTGCCGAAGCTGAACGCGGTCGCGACGGCGTTCGCGAGCGTGAAGCCCCGGTCCCGGAACAGTCGCAAGGGGAGGAGCGGTGCGCTCGTGCGGGCCTCCCGGACGATGAAGGCGGCGAGGAGCGCGGCGCCGGCGACCAGGGCGCCGACGACCTGACCACTGCCCCAGCCTGCGTCGTTGCCACGGACGACCCCGAACACGATGCCGAGCACGCCGAGCCCGGCGAGGAGCACACCGATGACGTCGGCGCGGAGTCTCGCGCCGAGTGCGTTCGGGAGCGCGGCGAGCGCGAGCGGGACGGCGATGACGCCGACCGGCACGTTGAGCCAGAAGATCGCCTGCCAGTTCCAGCCCTCGACGACGGCACCGCCGATGAGCGGGCCGAGCGCGACGCCCAGGCCGGACACGCCGCCCCACACGCCGATCGCGAGGGAGCGTGCCCGGTCGGGCACACTGCCGACGAGCAGGGTGAGCGAGAGCGGCATGATCGCGGCAGCACCGGCGCCCTCGAGCGCTCGGGCGGCGATGAGCGCGGTGGGGTCCCCGCTCACGGCGCACAGCGCGGAGGCGACCGTGAAGATCGCGATGCCGACCACGAACACGTGTCGACGCCCGAAGCGGTCCCCGATGCCGACGGCGAGCAGCATGAGGGCGGCGAACGCCAGGGTGTAGGCGTTCGTGATCCACTGCAGGTCCTCGACCGAGGCGCCGAGGTCCTCGTGGATGACGGGAAGCGCGCTCGTGACCACGAGGTTGTCGAGCGTGGCCATGAACATCGGGAGCGAGGCGGCGAGGATCGCCAGCCAGACCGGGATGCGACGGGTGGGTGGAGCTGAAGCGGTCATCGTTGCCTCCGCGGATCGGGTGCCGGCCGGGAGGCCCGACACCAGTTGTAATCCGATGATCACAAACCGTAGTAATCGGTTGATACCATGTCAAGCGTGAGTCCCGCATCGTCCCCGACCGCTGCTGCGTCCGCTGGATCCGCCGCATCCCCCGCGACCCGGATGCCCGCGGCGGAGCGTCGCGTCCTCATCCTCGACATCGCGCGCACCGTGTTCGGGCGACGCGGGTACCACGGCACGACGACCGACCAGATCGCCAGCGCCGCGGGCATCAGCCAGCCCTACGTCGTGCGGATGTTCGGTACGAAGGAGAAGCTGTTCCTCGAGGTCCTCGCCGACACGCTCGACACCCTCATGGCGGCGTTCCGGACCGCCCTCGACGGCGCGGTCGCCCGCGGCGAGGACGAGCACGGCGCGGCACGGGCGGTGGGCAACGCGTACCTCGACCTCGCTGCCACGCGCGGGTTCCACACGCTGCTGCTCCAGGCGTTCGTGTCGGGAGCCGATCCCGCGATCGGCGCCGCGGCACGAGCCGGGTTCCTCGAGATCTACCGGTTCCTCGTGCACGACGCGGGGTTCACGCCCGAGCGCGTGCACGAGTTCCTCGGCAGCGGCATGCTGTTCAGCGTCCTGCTCGGGATCGAGATGCCCGGCCTGTACGACACGGACGACGACGCCGCGGCGCTCATGCAGGCGAGCTTCGGTGACAAGTGCGCCGCCATCGTCGACTTCGCGCGCACGCACGCGGACTGACCCGGCCCCGGCCCGGCCCGGCCCGGCCCGGCCCGGCCCGGCCGGGC
>NZ_QKTQ01000031.1:0-3068 GCF_003234875.1 Curtobacterium sp. MCBD17_028 | reverse complement strand
CCCGCAACCGCCACCCCGGCACCCACCGCCTGACCCAGCCCGATCCACCAGAACGAAGAGGTAGCCGTGACCACCACCGCACCCGCGCCCGTCACGTCGACGGACACGCTGCTCGACTTCGGGAACGTCGAGATGACGTTCCCGAACGGGACCATCGCCCTCCAGGGCGTCGACCTGACGGTCGACCGCGGCGAGTTCGTGTCCGTCGTCGGCCCGTCCGGCTGCGGCAAGTCGACCCTCCTCCGGATCGCCTCCGGACTCGAGACCGCGTCCGACGGGACCGCGTCGGTCGGGGCCTCCCGGATCGGGTACGTGTTCCAGGACGCGACCCTGCTCCCCTGGCGCACCGTGCAGGGGAACGTGGAGCTGCTCGCGGAACTCGGCCACGTCGGCAAGGCGGAGCGGGCCGAGAAGGCGCGCCGGGCGATCGACCTCGTCGGACTGAACGGGTTCGAGACGAACCTGCCGAAGCAGCTGTCGGGCGGCATGCGGATGCGCGTGTCCCTCGCCCGGTCGCTCACCCTCGACCCGGAGCTGTTCCTGTTCGACGAGCCCTTCGGCGCGCTCGACGAGATCACGCGCGAGCGCCTCAACGACGAACTGCTCCGCCTGTTCGTCGAACAGCGCTTCGCCGGGCTGTTCATCACGCACTCGGTGTCCGAGGCCGTCTACCTGTCAACGAAGGTCATCGTCATGTCCGGCCGTCCCGGCACGGTCGTCCGACGCTTCGACGTCCCGTTCCCGATGCCACGGGACCCGGACATCCGCTTCACGCCCGAGTTCGCCGAACTCGTCGGCGAGGTCTCGCACGCGCTCCGGGAAGGACACCGCTGATGGTCACGCTGCAGGAGGTCGCCGAGACCCGCACCGCCCGGGCGGCCGCCCGTCAGACACGCAGCAGGACACGGCCCGCCGTCATGTGGTGGCAACCCGTGGCCGTGTTCGTCGTCCTCATCGCCCTCTGGTACGTCGCCGCGACGTACTACGACAAGGCGAAGAACCTGGCGTTCCTCGTCCCCTACCCGCACCTCGTCGCCAAGGCGATCGTCTGGGACACGAGTCCCGACGGCACGCCCTCCGGGTTCGACGGGCAGCTGTGGCAGGCGCTCGCGCGGACGGCCCTGGTGTCCCTGACCGGGCTCGCGATCGCGATCGTCATCGGCGTCGTCTGGGCGATGCTGATGGCGCAGGCGAAGTGGCTCGAGAACTCGCTGTACCCGTACGCCGTCGTGCTCCAGTGCGTGCCGATCCTGGCGCTCGTCCCGCTCATCGGGGCGCTGTTCGGGTACGAGTTCGCCAGCCGCGTCATCGTCACGGTGATGATCGCGCTGTTCCCGATGGTGTCGAACACGCTGTTCGGTCTGCAGTCGGCCGACCGCGGGGCGCGCGAGCTGTTCCGGCTCCAGCACGCCGGGCGCGGCGCCCAGCTGCTCAAGCTGCAGATCCCCGCCGCCCTGCCGTCGATCTTCGTCGGACTGCGGACGTCGGCCGGGCTCTCGGTGATCGGCGCGATCGTCGGCGACCAGTTCTTCCAGCGCGGCAACCCGGGCCTCGGAGTCCTCATCCAGGTGACCGCGTCGCGGCTCATGGGCCCCGAGCTCTACGCGACGATCATCGTCGCCTCGCTGTTCGGCGTCGCCGTGTTCCTCGTCTTCGGCCTCATCGGGCGTCTCGCCGTCGGCCGCTGGCACGACTTCGGCTGAGTTCCCGCCCCCATCGTCTCCCCCTCCCACCACACCCTGCACCCCGCACCACCCCGACCTGCACCACGAACGGAGCACCCATGCGCAGCAGAACCCGTCTCGGCGTCGTCGCCGCAGCCCTCGGCGTCACCGCCCTCGCCCTCACCGGCTGTTCGACGAGCACGTCGGACAGCGCCGGCGCCGCGACCACGTCGTCCGCCGCGAAGGGCCCGGCCGTCGACCTGTCCGGCGTCTGCCCCTCGACCGTCGTCGTCCAGACGGACTGGAACCCCGAAGCCGACCACGGGCACCTCTACCAGATGCTCGGGGCGAACCCGAAGATCGACGCCTCGGGCAAGTCCGTCACGGGCGACCTCATGGCGAACGGCAAGTCGACGGGTGTGCAGCTCGAGATCCGCGCGGGCGGTCCCGCGATCGGCTACTCCACGGTGAGCTCGCAGATGTACCAGGACAAGTCGATCACGCTCGGCTACGTCTCCACGGACGAGGCCGTCGAGTTCTCCGGCAACCTGCCCACCACCGCGGTGTTCGCCGAGAACGACGAGTCGCCCATGGTCCTCATGTGGGACCCGGCGACGTACAAGAGCGTCGACAGCATCAAGAGCCTCGGCAAGGCGCTCAAGGCCAAGGGCGGCGTCGTCCGCTACTTCAGCGGCGCCGCGTACATGACCTACCTGGCACAGGCGGGCTACCTGCCGACGAGCGTCCAGGACGGCAGCTACGACGGCACGCCGTCGAAGTTCGTGACCGCAGGCGGCAAGGACGCGCAGCAGGGCTTCGCGACCGCCGAGCCGTACATCTACCAGCACGAGGTGGCGGCCTGGGGCAAGAAGCTCGACTCCTCGCTCGTCTCGAGCACGGGGTGGAACCCCTACCCCGAGACCATGTCCGTCCGCTCGGGCGACCTGGCGAAGCTCACCCCGTGCCTGAAGAAGCTCGTGCCGGTCATGCAGCAGGCCGACGTGGACTACTTCAAGAACCCGACACCGACGAACGACCTCATCGACACGCTCGTGCAGGACTACAACAACGGCTGGACCTACGACGCCAAGGTCGGTGCGTTCGCCGTCCAGCAGATGAAGAAGCTCAAGGTCGCCACGGACGGCAGCAACGGCTACGTCGGCGACATGGACGCCAGCCGGCTGAACTCGTTCATCACCAAGGCGGCGCCGATCTTCGAGAAGTCCGGCGGTCACGTCCAGTCGGGGCTCACGGCCGACGACCTGTACACCAACCAGTTCATCGACAAGAAGATCGGGTTCGGCTTCTAGCCGACCCACCGGCCGGGAGGCGCGTGCCGGCCCCGCACCGCGCCTCCCGGCCGCCCACCCCACGCCACCCCACCAGCAAGGAGCCCCACATGCC
>NZ_QKTQ01000030.1:0-3739 GCF_003234875.1 Curtobacterium sp. MCBD17_028 | reverse complement strand
GTGGGACGGGGGAGTTCCCGGGCGGGACCGGGTCGGGTAGCGGCTCCGGCACCGGCAGCGGCACCGGCACCGGCACCGGCACCGGCACCGGCACGGGCACCGGCACCGGAACCGGAACCGGAACGGGTGCCGACGCCGGTGACGCCGGCACGTCCTCCTGACCGCGCCGGCGGCCGCCTCGGGTCAGACGACCGACCAGCCGCCGTCGCTCGGCAGGACCGCGCCGTTCACGTTCGCGGCGTCGTCGCTGAGCAGCCAGGTGATCGCGGCCGCGAGCCGCTCCGCCTCGGCGGGCTGGGGCACGGCGACCTGCATGATCGGACCGATGCGGCCGGCGGCGAAGTCCGATCGCATCGGGGCCTCGATGTTCGTCATGACCGCTCCGGGCGCGACGGCGTTCGCTCGGACGCCGCTCGGGCCGTAGAAGAACGCGACGCTCTTCGTGAGGCCGACGACGGCGTGCTTCGACGTCGTGTAGGCGACGCCGGCGGCCGAACCGCGGAACGCCGCCTCCGATGCCACGTTGACGATCGAGCCCGCGCCGGCGGGGATCATGAGCCCGAGCACCGCGCGCGTCAGACGCATGGGCCCCGTCACGTTGACGCCCATGACGCGGTCCCACGTCGCGTCGTCGACCTCGGCCGGCGGCAGGAACGCGTCCATGATCCCGGCGACGTTCGCCAGGCCGTCCACGGATCCGTCGGCGGCCGCGATGACGGCGTCGATCGTCGCGGCCTGCGCCACGTCGCCGACCACGGTGACGACGTCGTGCCCGGCCAGCTCGCCGCGCAGGGCGTCGAGTCGGTCGGCGGCGACGTCGGTGGCGACGACGCGGGCGCCCTCCTGCACCAGCCGGGTGGCGGT
Source organism: Curtobacterium sp. MCBD17_028 (assembly GCF_003234875.1). Classification (NCBI taxonomy): domain Bacteria; kingdom Bacillati; phylum Actinomycetota; class Actinomycetes; order Micrococcales; family Microbacteriaceae; genus Curtobacterium; species Curtobacterium sp. MCBD17_028. Next base: position 2,875 of record NZ_QKTQ01000030.1, on the reverse strand, counting down.
GGCCCGGCCGATGCCGGAACCGGCGCCGGTCACGATGACGGTCCTCCCGTCGAATCGCTTCGGGGTGATGGTCTGCGTCATGATTGCTCCTCGTCGAACGGGGCCGCGGGCCGGCCCGGAAGCAGTTATAGCACTCAGTGCCAAAAGGAGGCCCGGTGGCAGCAGCGAGGACGGGCCGCCCCGTCGAGGTGGACCCCGACCACGTCGCCGAGGTCGCGCTCCGGTTGTTCGCCGAGCGCGGCTTCGATGCGGTGACCATGGACGACGTCGCGGTGGCGGCTGGCGTCAGTCGGCGCACCCTCTTCCGGGTGTTCCGGACCAAGGACGACCTCGTCTGGGGCGGGACCGCCGAGGCGGCCGACCGGATCGCCGCCGAGCTCGCCGCGCTGCCGGACAGGGCCGACCCCTACGAGGCGATGCGGACGGCGTACGTGGCCGCGCTCACCTTCCCGTCCTCGCTCATCCCCGTGACGCGGGCGCGACTGCGTCTCATCGCGGACCACGAGCGATTGTCGGCCGGTGCGGTGACCCGGCTCGGCGCGGGCCGTGACCTCGTCGTCGGGGAGCTGCGCCGGCGGCTCGGACCGGACGCGTCGCCGCTGCTCCTCGAGGTCCGTACCAGCGCGATCGCCGCCGCGGTGTTCGCCGCGATGACCTTCTGGGCCCGGCAGGACGGCGGCGATCCCGCGACCGTCGTGGACCGCGCTCTCGCAGGCCTCGTCCGGGACTGGTCGGCGGACGACTGAGGTCCGACCGGACCCGGACGTGACCACCGGCCGACAGCGTCGGTCAGCAGTCCGTCGGCGTCCTCGGTCAGCAGTCCGTCGGCGTCAGATCGCGGCGAGCAACGCCGCACCGACCGCCCCACCGTCGTCGTCGAGCGCGGTCGCGCGGAGGTCGAGGTCGAGGCCGTGCAGCGCCACGGCTCGGACGGTCCGGACGGTCGCGTCGCGGTAGGCGTCGAGGAACCGCGCACCACCGCCGCCGATGACGACGCGCGTGGGTCGGAGGACCGTCACGAGGGTGCGGAGACCGAGCCCGACGCGCTGTCCGTACCGGTCGAACACGGCCTGCGCCGTCGGGACCCCGTCGAGCGCCGCCGCCGCCATTCGGTCGAGCCCGCCGACGTCCTCGACGCCGGCCAGCCGCTGGAGCGCCCGACGCGATGCCGTCTGCTCCCAACACCGCGTCCGTCCGCAGTAACACGGAGCCGGCTCCTCGTCGGGCACGTCGAGGTGTCCCGCCTCGGGTTGGAACCCGTCCGCTCCGAGCACGGGTGACCCGTGCCGGACGACGGCCACGCCGATACCGGTCCCGATCGTCACGTGGAGCAGGTCGGCCGCCCCACGGCCCGCACCGACGGTCGCTTCCGCGACCGCGGCGGCGACCGCGTCGCTCTCGACGACGCAGGGTGCACCGCTGGCCGCGGTGACGAGCGGGGCGAGCGCGATGTCCGAGAACCCGGGCAGCGTGTGCGGGTTGCGGACGATGCCGTCCGCGTCGACGGGGCCGGAGGCGCCGATCCCGACGCCCGAGATCGTCGCGGGCCCGACCTGCCCGCCGGCACCCGCGGTGACGACGGCGATCCCGTCGGCGAGGAACGCAGTGGCGGCACCCGCGTCGACCGCGACCGGCGTGCGCACGGTGTGCCGTGCGAGCACGACGCCCTCTTCGTCGATCGCGGCGAACCGGGTCCCGGTGCCGCCGATGTCGATGCCGACGCGGACGGAGGCGGGGAGGTCGGGCACGGCGCTCACAGTGCCGTGGTCACCTTGGAGCCGTACGCGAACGCTCCGGGGACCACCCCTGCCGCGCGCGCGAACGCGACGGCGAGGAACTCGGCGACGACCGCGCCCGTGACGAGTCCCTCGACCGGGCCGCTGCGCGGAGCGGGGACCGCGGTCGCGCCGTCCACCGCGCTGGTCCCGACGGTGAGCACGCGAGCCCCCGTGGCCACGAGGTCCGCGCCGAGCCGCTGGAGCGCGGCGCCGCCCTCGGACTCGTCGACCCCGTAGAGCACGGTCGTCAGTCCCGGCCCGGCGAGTTCGAACGGCCCGTGCCGGAACTGCCCGCCGACGTGGCCCTCCGCGGCCACCTTCGAGGACTCCTTCGTGATGAGACCGCTGAGGAGCGCGGTCGCGGCGTCGTCGCCCCGGCCGACCATGGCCACACGGCGCCCGGGTTCGGCGACCGTCGCGCGGGCGAACCCGCCGAGGTCGACCCGCGACAGCATGTCCTCGACGGTGTCGGCGATCCTCGTCAGGTCGTCGGGGAGTCCCGCCGTGTCGCCACCGCCGAGTGCGAGCGCGACCGCGCGCTGCACGGCCAGCGTGTTGACGTAGCTCTTCGTGCTCACGGTCGCCTCGGGTCCGCTGTGCAGCGCCAGGTGGACGTCGGCACGGACGGCGAGCGGACTCGTGGCGTCGTCCGCGATCCCGACGACCGCGCCCGGCCTGATCGATCCAGCGCCGATGCGGTCGAGCAGCTCGACGACCTCGCCGCTCGCCCCGGACTGCGAGGTCGCGACGACGAGGGTCGACGGGGTCACGAGCTCGGGGGTGTCGAGCAGCTGTCCGGTGTCGACGCTCCATGCGGGCACGCCGGCCGCGACGAGTGCGCGCCACGTGGGGATGCCGGCGAAGTGCGACGAACCCATACCGGTGAGCACGACGCGGTCCCACGGTCGGTCGGTGACGCGCTCGATGCCGGCGGCGGGTCCGGCGGCGGCGAGGCGCCGCAAGGCCGCGGGCTGTTCCAGGATGTCGGCTTCGAAGGGGGTGATCTCGGTCATGTGGAGCTTCCTGATCGTGCCGCGGCGGCGCGCGGCGGTGGGGACCGGGCCGGCGAGGGGGGACGGCGACCCGGGGTCGGAAGG
>NZ_QKTQ01000003.1:0-365808 GCF_003234875.1 Curtobacterium sp. MCBD17_028 | reverse complement strand
GAGATGTGTATAAGAGACAGGTGCGGAGCGTAGCCTCCGCTCGTCCCCCCACCCCGACCCGACAGGAGCACCCGCATGCGTCACGTCACCCTCGGAACCCTCGACGTCGGCCGACTCGGTCTCGGCTGCATGGGCATGAGCGCCTTCTACTCCGGTGCCGCCGCCGACGACGCCGCGTCGACCGCCACGATCCACCGCGCCGTCGAACTCGGCGTCACGTTCTTCGACACCGCCGAGATCTACGGCCCCTACACGAACGAGGAACTCGTCGGCGCGGCCCTCCGCGAGCACCGCGACGAGGTCGTCATCGCCACGAAGGGCGGCAACATCCGGCACCGCGGCGACGGCCAGCGCGGCACGGACGGCAGCCCCGAGAACATCCGCATCGCCGTCGAGGGCTCGCTGCAGCGCCTCGGCACCGACCACATCGACCTCTACTACCAGCACCGCATGGACCCGGACACTCCGATCGAGGACACGGTCGGCGCGTTCGCGGAGCTCATCGAGCAGGGCAAGATCCTGCACTACGGCCTGTCCGAGGCGGCGCCCGAGCGGATCCGAGCCGCGCACGCCGTGCACCCGGTCACCGCCGTGCAGTCGGAGTACTCGCTGTGGACGCGGGACCCGGAGGAGGCCGTCATCCCCGTCCTCCGCGAACTCGGCATCGGCTTCGTGCCGTACTCGCCGCTCGGCCGCGGGTTCCTCACCGGCGCGCTCCGTGACCCCTCGAAGCTCGACGCCGACGACTTCCGTCGGAACAACCCGCGGTTCCAGGGCGAGGCGCTCCAGCAGAACCTGGCGATCGTCGACGAGGTCGAGCGCATCGCCCGCGAGGTCGACGCGACCCCGGCGCAGATCGCGCTCGCGTGGGTGCTCGCCAAGGGCGACGACATGGCGCCCATCCCCGGGACGAAGCGCATCGAGCGGCTCGAGGAGAACCTCGCGGCCGACGACCTCGTGCTGACGCCCGAGCAGATGGCCGCGCTCGACCGGCTCGAGCCGGCCGCGGGCGACCGCTACCCGGACATGTCGGGCCTCAACATCTGAGGACGCGCGCCCCGACTGACGGACGCGGGCAGCGCCTCCTGGCAGTGGGAATGCCGGGAGGCGCTGCCCGCTTATACACTCCGGTGCGGATTCCGGTCAACTACGGACTGGACAGCACCGAAACCGGCGACCTATGATAGAGGTTCGCGCTCCCTGGCATCGGTGTCGTCATATTGCGGTCGACCAAGGCCCCTGGTGCAGCGCTCCGGCTCTACCCCGTATATGGCGGCGGGGGTGACGGAGCAGCTCGCCTGATCATCCCACACCGACTCATCGGACCCAGGTCCGACACGGTGCGGGGTGCCCACCCGGGGTCGCCGAGCGATCAGTCCATCCACCTACATACTGCCCGTCAGTATCGGCCCGACGGGGCCATCCGGAGGTTACCCCCTTGGCTGCTGCGCCCAACGCATCCACCAACTCACCCAAGAACGGCCGCGCTCACCAGCGGCTCTCGTTCGCCAAGATCAAGGACACGCTCACCGTCCCCGATCTCCTCGCCCTCCAGACCGAGAGCTTCGACTGGCTCGTCGGCAACGACACCTGGAAGGCCCGCCTCGCCGAGGGGCAGGAGCAGGGTCGCACGGACCTCGCGCTCCACTCGGGGCTCGAGGAGATCTTCGAGGAGATCTCCCCGATCGAGGACCTGGGCGAGACCATGCAGCTCTCGTTCACGGCCCCCGAGCTCGAGGACCCCAAGTACTCGATCGACGAGTGCAAGGAGCGCGGCAAGACCTACGCCGCGCCGCTGTACGTCAACGCCGAGTTCATGAACCACATGACCGGTGAGATCAAGACGCAGACCGTGTTCATGGGCGACTTCCCGCTCATGACCGAGCGCGGCACGTTCATCATCAACGGCACCGAGCGCGTCGTCGTCTCGCAGCTCGTCCGTTCGCCCGGTGTGTACTTCGAGCGCGCCCAGGAGAAGACGTCCGACAAGGACATCTACTCCGCTCGCGTCATCCCGTCGCGCGGTGCCTGGCTCGAGTTCGAGATCGACAAGCGCGACCAGGTCGGCGTCCGCATCGATCGCAAGCGCAAGCAGTCCGTCACGGTCTTCCTCAAGGCGCTCGGCCTGACGAGCGAGGAGATCCTCGACGAGTTCAAGGGCTTCGCGTCGATCGAGGCCACCCTCGAGAAGGACGCCATCCTCACCAAGGAGGAGGCGCTCAAGGACATCTACCGCAAGCTCCGTCCGGGCGAGCAGGTCGCTGCCGAGGCCGCGCGTGCGCTCCTCGACAACTTCTACTTCAACCCGAAGCGGTACGACCTGGCCAAGGTGGGTCGCTACAAGATCAACCGCAAGCTCGGCATCGACGCGCCGCTGTCCGACTCGGTCCTGACCGTCGCCGACATCGTCGCGACCATCAAGTACCTCGTCGCGCTCCACGCCGAGCAGAAGACGCTGAACGGCGTCCGCGACGGCGAGCCGGTCCAGCTCCGCCTCGACGTCGACGACATCGACCACTTCGGCAACCGTCGCATCCGCGCCGTCGGCGAGCTCATCCAGAACCAGGTCCGCACCGGTCTGTCCCGCATGGAGCGCGTCGTCCGCGAGCGCATGACCACGCAGGACATCGAGGCGATCACGCCGCAGACCCTGATCAACGTCCGCCCCGTCGTGGCCGCGATCAAGGAGTTCTTCGGGACCAGCCAGCTGTCGCAGTTCATGGACCAGAACAACCCGCTCGCGGGCCTGACGCACAAGCGTCGTCTGTCGGCCCTCGGTCCGGGTGGTCTGTCGCGTGAGCGTGCCGGCGTCGAGGTCCGCGACGTCCACCCGTCGCACTACGGCCGCATGTGCCCGATCGAGACCCCAGAAGGCCCGAACATCGGCCTCATCGGTTCGCTCGCCTCGTTCGCCCGGATCAACTCCTTCGGGTTCATCGAGACGCCGTACCGCCGAGTGGTCAACGGTCAGGTCACGACGAACATCGACTACCTCACCGCCTCGGAAGAGGACGACTACGTCGTCGCCCAGGCGAACGCCCCGCTGACGAGCGACTTCAACTTCGTCGACGACAAGGTGCTCGTCCGCAAGAAGGGCGGCGAGGTCGAGCTCGTCGACAAGGCCGAGGTCGACTACATGGACGTCTCGCCGCGCCAGATGGTGTCGGTCGCGACCTCGCTCATCCCGTTCCTCGAGCACGACGACGCGAACCGCGCCCTCATGGGTGCGAACATGCAGCGCCAGGCCGTGCCGCTCCTCCGCTCCGAGTCGCCGCTCGTCGGCACCGGCATGGAGGGCTACACCGCGATCGACGCCGGTGACGTCGTCACCGCCGACGCCGCTGGTGTCGTGTCCGAGGTCTCGGCCGACGCGGTCACCGTCCAGCTCGACGAGGGCGGGACGCAGACCTACTACCTGCGCAAGTTCGACCGCTCGAACCAGGGCACGAGCTACAACCACCGCGTGATCGTCAACGCCGGTGAGCGCATCGAGGCCGGCGAGGTCATCGCCGACGGCCCCGCGACGGAGAACGGCGAGCTCGCGCTCGGCAAGAACCTCCTCGTCGCGTTCATGCCGTGGGAGGGCTACAACTACGAGGACGCGATGATCCTGTCGCAGAACCTCGTGAAGGACGACGTCCTCTCCTCGATCCACATCGAGGAGTACGAGGTCGACGCCCGCGACACCAAGCTGGGCAAGGAGGAGATCACCCGCGACCTGCCGAACGTCAGCCCGGACCTCCTGGCCGACCTCGACGAGCGCGGCATCATCCGCATCGGTGCCGAGGTCCGCCCCGGCGACATCCTGGTCGGCAAGGTCACGCCGAAGGGCGAGACCGAGCTCAGCGCCGAGGAGCGCCTGCTCCGCGCGATCTTCAACGAGAAGTCGCGCGAGGTCCGTGACACCTCGCTCAAGGTGCCGCACGGTGAAGAGGGCACGATCATCGGCGTCAAGGTGTTCGACGCGCAGGACGGCGACGACGAGCTCGGCTCGGGCGTCAACCAGCGCGTGGTCGTCTACATCGCCCAGAAGCGCAAGATCACCGCGGGTGACAAGCTCGCCGGCCGCCACGGGAACAAGGGCGTCATCTCGACGATCCTCCCGGTCGAGGACATGCCGTTCCTCGCCGACGGCACGCCGGTGGACATCGTCCTCAACCCGCTCGGTGTCCCCGGCCGCATGAACTTCGGCCAGGTCCTCGAGATCCACCTCGGGTGGCTCGCCAAGCAGGGCTGGAACGTCGAGGGCATCCAGGAGTGGGCCGAGAACCTGCCGGAGGCCGCGCGCACCGCGGCTCCGGGCACGAAGGTCGCGACCCCGGTGTTCGACGGCGCGGCGGAGCGCGAGATCGAGGGACTCCTCGACTCGACCCTCCCGAACCGCGACGGCGAGCGGCTGATCGGCTCCTCGGGCAAGGCGCAGCTCTTCGACGGTCGCTCCGGCGAGCCGTTCCCGGAGCCCGTCTCGGTCGGCTACATGTACATCCTGAAGCTGCACCACCTGGTGGACGACAAGATCCACGCCCGCTCGACCGGTCCGTACTCGATGATCACGCAGCAGCCGCTGGGTGGGAAGGCGCAGTTCGGTGGTCAGCGCTTCGGCGAGATGGAGGTCTGGGCCCTCGAGGCCTACGGCGCCGCGTACGCCCTCCAGGAGCTCCTCACGATCAAGTCCGACGACATCCTCGGCCGCGTCAAGGTGTACGAGGCGATCGTCAAGGGCGAGAACATCCAGGAGCCCGGCATCCCGGAGAGCTTCAAGGTCCTCATGAAGGAGATGCAGTCGCTCTGCCTGAACGTCGAGGTCCTCTCGGCCGACGGCACCGCGGTCAGCCTCCGCGACACGGACGACGAGGTCTTCCGCGCCGCTGAAGAGCTCGGCATCAACATCTCCTCGCGGTTCGAGTCGTCCACGATCGACGACATCTGATCCCGCCCGACACACGTCAGATCCAGCAAGAGAGAAGAACATTGCTCGAAGCAACTTCCTTTGACGCACTGCGGATCGGCCTCGCCACGGCCGACGACATCCGTCAGTGGTCGTACGGCGAGGTCAAGAAGCCGGAGACCATCAACTACCGCACCCTCAAGCCCGAGAAGGACGGTCTGTTCGGCGAGCAGATCTTCGGTCCGTCCCGCGACTGGGAGTGCGCCTGCGGCAAGTACAAGCGGGTCCGGTTCAAGGGCATCGTCTGCGAGCGCTGCGGTGTCGAGGTCACCAAGTCCTCGGTCCGCCGTGACCGCATGGGCCACATCGAGCTCGCCGCGCCCGTCACGCACATCTGGTACTTCAAGGGCGTCCCGTCGCGCCTCGGGTACCTGCTCGACATGGCGCCGAAGGACCTCGAGAAGGTCATCTACTTCGCGGCGTACATGATCATCGACATCGACGAGGAGGGCCGTCACGCCGACATGCCCGGCCTCGAGAACGAGATGCGCCTCGAGATCAAGAACCTCGAGAACCAGCGCGACTCGATCATCGCCGACCGCCTCAAGAAGCTCGAGGACGACCTCGCGGCGCTCGAGGAAGAGGGCGCCAAGAGCGACCAGAAGCGTCGCACCAAGGACGGCGCCGAGAAGGAGATGTCGCAGGTCCGCAAGTCCTTCGACGAGGACATCACGCGCCTCGAGCGGGTGTGGGAGGACTTCCGCAACCTCAAGGTCGGCGACCTCAAGCCCGAGGACGCCGTGTTCCACGAGCTCCAGGACCGGTACGGGATCTACTTCGACGCCTACATGGGCGCCGAGGCGATCAAGCTCCGGCTCGAGGGCTTCGACCTGAACGCCGAGGCCGAGGCGCTGCACCTGCAGATCGCCGAGGGCAAGGGCCAGAAGAAGATCCGCGCGATCAAGCGTCTCCGCGTCGTGAACTCCTTCCTCATCACCGGCAACTCGCCGGCGGCGATGGTCCTCGACGTCGTGCCGGTGATCCCGCCGGAGCTGCGCCCGATGGTGCAGCTCGACGGTGGCCGCTTCGCCACGAGTGACCTCAACGACCTCTACCGTCGTGTGATCAACCGCAACAACCGTCTCCGCCGCCTGCTCGACCTCGGTGCCCCCGAGATCATCGTGAACAACGAGAAGCGCATGCTGCAGGAGGCCGTGGACGCGCTGTTCGACAACGGTCGCCGTGGTCGTCCGGTCACGGGTACCGGCAACCGCGCCCTCAAGTCCCTCAGCGACATGCTCAAGGGCAAGCAGGGTCGTTTCCGCCAGAACCTGCTCGGCAAGCGCGTCGACTACTCCGGTCGTTCGGTCATCATCGTGGGCCCGCAGCTCAAGCTCCACCAGTGCGGTCTCCCGAAGCAGATGGCGCTCGAGCTGTTCAAGCCGTTCGTCATCAAGCGCCTGATCGACCTGTCGCACGCACAGAACATCAAGGCCGCCAAGCGCATGGTCGAGCGGTCGCGCGCGCAGGTGTGGGACGTCCTCGAGGAGATCATCCGCGAGCGCCCCGTGCTGCTCAACCGCGCGCCCACGCTGCACCGCCTCGGCATCCAGGCCTTCGAGCCGCAGCTCGTCGAGGGCAAGGCGATCCAGCTCCACCCGCTCGTGTGTGCCGCGTTCAACGCGGACTTCGACGGTGACCAGATGGCCGTGCACCTGCCGCTGTCGGTCGAGGCCCAGGCCGAGGCCCGCATCCTGATGCTCGCCTCGAACAACATCCTCAAGCCGTCGGACGGCCGCCCGGTGACCCTGCCCGCGCAGGACATGATCATCGGTCTGCACCACCTGACGACCGTCACCGAGGGTGCCGTCGGCGAGGGCCGAGCGTTCTCGTCCGTCGCCGAGGCGATCCTCGCGAAGGACCAGGGCTCGCTGCACCTGAACGCGCTCGTGAAGATCCGCATGTCGGACCTCCACTTCGCCGAGGGCGAGGCCCCCGAGGGCTTCGAGGCCGGTCAGCCGTTCATCCTCGAGACGACCCTCGGTCGCGCGCTCTTCAACGAGACCCTCCCGGCGGACTACCCGTTCGTCCAGAAGGTCGCGGACAAGGGCACCCTGTCGTCGATCGTGAACGACCTCGCGGAGCGGTACCCCAAGGTCGAGGTCGCTGCGGCGCTCGACCGGATCAAGGACGCCGGCTTCTACTGGGGCACCCGCTCGGGCGTCACGGTGGCGCTGTCGGACGTCGTGACCCCGCCCCGCAAGAAGGAGATCATCGCCGGCTACGAGACGCAGGCGGCGAAGGTCCAGGGCGAGTTCGACAAGGGTCTGATCACCGACGCCGAGCGTCGCGCGGACCTGATCAAGATCTGGACCGAAGCCACGAACGAGATCGCGCAGGAGATGCGCGACAACTTCCCGAAGGACAACACCATCAACCGCATGGTGTCCTCGGGTGCTCGTGGTAACTGGCTCCAGGTCCGGAACATCGCCGGTATGCGTGGTCTGGTGAACAACCCGAAGGGCGAGATCATCGCCCGCCCGATCATCAACTCCTACCGGGAGGGCCTGACCGTGGCGGAGTACTTCATCGCCACGCACGGTGCCCGCAAGGGCCTCGCCGACACCGCGCTCCGCACGGCGGACTCCGGGTACCTCACCCGTCGTCTCGTCGACGTGTCGCAGGACGTCATCATCCGTGAGGACGACTGCGGGACGACGCGTGGGCTCGAGCTGCCGATCGCGACCAAGGACGCGGACGGCACGATGCACCGCGACGCCACGGTCGAGAACACCGTGTACTCCCGCACGCTCGCGACCGCGGTCACGGACGAGCAGGGCACGGTCCTCGCCGAGGCCGGTGAGGACGTCGGTGACGTCCTCATCGACAAGCTCGTCGCGGCGGGTGTCGAGAGCATCAAGGTGCGCTCGGTCCTGACGTGCGAGTCGGCGGTCGGGGTCTGCGCGAAGTGCTACGGCCGCTCGCTCGCCACGGGCAACCTGGTGGACATCGGCGAGGCCGTCGGCATCATCGCGGCCCAGTCGATCGGCGAGCCCGGCACGCAGCTCACGATGCGCACGTTCCACACGGGTGGTTCGGCGTCGGCGGACGACATCACGCAGGGTCTGCCCCGCGTGACGGAGCTCTTCGAGGCCCGCACCCCGAAGGGTGCGTCGCCCATCGCGGAGGCCGCCGGTCGCGTGACGATCGAGGACACGGACAAGCAGCGTCGGGTCATCCTGACGCCGGACAACGGTGACGAGCCGTTCGTCTACCCGGTGCTCAAGCGTGCGACCCTCCTCGTCGAGGACGGCCAGCACGTCGAGCTCGGCGAGCAGTTCATCGCCGGCACGGTCGACCCGAAGGAGGTCCTCCGGGTCAAGGGTGTCCGCGAGGTGCAGAAGCACCTGGTGGGCGGCGTGCAGGACGTGTACCGCTCGCAGGGTGTGCCGATCCACGACAAGCACATCGAGGTCATCGTCCGCCAGATGCTCCGCAAGGTGACGGTCGTCGACCACGCCGACACCGAGCTGCTCCCGGGTGAGCTCGTCGACCGTTCGCGGTACAACGAGATCAACCGTGCGGCGCTCCAGGAGGGCAAGAAGACCGCTTCCGCCCGCCAGGAGGTCATGGGCATCACCAAGGCGTCCCTCGCGACCGAGTCGTGGCTGTCCGCCGCGTCCTTCCAGGAGACCACCCGCGTCCTGACGCAGGCGGCCATGGAGGGCAAGCAGGACCAGCTCGTCGGTCTCAAGGAGAACGTCATCATCGGCAAGCTCATCCCCGCGGGGACGGGCCTCAGCCGGTACCGGAACGTGGACGTCCAGGCCACCGAGGAAGCCAAGGCGGAGCGGTACCCCAACCGCATCTTCGCCGACGACTCCTCGTTCTCGGACGCCGACCTGAGCTTCGTCGACTTCGACAGCTTCTCGTCGGACGACTTCACGCCGGGTACCTACAACTGAGTCAGGTGACCACGAAGGGCCCCGCACCGATCATCGGTGCGGGGCCCTTCCGCGTTCCCCGGTCCTCCGGTCCCTTCGGGAGATCGCAGTCGTCGCCGTTCCGACCGGGGTCGGAGCGACAACCACTGCGATCTCGCCGGTGCTCTGTGGCCGGCCGCGGCCGGGAGGGGCGGTGGGCGGCCGCCCCGTGCCTCCCGACCGGCGTCAGCCCTTGCCGGGCGCGCGACCGGCGTCGCTGTCGCGCCCGGACTCGTCACGACCCGTCTCGTCGATGAGCGAGTAGAGGCTCAACACGTTGCCGTCGGGATCGCGGAAGTCGAAGTACTCGACGGCGCCGGGGACCCGGGCGATCGGGCCGACGTCGATGCCGAGGGCGCCGATCCGCGCGTGCTGGGCGGCGACGTCATCGACGCCGAACCGGACGGCCACGCACTGCTCCTCGGCGTGCTCGTCCTCGTACAGCTGGATCCAGATGCCGCTGACCTCGTACTCGGCGACGCCGTCGGCGGGCTCGAGGTCGGGCTCGGCGCGCTCGAACACCGCGCCGTACCAGAGGCACGACGCCTCGATGTCGGTGACGGGGAGCCCGACGGTCACGCTCGTGATGTCCATGGTCCATCTTGCGACACCGGCGCTGTGCCCGTCGAGATCCCCGCCGAGCCGGACGGACGGTTCCTGGGAGACTGGCGGCATGAGCACGAGCACCACGTCCCTCGCCGAGCGGGTGACCGCTCCGGCGGCCCTGTCGCTGCCCACGTCGATCGCCGGGCTGTCGTTCCGGCCGCTCGAGCAGCGTGACCTCGAGGCCGTGCACCAGCTCATCGTCGCCGCTGCCGCGGTCGACGCCCCGACGTGGCGGCCCTCCCGAGGCGAGATCGCCCACTGGTTCTCCACAAGTGGCGTCGATCCGCAGCGGGACGGCCTCGTCGGCGTCGATGCTGGTGGGCATGTCATGGCTGCAGCGCTCGACCTCGCGGTCCCCGGACGCGAGACCATGCTCCGCGTCCTGCTCCTCGGCGCCGTGCACCCCGACGTCCGCGGGCAGGGGATCGGCCGACGCGTCCTCGCCTGGCAACTCGGTCGCGGTCGGCAGCTCCTCGCGGCCTCGGAGCTCACGGTGCCGGGCATGCTCGAACTCGCCGCGGCCGAGGGCTCGGGACCGCTGCGCCTCGCCGCACGCGCCGGTCTCGTGCCGCTCCGGTACTGGCTCGAGCTCGAACGTGACCTCGCCGATCCGATCCCCGAGCGCGCCGTCCCGGACGGGTTCGTGCTCCGGCCGTCCGTCGAGTCCGACGTCGAGGCGATCCGCATCGCCCGGAACGACGCCTTCCGCGACCACTGGGGATCGCAGTCGACCCCGGCCGAGGACTGGGCGCGCCGGTTCCACGAGGACACCTTCCGCTTCGACCTCTCGTACGTCGTCGTCGACGGGTCGGGAGCCGTGGTCGCGTTCTCGGTCACCGAGGTCGATCCCGACGCCTTCGCGGCCCGGGGCGGATCGCACGCCTACGTCGACTACGTGGGGGTCGTGCGCGACCACCGAGGGCGGGGACTCGCCCCGCTCGTGCTCGGCGCGACCATGCGGGCAGCCCAGCGGGCCGGCCTCGACCACGTCGTGCTCGACGTCGACGCGGAGAACCCCTCCGGGGCGCTCGGCCTCTACGAGCGGATGGGGTTCGTACGGGCGCGCACGACCGTCAGCCACGCAGCGCTGTTCTGATCCAGCGCGGTCCCCCCTCTTTCTGGGACTGCGCCCGGATCATGCGCACGAATTAGCGTGGGTCAACGTCCGAGAACGCGGCGTCCCGGGTCTGATCCGCATCGCGTTCCGGCCGCATCGACGAGGTCTCGGTCATCCCTGCCGTGCCGCGTCCCCTGATCGTGCGAGAACAAGGAGGTGAGGAGCGCCATGGCGACCCTCTCGGAGATCCTCATCCTCAACGGCGCGCTGCCGATCGAGCACCTCGACACCCTCACCGGCGACGAGCAGGTGGACGAGCGGGCGATCCGGTCCCTCGTCGACCAGGGCGTCGTGAGCGAGGCCCAGTTCGTCACGGCGCGTGCAGCGTCGAACAACTCGAAGTCCGTGCCGCTCACCGACTACCCCGTCGACGGCACCGCGGTGTCCATGCTCCCGGCCGCCCTGTGTCGACGGCACGGGATCCTCGGCGTCGGGTTCGAGGGCGAGGCCCTCGTCCTCGCGATGGTGAACCCCGCGAACGTGCTCGCCCTCGACGACGCCCGTGCCGCGTCCGGTCGGGTCATCAAGCCGCTGCAGGTGGACGAGCGCGACATGGTCGCCGCACTCGACCGGTACCTCCGTGCGGACGACGAACTCAACGACCTGACCTCCTCGCTCGAGGAGGAAGCTGGTGTGCACCACGACGAGCAGGTCGACATCGGCGACGGCGGCCTCGACGACGTCCCGATCGTCCGGTTCGTGAACCTGCTCGTGTCGCAGGCGATCCAGGACCACGCGTCCGACATCCACATCGAGCCCGGCGAGCACGACGTCCGGGTCCGCTACCGCATCGACGGCGTGCTGCACGAGATGACGCCGGCGCCGAAGAACATCCAGAACGGTGTCATCAGTCGGCTCAAGATCATGAGCGACATCGACATCGCCGAGCGACGGAAGCCGCAGGACGGCCGCATGTCCGTGCGGCACGGCGGCCGGCAGATCGACCTCCGCGTCGCGACGCTCCCCACCGTGTGGGGCGAGAAGGTCGTCATGCGGATCCTCGACAACTCGAACACCTCGATGTCCCTGCGCGACCTCAACCTGCTCGAGCGCAACGCCGAGGCCTACAAGCGCTCCTACTCCAAGCCGTACGGCATGATCCTCGTCACGGGCCCGACGGGTTCCGGCAAGTCGACCACGCTGTACACGACGTTGAACGCCGTCGCGAAGCCCGAGATCAACGTCATCACCGTCGAGGACCCGGTGGAGTACCGGATGCCGGGCGTCAACCAGGTGCAGGTCAACCCGAAGGCGGGCCTGACCTTCGCCTCGGCGCTGCGGAGCATCCTCCGGTCCGACCCCGACGTGGTCCTGCTCGGTGAGATCCGCGACCACGAGACGGCCCAGATCGCCATCGAGGCCTCGCTCACCGGGCACCTCGTGCTCTCGACCCTCCACACGAACGACGCCCCGAGCGCGGTCACCCGCCTCACCGAGATGGGCATCGAGCCGTTCCTCGTCGGCTCTGCCCTCGACTGCGTCGTCGCGCAGCGCCTCGCCCGCAAGCTCTGCGACCGCTGCAAGGCACCGGCGAACCACACCATGGAGCGACTCCGGGACCTCCGCTTCATCGACGACGTGGCGCAGCCCCTGCCGACCGTGTACGCACCGGTCGGCTGCGCCGTGTGCTCGAACACCGGGTACCGCGGCCGCATCGCCCTGCACGAGGTCATGACGGTCTCCGAGGAGATCGAGCGCCTCGCCGTCTCCCGCAGTTCGAGCGTGGAGATCAGCCGGGTCGCCCAGGCCCAGGGCATGCTCACGCTCCGCCAGGACGGCTGGGAGAAGGTCAAGCTCGGCCTCACCAGCGTCGAGGAGATCCTGCGCGTCGTCGCGTAGCCCAGAGAACGAACGAACAGGTCATCGCATGAGTGATTCGGTCTACGACCTCGGTGCCGGCTCGGACGAGCCCGTCGCCGGATGGCATCCCGGCTCCGCGGGCAACGTCGTCGGTGGACGGCGCGCGGCGCGGCTCGCGGAGACCGGCCAGCAGCCGGTCGTCGCAGGCACCGGGCGTGTGTTCGACCTGTCGGACGACGCTGCGTGGGCCGCGGCGAGTACGGCGCCGGTGTCGTCCCCGTACTCGGAGCCGGTGTACGCCTCGCCCGACGGCAGCGTCCCGGCGACACCGCCGGCACCGCAGTACCCCGTCGCCTCCTCCGTCGCGTACGCCGCTCCGTCCGAGGTCGCGACCGCCAAGGTGCCGGTACAACCCGCCCCGCCGACCACGGTCCTCCCGACCCCTGCGTTCGTGCCGGCGCCCGCCGCGCACGTCGCCGCGGCGGTCCCCACCGACGACGACGCGGTCGTCATCGAGTACACGCGACACGCGCGTGAGGTCGCCGACCCGGACCTCGTCGTCGCCCTGTCGCAGGTCGTGTACCAGGGCGCGTCGGACCTCCACGTCACCGCGGACGCGGCACCGACCGTGCGCGTCGACGGTTCGCTCCGTCCCGCCGTGCCGGGAGGCCCGTGGTCGCGCGACAAGGTCATCAACGCGCTCACGACACTGCTCAGCCCGGAGCAGCTGCGGCAGTTCGAGTCGGAGCAGGAACTCGACTTCGCGTACTCGCTGTCGACCGAGTCGCGGTTCCGCGTGAACTTCTACCAGCAGCGCGGGAACTGGGGCGCGGCCTTCCGCATCATCCCCACCAGGATCAAGAGCCTCAAGCAGCTGGGCATCCCGGAGCACATCGGCGAGTTCGCCAAGTTGCCCCGTGGGCTCGTGCTCGTCACCGGCCCGACGGGGTCCGGCAAGTCGACGACCCTCGCCGCGCTCATCGACCTCGTCAACGAGACCCGCGCCGACCACATCGTGACGGTCGAGGACCCGATCGAGTTCATGCACGAGCACAAGAAGGCGATCATCAACCAGCGCGAGGTCGGGGCCGACACCCACTCGTTCGCGCAGGCGCTCAAGCACGTGCTCCGCCAGGACCCGGACGTCATCCTCATCGGCGAGCTCCGCGACCTCGAGACCATCTCGGTCGCGCTCACCGCGGCCGAGACTGGCCACCTGGTGTTCGCGACCCTGCACACGCAGAGTGCGCCCGGCACCATCGACCGTGTCATCGACGTCTTCCCGCCGCACCAGCAGGGGCAGATCCGGACCCAGCTCGCCGCGACCCTGCAGGGTGTCGTCTGCCAGACCCTCGTGCCCAAGGCGAACGGCTCGGGCCGCGTCGTGGCGACCGAGGTCATGGTGACCACGCCCGCCATCGCGAACCTCGTGCGTGAGGGCAAGACGTACCAGATCGTCTCGGCCATGCAGGCCGGCGGTGACGCCGGCATGCACACGATGGACCAGGACCTCGCCGAACTCGTCAACGTGGGCACCATCACGCGCCGGGCCGCGCTCGAGAAGGTGCACGACGAAGAGGGCTTCGGTCGCCTCGTCCAGCGCGTCGAGTCACCGTCCGACTCGTCCGCCGCCGCCATCGCCGCGAGCGAGATCGACTTCGGCGACAAGTACTCGGGAGGCTACTGATGACCCTCGCGTTCGAC
This sequence comes from Curtobacterium sp. MCBD17_028, assembly GCF_003234875.1. Taxonomy (NCBI): domain Bacteria; kingdom Bacillati; phylum Actinomycetota; class Actinomycetes; order Micrococcales; family Microbacteriaceae; genus Curtobacterium; species Curtobacterium sp. MCBD17_028. The sequence goes on along the minus strand of NZ_QKTQ01000003.1, from coordinate 351,710 downwards.
TACCGCGGGCGTGACACCGCAGGCAAGCTCGTCAAGGGCAAGCTCGACGCCGCGAGTGAGGGTGCCGCCGTCGCGAGGCTCCGCACCATGGGCATCTCGCCGATCGCGCTCGACGAGGCCAAGCCGGGCACGGGCCTCCAGGCCGAGATCAAGATCCCGGGGTTCCAGAAGGGCGTCGGGCTCAAGGACCTCGCCATCATGGCGCGTCAGGCGTCCACCATGCTCTCGTCCGGCCTGTCGCTGCTCCGCGCACTGACGATCCTGGCCGACCAGACCGAGTCGAAGAAGCTCAAGGAGATCCTCGGCAAGGTCCGCGACGAGGTCGAGCAGGGCGTCTCGTTCTCGGACGCCGTGTCGAAGTACCCCGTCGAGTTCCCGCCGATCATGATCAACATGATCCGTGCGGGTGAGACCGGCGGGTTCCTCGACCAGGCGATGGACTCGATCGCGATGAACTTCGAGAAGGAGCACAAGCTCCGCTCGACGATCAAGTCCGCGATGACCTACCCGACCGTCGTGCTGATCATGTCGCTGGCCAGCGTCGTGATCATGCTCATCTTCATCGTGCCGATCTTCCAGAACATGTTCGCGAGTCTCGGCGGCAAGCTCCCGTTGCCGACGATGATGCTCGTGTACGCATCGCATGCCATGGTCTGGCTTGGGCCGGTCCTGGCGGTGCTGATCATCGTCGGATGGCTCTGGTACCGCGCCAACAAGAACACCGACCGGGTGCGTGGGTTCCTCGACCCGATCCGGCTCAAGTTGCCGGTGTTCGGGCAATTGAGCACCAAGATCGTGATCGCCCGGTTCGCCCGCAATTTCGCGAACATGATCGGCGCCGGCGTGCCCATCCTGCAAGCGTTGAAGATCGTCGGCGAAGTGTCGAACAACTTCGTGGTGGAAAAGGCCCTGGACCGCGTCGCCGAATCCGTCCGAAAAGGTGAATCGATCGCCGCTCCACTGGCGCGGGAGAGTGTCTTTCCGCAAATGGTGAGTCAAATGGTCGCGGTCGGCGAGGACGCCGGTTCCATGGAGGTCATGCTCGAGAAGATCGCGGTGTTCTACGACGCCGAGGTCGAGTCGACCACCGAAGCCCTGACCTCCTTGATCGAGCCGCTGCTCATCGCGTTCCTCGGCGTCGTGGTCGGCGGGATGATCGTCGCGCTGTACCTGCCGATCTTCCAGATCACCACGCTCATCCACTGAATCTGACCGGAATGCCCCCGTGCGGGGGTGGTTCGCCCGCGAACTGCCCCCGGTTCTGGGGGCATTTCGCTTGCCCGATCACCCCCGTTCTCGGGATTCTCCCGAGCGAGTGCCCTGAATACGCTGGTCTCCGGCGGCGAGCACACGCCGGATCCAATTCTCCCCTCACATTCCCGAAAGAATGGAAATCTCATGTACTTCCGCCTCATGGGCAAGCTCAACGCTCGCCGGCAGAACCTGCTCGAGGAGAACGAGAAGGGCTTCACCCTGATCGAGCTCCTCGTCGTCGTGATCATCATCGGCATCCTCGCCGCGATCGCGATTCCCGTGTACCTGGGGGTGCAGCACAACGCGCAGGACAGCGGTACCCAGTCCGACGTGTCGAACGCGAAGACCGCGATCGTCAGCCTGCAGACGGACCTCGGCGCGTTCCCCGCGACGCAGGCGGACCTGAAGGCCAACACCACGGCAACTCCCGCGCCGTCCACCGGAAGTGGAACGACAACGCAGAGCTGGGCCGGAGCCGGCGTGACCGTCTCGGCGAACACCCAGTCCCTCAAGTACACCGCTGGTTCGAACAACAGCTCCTTCTGCGTCATCGGACAGAGCGTGAACGGTACGTACTTCTACGCGACCGACTCAAAGGGCGTCACGAAGACCGCCACGGTGCCCAGCGGCTGCTGATCGTCTCACCAGGAGCCCACGCCGACACGCGCCGGTGTGGGCTCCTGCCTGAATCCCGAATCCCATTCCCTTCCGCCGGAAAGGACGCGCAATGCGACACCTGCGCCGCGTCCTCAACCGCGCGCTGACCGGCCGCGAGGAGGGCTTCACGGTCATCGAGGTCATGGTCGCGATGATGGTCTTCGCGATCATCAGCGTGGGCCTCGCCTACGGCATCACGAACTCCCTGCAGACCACGCAAGCGAGCCGCGGCCGGGACATGGCCGTGTCGCTCGCGTCGCAGGACATCGACACGATGCGACAGACCGCCGCGGCGACGACGAACGGCATCTTCAGCGTCCTGAGCGCCTCCACCACCAAGAGCATCGGCGGTGTCACGTACACCGTCACGCGCACCGCCAACTGGGTCCAGAGTGACGGTGCCACCGGAGCCTGCGGATCGAGCAACGGCACGTTGGCGTACAAGAGCGTCGCCGAGACGGTCAGCTGGAACAACCCGCATGGCCCCGGCAAGCTGTCGACGACCGTGACCTCGGCCATCGCGCCGTCCGACGCTGTCACCGATCCCGGTGATGGAACGATCATCGTCTCCGTCAGGGACGCTGCTGGCGCGGCGAACGCGGGCGTCAGCGTGTCGGCGGCGCCCGTGAGCGGGGGAACCGGCGCGGCGATCACCACCGCCCCCACCACGACCGACGCGGCGGGCTGCTGGTACGCAACGGACGTGCAGCCGGGCACGTACACGCTGACCGCGAGCACGACCGGGGGGATCGATTCCAACCAGGCTGCGACGTCCACCTGGACCATCCCCGTCATCGCAGGCGCGAGTGCGTATCAACCGATCTCGTACGACCAAGCCGCGACGATCCCCGTCAACTACGCGCAGACGTACAGCGCAACCATGGCGACGAACATGACGACGACCCTGTCGAGCAACTCCGGCGGCCTCGACACGATGACCCCGTGGTCGACCAGCGCCACCGTGACGTCGTCGACGAAGGTGTCGATGAACGTCTTCCCCTTCTCCGACGGCTACCAGATGTACGGGGGGACGTTCAACAGCAGCTCGGGTGCGAGCAGCTGCATCGACACCAACCCGACGAAGTGGACGACCCCGACCTCGGCAGGCGCCGTCGGGACCAGTGTGCCGGTGCCGGTCGTCAGCGTCAGCCCAGGGCAGACCGTGTCGCCTCCGCAGAACGTGGCACTCGGCGTCATCCAGGTGTCGGTCGCGAGCGGCTCGTACCTCAGGGCGACGACGGCGTCGAGAACCACCGCCGACGATCCCGGGTGCTCGGCCGGCATGACGCTGAACTTCCCGAAGACCACGAGTTCGACCGCAACGCTCGCGTTGCCCTTCGGGACCTGGTCGATCTCCACGACATCGGGAGCGTCCGGTGCTGTGACCGGCACCGTCGCTGGCGCGAACATCAAGAACGTCACGCCCGGTTCGGTCACCGGCAACACCGTGCTCGTCGACCCGCGAGGACAGACGAAGTGATCGGCGACATCCGGCAGCTCCACCGCGGTCAGCGCGGCATCACCCTGATCGAGCTCATCGTCGCCGTGTCCGTCTCGATGATCGTCCTCACCGCGGTCGGCGGCTTCTTCGCCGCATCGCTGCACGCGAGCAAGACGGGCAGCACGGCCGAGACGAACACGCGGCAGGCGTCCAACGTCATGAACGCGCTGACCCAGTACATCCACGCCGCGACGGTCCTGCCGAAGCCGGACGGCACGTACGCGAACGCGATCACCACCGCAACGGCGACAGACCTCGCCTTCTACTCGTACGTCAACCTGACGAACGGCACGGTGGACCAGCCGGAGTACGTCGAGTTCAAGATCGACACCGTGACGGGCAACCTGATCGAGAAGCAGTGGGACGGCTCGGCCGATGCCAAGGGCTACTACAGCTTCACGACCACCGGCGCGGCCGCACGGACGGTCACGCTGGGAGGTCCCATCGCGTCGCCGACGAGCGACGGCACGGACCTCTTCACGTACCTCGACGCGAGCGGTGCGAAGATCGCGAGTCCGATGGCGAACCCCAGTGCGGTCCGCGCGATCCAGGTGAACCTCGAGCTCGGCTCCACCAAGGCCGGCACCGCCTCGAACACCCACATCCAGAACACCCTGTACCTGTTCAACGTCGGGTACAGCACGAGCACTGCGAGCCCGGCACCATGATGAACCGCATCGTCCGCGTGATGCGGAGCGTCGACCGCGGTGACGAGCAGGGGTTCGTCCTCGCCAACGTCATCATCTTCGGCATGATCGTCACGATGATCGTCGCCGCGATGGTCGCTCTCTCGACGGCCGGGTCGCTCAAGTCCGGGAACGACCGCAACTACCAGAACGCGGCGGCGGCAGCGTACGCGGGGCTCGCGGACTACCAGGCGAAGATCTCGAACGACAACGGCTACGCGACGTACGGCAACAAGGACGCGCAGTTCAGCAAGGACAGCGGCTCGGTGTTCCAGGGCGACAACGGCAACGTCGCGTTCACGAGCAGCGGTTCGACGTGGGCTCCGGTGGTCGGAACGACCGACGAGTTCTTCCGCTACGAGGTCGACAACTCGAAGTACGCGTCGCAGGGCTTCCTCCGTGTTCGGGTGACGGGCAAGAGCGGGACGAAGACCCGGTCGCTCGTGGCGGACCTCCGCGGCGACGGCTTCATCAACTACCTGTACTTCACGCAGTACGAGTCAGCGGACAACGACATCACGGGCGACAACTGCACGAACGACTACCAGTGGCAGGCGACGAGCAGGACCTGCGACCCCGTGCAGTTCGCCAGTGGCGACGTGCTCAACGGTGCCATCCGCTCCGACGACGACTTCACCGCCTGCGGGTCGACCTTCAACTCCTCCGTCGAGGACCACAGCGGCACGGTGCTCGCGCCGAGCGGCTGCACGACGAAGCCGAAGTACAACGGCGGCCAGCCGAGTGCAGCCGCCTACCTCGGCTTGCCGTCCCTCAACACGAACATGGCCCAGGAGGCCCGCACGGACCTGCCGACGACCGTCCCGCGCCCCGGGTGCCTGTACACCGGACCGACGAAGGTGCAGTTCAACAGTGGTGGCACCATGACGATCTGGTCCCCGTGGACGCGGTTCACGCAGGTGACCGCGACGAGCCACTCCTCGGACACGGCGGCAGCGGATGCACTCTGTGGCAGCAGCGCCGCGCTCCAGAGCGCGAGCGGTGCGACTATCCCGACGCTCCCGACGAACCTCATGTACGTGCAGGGCGTGCCCACCACGAAGTCCGACCCGAACTACTGGGGCTCGTCGTACCCCCAGCGCTACACCAACACCTACTGCACGACCAAGGTGACCGTCAGTGGCAACTCGGTCAGCTACAGCGACAACCAGACGTTCAGCAACGGGGTCGGCTACCCGACGTCGAACGAGTGGATCGGCACCGACTCGACACCCGGGACGGCGTCCTCCGTCTACAGCTGCACCGCCGGCGACGTCTTCGTCAGTGGCAGGTTCTCGGGGCACATGACGATCGCATCGGCGGGCACGGTCTGGGTGACCGGTGACATCACCTACACCGACCCGAACGACGACATCCTCGGCCTGGTCGGGCAGAACGCGGTCGAGGTCTACAACCCGATGACGTGCTGGAACTACCAGTCGGTCTACTACCAGGGCTACGGCAACTACGTCACGTGCCGCAACGTCCAGCTCGTCCGATCCGCTGGCGCCAACCTGACGATCGACGCGGCCATCGCCAGCAACAACGGCACGTTCTACGTGCAGAACTACGACCAGGGGAGCGCGCTCGGCACCCTGACGGTGAAGGGCTCGATCGCCCAGAAGTACCGCGGCACGGTCGCGACCTCGAACAGCGGCAACGGCAAGGTGAGCACCGGCTTCACGAAGAACTACATCTACGACAACCGGCTGCTCACGACCGCGCCGCCGAAGTTCCTGCAGCCCGTGTCGACGTCCTACGGCGTTACCACGCAGGTCGAGGTCCAGCCGGCCTACAACCCGGACGGCTCGTGCGCGACGACTGGGGGGAAGTGCCGATGACGACCGCGCTCGACCTCGGCCCGCTCGTCGCGACCCTCGGCGGGGTGTTCGGGCTGCTCATCGGCTCGTTCCTCAACGTCGTCGTGTACCGGGTGCCGGCGCACGTGTCGATCGTGTCGCCGCCGAGCGCGTGCCCGCGGTGCGACCATCCGATCCGCGGGTACGACAACGTCCCGGTGCTCTCGTGGCTCGTGTTGCGCGGCAGGTGTCGCGACTGCGGCGCGCCCATCTCGTCGCGGTACCCACTCGTCGAGCTCGCCACGGGCCTCCTGTTCGTCGTGGTGGCGCTCCGGTTCTGGCCGGCGACCACCGCGGGGGACCGGGTGCTCGCCGCGCACGTCGTCCTGCTGCTGGCGTTCCTCTACCTCATGGCGATCAGCGTGGCCCTGGCTCTGATCGACGTCGACACGCACACGTTGCCGAACGCCATCACCTACCCGTCGTCCGTCGTGCTCGCGGTGCTCCTGGCCGGTGCATCGGCACTGTCGGGCGACTGGGCAGCGTTCGTGCGGGGCGTCATCGGTGCCGCTGCGCTCGGGGTCCTGTACCTCGTGCTCGCCATCGCGGTGCCCGGCGGCATGGGGCTCGGCGACGTCAAACTCGCCGGGATCCTGGGCCTCGCGCTCGCGTACCTCGGATGGGGACCCCTCGCAGTGGGTGCTTTCGGCGCCTTCCTCGTCGGGGGTATCTTCGCGCTCGTCCTCGTCGCCGCGCGCCGAGCGAAGTGGCGCGGAGGGATCCCCTTCGGCCCGTCCATGCTCACCGGAGCCTGGATCGGCGTCCTCGTCGGCGCGCCCGCGTCGCACGCCTACCTGCACCTCATCGGTCTGGCCTGAGCGCCGCCCCCTACGGAGAACACACCCATGGCGAAGAGCATCGTCGGCCTGGACATCGCGGCCGCCTCGATCCGCGCGGTCGAGGTCGCCTCGGCCGACCGCGGCCGTCCGACCGTCGTCCGGTTCGCCGAGGTCCCCACGCCGGAAGGATCGGTGAGCCGGGGTGAGGTCCTCGAGGCGAACACGGTGGCCGGCGCGTTGAAGCAGTTGTGGTCCCTCGGCAAGTTCCGCTCCCGGGACGTCGTGCTCGGCATGGGGAACCAGCGTGTGCTGTCGCGTGACCTGACCGTGCCGCTCGCGCCCATCGAGCAGATCCGCGAGTCGTTGCCGTTCCAGGTCCAGGACATGCTTCCCGTGCCGGTCATCGACGCGATCCTCGACTTCTACCCGACGTCCGAGGGGATGGGGGAGAACGGACCGGTCGTCCGGGGTCTGCTCATCGCCGCGATCAAGGACGCCGTGCTGGCGAACGTCAAAGCGGTGCAACTCGCGGGCCTGAACCCGGCGGGCGTCGACCTGATCCCGTTCGCCTTGACCCGCGCACTCGTCTCACGACCGGGTCTGGTCGGGACGGTGGCGCTCATCGAGATCGGGGCCGACACGACGAGCGTCGTCATCGCGACGGACGGCGTGCCGCAGTTCGTGCGCATCATCCCAGCGGGCGGTGCCGACGTCACACGCGCCCTCAGCGGACAGCTCGACATCGCGGCGGACGATGCCGAGGCCGTCAAGCGCCATCTCGGGATCGCGGCCGTCGCCCAGACCGCGGACGACCGTCGCGCGATCGCGGTCACGCACGAGACGATCACCGAGGTCCTCGCGAGCCTCCGCAACACGATCAACTACTTCGTCAACACCCACCCGGACCAACCCGTCGGCCACATCCTCATCGCAGGCGGAGGCGCGCGGATGCGCGGCTTCCGGGAGGCACTCGCCGACTACACCCGGATCCCCGTGTCGTACGGGCAGGCGTTCGGCGGAGTGGCGCTCGCCGGATCGATCTCGGAGCAGGACGTCGCAGAGCGCGGCGACGCGATCACGGTGGCCTTCGGGCTCGCCGTCGGAAGCAGGGCAGCATGAGCAAGGTCGAGGCGGACATCCGCAAGGAGCAGAAGCAGCGCACCTCGGTGATCGGCGGCGCCAAGGCGCCGCGCACCGGCAAGCAGTCCCGGGTCAAGGGCGGTACCGCGACGACGGGAGGCTCGGCGGCGCCGGCGACGCGGGCGGCGGTCGCGTCCTCCCTCGTCGGCCGAGAGCCCCGTGTCGACCTCCTGCCCACCGAGGTGCACCTCGACCGACGCGAGCGCGCGGTCGCGCGACGCGCGTGGCTCGGTGTCGTCGTGCTCGCCGTCGTGGTGCTGCTCGTCGCGGGCGGAGCGACGGTCGATGCCATCCGGTCGCGAACCGATCTCGCGACCGCTCAGAACGAGACGACCTCACTCCTCCTCGAGCAGCAGAAGTACGCCGAGGTCCGCACGCTCGAGGGGCAGATCGCACTGCTCGAAGCGGGTCAGACCGTCGGCGGATCGACCGAGATCGACTGGTCCTCGATGCTCGGGAACCTCGCGTCGTACCTCCCGAGCGGCGTCACGATCACGAGCATGACGATCACGTCGGCCAACGCGACGGTGCCGTTCGCACAGAGCACGTCGCCGCTCGACGCGTCGCGGGTCGCGGCCATCCAGGTCTCGGTGTCGAGCACGTCCGTGCCGTCGGTACCGGACTGGACCGACCGACTCTCGAAGCTCAAGGGCTACGTCGACTCGTCGATCGCGTCCATCGACCGCGCGTCCGACGGCGACGCGTACACGGCGTCCATCTCGGTCGACCTGGACGAGAAGGCCTACGACGGCAAGTACACGGGGAGCAACCGATGAACAAGCACAAGCTCTCACTCGTCCTCGCGGGCGTCGCCGCGCTCGTGATCATCGTCGGTGGCTGGTTCCTCGGGGTGCAGCCGCAGCTCGCGACCGCGTCCGCGAACGACCTCCAGCGCGAGAGCATCGACGAGACGAACGCCTCGAACCGTGCGGAGCTGACGCGCCTCGAGGAGCAGTACCAGAAGCTCGGCACGATGAAGACGACGTTCGCCGATCTCCAGGAATCGGTCCCTGCGAAGGCCGACACCACGGGCTTCACGCGTGAGATCAACACCGCCGCGACCACGAGCGGCGTCGGGATCTCCTCGGTGCAGTTCGACACCCCGGTCGCGTACGCGCCATCGGCCGCCGCCGGGGCCGGTGCCACCACGACGGGCACGAGCACCGGTTCGCCGACGGCCAGCGCGTCGGCCACCCCGTCACCGAGCGCGACGGCGACGGCGGCCCCCACGGCCGCGCCAGCGGCGACGCCCGCCCCTGGCGGCCCCACGACCGACTCGTCGATCACGAGTGCGGACTTCACGGTCGTCCCCGTGACGGTCGCGGTGACGGGTTCGTACCAGCAGGCGCTCGCTTTCACCAAGGCCCTGCAGAACGGGTCCCGCCTGTTCCTCGTCGACACCGTCTCACAGTCCCTCTCGGACTCCTCGAGCGGCGGGTCCGGCGGGCAGAACTGGTCGCTCGGTGGAGAGATCTACGTCCTCAAGGCGTCGTCCGCGTCCTCGTCGTCGACCGATGCCACCTCGACACAGGCGGCTGGGTGAACCGAGCGGCGGCCTGACCTCCCCTCGCCCCCGGCACTACGCTCGTCCCATGTCCCGGTGGCTCCTCGCGACGATGACGACGGTGCTGTTCTTCGCGCTCGTCATCGCGGTCACGGGGTTCGAGAGCCTGTTCTCCGGCCTCGAGGTCATCCGCCAACCCGACGCCACCCCGTACCTCGGCCCGGCGATGGTGACGGGCGTCGCGATCGTGGTGTTCGCAGGCACGGCGGTGGGCGCGCGGAGCGGCAGTCCGGCGATGTCCGGGCTGGTGTGTGCGGCCACGGCGTACCTCGTCATGCTCGGCGTCGGGTCGGTCGGCTACGCGTTGGTCCACGGTGACGCCGCGCAGCTCGTGGTGTTCCCCGCCGGCTACGCGCTCGGCCCCTTCGTCGTGGGCACGGTCGTCATCGCGCTCGTGGTCGTGATCGCGGCGGTGCTCCTGGCCCGCCACGAGGACCGCCGCCGGCAGGAGGGCGGGCCCGGCCTCGGTACCGGGCGGTCGTGACGACCGAGGAGGCCGACGACGCCGCCCACACCGTCCCTCCCGTCCCGGTTCCCGGTGCCATGACGGCCGCTCCGGTCGGCCTCGCCCGGGAGCGCTCGTTCTCGGCAACGTTCGCGAGTCCGGCCGGACCGGGCATCGCGAGTGCGTGTCCGGTCGCGTTCCCCGCGGACGGTGTCGTCACGGGCTGCACGAACGCGGGAGCGGTGTGCCGACCGACTGTGACGAACGGCACCGACGCGGGCACGGCCTCCTGAGCGGGATTGACCGCCTCTGTCACGCCGAGTAATCTTGTTCCGGTGTGCGCCGACAGCGGCGTGCCCGGAAGTCCGAACGCTCACGGAGCGGTACAGGACATGTCCGTCCCAGGCGGTACCGCGAGAGCGGTCGCCCGCCGTGGTCCGACGTTGGAATCGTCGGCCCGGTGTCGGGGTTGTACGGGGAGCGACACGGATCACCGTGTCGGGCGCCGTCCGGCCGCGGGACGAGGAAGCCGACGGATCACGTCGGCCAGGGAATCGAGCAGGAACCAGGAGCAGCAGTTGCCTACGATTCAGCAGCTGGTTCGCAAGGGCCGCGCGCCGAAGGTCGTCAAGACCAAGGCGCCCGCCCTCAAGGCGAACCCCCAGCAGCGTGGTGTGTGCACCCGCGTCTACACCACCACCCCGAAGAAGCCGAACTCGGCACTGCGCAAGGTCGCTCGTGTCAAGCTCTCGAACGGCACCGAGGTCACCGCGTACATCCCCGGTGAGGGCCACAACCTCCAGGAGCACTCGATGGTGCTCGTCCGTGGTGGTCGTGTGAAGGACCTCCCCGGTGTCCGCTACAAGATCGTCCGTGGTGCGCTCGACACCCAGGCCGTCAAGAACCGTAAGCAGGCCCGCAGCCGCTACGGCGCGAAGAAGGGTTGAGATAGATGCCTCGTAAGGGACCCGCCCCCAAGCGCCCCGTCGTCGCCGATCCGGTCTACGGCGCTCCGGTCGTCAGCCAGCTCGTCAACAAGATCCTGCTCGACGGCAAGAAGGGCCTCGCCGAGCGCATCGTCTACGGTGCACTCGAAGGCGTCGCCGCCAAGAACCAGCAGGACGCCGTCGCGACGCTCAAGAAGGCCCTCGACAACGTCCGTCCGACCCTCGAGGTCCGCAGCCGCCGCGTCGGTGGTTCGACCTACCAGGTGCCGGTCGAGGTCAAGCCGCACCGTGCGAACACGCTCGCGCTCCGCTGGCTCACCTCGTACGCCAAGGCCCGTCGCGAGAAGACGATGACCGAGCGTCTCATGAACGAGATCCTCGACGCGTCGAACGGTCTGGGTGCCGCGGTCAAGCGCCGCGAGGACACCCACAAGATGGCCGAGTCGAACAAGGCCTTCGCGCACTACCGCTGGTAACACTCCCGGCCCCATCGGGGGTGCCGGCGACATGATCCCGGCGCCCCCATGGGCGCTGTCGACTCCCACAACTACTCGGAGGAACCCTGTGGCACAGGACGTGCTCACCGACCTGAACAAGGTCCGCAACATCGGCATCATGGCGCACATCGATGCCGGCAAGACCACCACCACCGAGCGCATCCTGTTCTACACGGGCATCACCCACAAGATCGGGGAGGTCCACGACGGGGCCGCCACGATGGACTGGATGGCGCAGGAGCAGGAGCGCGGCATCACGATCACGTCGGCCGCGACGACGTGCTTCTGGAACAAGAACCAGATCAACATCATCGACACGCCTGGTCACGTCGACTTCACCGTCGAGGTGGAGCGTTCGCTCCGCGTCCTCGACGGCGCCGTCGCCGTGTTCGACGGCAAGGAGGGCGTCGAGCCCCAGTCGGAGACCGTCTGGCGTCAGGCCGACAAGTACGACGTGCCCCGCATCTGCTTCGTCAACAAGATGGACAAGCTCGGCGCGGACTTCTACTTCACGGTGGACACGATCATCAACCGCCTCGGCGCGGAGCCGCTCGTGATCCAGCTCCCGATCGGTGCCGAGAGCACCTTCGAGGGTGTCGTGGACCTCGTCGAGATGCGGGCGCTCACCTGGCGCGGTGACGCCAAGGGTGACGTCCAGATGGGCGCGCACTACGAGATCGAGGAGATCCCGGCCGACCTCAAGGACAAGGCCGACGAGTACCGCGCGAAGCTGATCGAGCGCGTCGCCGAGACCGACGACGCCCTGCTCGAGAAGTACTTCGGTGGCGAGGACCTCTCCGTCGACGAGATCAAGGGCGCCATCCGCAAGCTCACGGTCAACAGCGAGGTCTACCCGGTCCTCTGTGGTTCGGCGTTCAAGAACCGCGGTGTGCAGCCGATGCTCGACGCGGTCATCGACTACCTGCCGAGCCCGCTCGACGTCCCGGCGGTCGAGGGCCACGACGTGAAGAACGAGGAGACCATCCTCACCCGTCACGCCGACTCGACCGAGCCCTTCTCCGCCCTCGCGTTCAAGGTCGCGGTGCACCCGTTCTTCGGTCGCCTCACCTACGTCCGCGTGTACTCGGGCTCCATCGAGTCCGGGTCGCAGGTCATCAACTCGACAAAGGGCAAGAAGGAGCGCATCGGCAAGATCTTCCAGATGCACTCCAACAAGGAGAACCCGGTCGACAGCGTGACCGCGGGCCACATCTACGCGGTGATCGGCCTCAAGGACACGACGACCGGTGACACCCTGTGCGACCCGGACAACCAGATCGTCCTCGAGTCGATGACGTTCCCGGAGCCGGTCATCGAGGTCGCGATCGAGCCGAAGACCAAGCAGGACCAGGAGAAGCTCTCCACCGCCATCCAGAAGCTGGCGGAGGAGGACCCGACGTTCCGGGTCGAGCTCAACGCGGAGACCGGTCAGACGGTCATCAAGGGCATGGGCGAGCTCCACCTCGACATCCTCGTCGACCGCATGAAGCGCGAGTTCAAGGTCGAGGCGAACGTCGGCAAGCCGCAGGTCGCGTACCGCGAGACCCTGCGCAAGCCGGTCGAGCGGTACGACTACACCCACAAGAAGCAGACCGGTGGTTCCGGCCAGTTCGCGAAGGTGCAGATCGCGCTCGAGCCGATGGAGGTCACGGCCGAGAAGGTCTACGAGTTCGAGAACAAGGTCACGGGTGGCCGCGTTCCGCGCGAGTACATCCCCTCGGTCGACGCCGGCATCCAGGACGCCATGCAGGTCGGCATCCTCGCGGGCTTTCCGACGGTCGGCGTCAAGGCGACCCTCCTCGACGGTGCGGCGCACGACGTCGACTCGTCCGAGATGGCGTTCAAGATCGCCGGTTCGATGGCCTACAAGGAGGCTGCGCGCAAGGCGAACCCCGTCCTGCTCGAGCCGCTCATGGCCGTCGAGGTCCGCACCCCCGAGGAGTACATGGGCGACGTCATCGGCGACCTGAACTCCCGTCGTGGGCAGATCTCGTCGATGGAAGACGCCTCGGGCGTCAAGGTGGTCCGCGCGAGCGTGCCGCTGTCCGAGATGTTCGGCTACGTCGGCGACCTCCGGTCGAAGACGTCGGGCCGCGCCGTCTACTCGATGGTGTTCGACTCCTACGCCGAGGTCCCCCGGGCCGTGGCGGACGAGATCGTGCAGAAGAGCAAGGGGGAGTGACGCCCTCGGCGTGACTCCCCAGGCGAGGGGGTCGGCAGCGGCCCCCTCGCCACCAAGTACAGTAGTTCCACACCAACACGCAGCGCCGCCGGACGTGAACCGGGGGTCCTGCATCCGAGTCCTGAGGAGGACCCACAGTGGCTAAGGCCAAGTTCGAGCGGACCAAGCCGCACGTCAACATCGGAACCATCGGGCACGTCGACCACGGCAAGACGACGCTCACCGCGGCGATCACCAAGGTCCTGCACGACAAGTACCCGGAGCTGAACACGGCCTCGGCGTTCGACCAGATCGACAACGCGCCTGAGGAGAAGCAGCGCGGTATCACGATCAACATCTCGCACGTCGAGTACCAGACCGAGAAGCGCCACTACGCGCACGTCGACGCCCCGGGCCACGCGGACTACGTGAAGAACATGATCACGGGTGCGGCGCAGATGGATGGCGCGATCCTCGTGGTCGCCGCCACCGACGGCCCGATGCCGCAGACGCGTGAGCACGTGCTGCTCGCCCGTCAGGTCGGTGTCCCCTACATCGTCGTGGCCCTCAACAAGGCCGACATGGTGGACGACGAGGAGATCCTGGAGCTCGTCGAGCTCGAGGTCCGCGAGCTCCTCTCGAGCCAGGAGTTCGACGGCGACAACGCCCCGATCGTCCGCGTCTCGGCGCTCCAGGCGCTCGAGGGTGACGAGAAGTGGGCCGCGACGGTCGCCGACCTCATGGACGCCGTCGACGAGAACGTGCCGGACCCGGTGCGCGCCACCGACCAGCCCTTCCTGATGCCGATCGAGGACGTCTTCACGATCACCGGTCGTGGCACCGTCGTCACCGGTCGTGTCGAGCGTGGCACGCTCAAGGTGAACGAGGAGGTCGAGATCGTCGGCATCCGCGCGACGCAGAAGACCACCGTCACGGGCATCGAGATGTTCCGCAAGCTGCTGGACTCCGCCGAGGCCGGTGACAACACGGGTCTGCTCCTCCGCGGCACCAAGCGCGAGGACGTCGAGCGCGGCCAGGTCGTCGTGAAGCCGGGTTCGGTCACGCCGCACACCGAGTTCTCCGCGAACGTCTACATCCTGTCGAAGGACGAGGGTGGTCGTCACAACCCGTTCTACGGGAACTACCGCCCGCAGTTCTACTTCCGCACCACGGACGTCACCGGCGTCATCACGCTGCCCGAGGGCACCGAGATGGTCATGCCCGGCGACACCACCTCCATCACGGTCGAGCTGATCCAGCCGATCGCCATGGAGGAGGGCCTCCGCTTCGCCATCCGTGAGGGTGGTCGTACGGTCGGCGCCGGTACGGTCGAGAAGATCATCAAGTAACTCCGGTTGCTGCGACAAGGGGTCGGACCTTCGGGTCCGGCCCCTTTCGTCGTTCCCGGACGGGACGTGGCGTCCCTGGGCGGGACCCGGCGTCCCTGGGCATGACGTGGCGTCCCTGGGCGGGACCCGGCGTCCCTGGGCATGACGTGGCGTCCCCGGGCGTGACGTGGCGTCCCTGGGCATGACGGGGCGGGACGAGGCAGGGCGCGACGTGCGCGAGCCCACCGTGAGCCGGGAGGACCGTGGGCACCTCGGTGGGTCATCGGCGGGGATGCCGGTGTTGACTGGTCGCATGACACGTCTGCGCCGTTCGAGGACGACGGGACGCGGATTCCACCGGGTCCGATCCGGCAAGGGGTTCTCCTACCGCGATCCGGACGGCGGTACTGTCCACGACGCCGACCTCCGCCACCGGTTCGACGAGCTGGTGATCCCGCCCGCGTGGAACGACGTGTGGATCTCGCCGTACGAGAACGGACACATCCTCGCGACGGGCATCGACGGCGCCGGTCGGCGCCAGTACATGTACCACCCGGGTTGGCGCGAGCGGATGGACAAGATCAAGTACGACCGGGCGCTCGCCCTCGCCGAGTCGCTCCCGTCCGCTCGACGGATGGTGACCATGGACCTCCGCCGACCGGACCCGGACCTCCGACGTGCGCAGGCCGCGGCCTTCCGGATGCTCGACCAGGGGTCGCTCCGGGTCGGCTCGGAGCGGTACGCGCTCGAGCACGGGAGCCACGGCCTGTCGACGCTGCTGTGTTCTCACGCGCACATCTCGGGCGACGACATCGAGCTCGGGTTCCCGGGCAAGAGCGGGCAGGAGTGGTCGTCCACCATCCACGACCACGACCTCGCGCGGGTGCTCGTGGGCATGAAGCGTCGGGGCGGGAACGCGCGACTGCTCTCGTTCCGCGACGAGCCCGGTGCCGAGTGGCGTCCGCTGTCGGCCGAGCTCATCAACGAGTACGTCAAGGAGCGCGCTGGCGACGACTTCACGGCGAAGGACTTCCGGACGCTGCACGGTACGGTCGCCGCGGCCGTGGACCTGGCGAAGACGGGCCCCCAGTCGTCCGACGCCAAGCGCAAGAAGGCGATCTCGCATGCGGTGAAGGCCGCGTCCGACGTGCTCGGCAACACCCCGACCGTGGCGCGGCAGAGCTACATCGACCCGCGCGTGATCGACGCGTACAACCACGGCGAGACGATCGATCCGGCCCGGTTGGCCTCTGCGGAGTCCGAGGTCCGCGCGCTGCTCTACCGCGACTGAATGACGTACCGTTGATGCACGTGCCGACCGTTCGGGCGTCGGCACGGAGAGGCCAGCGTGACCGACGAGTGCATCCACGGTTTCCCCGTCGAGCTCTGTGACATCTGCACCCCACGGCAGCGGGCGGAACCGGTCGTCGCACCGGCCCGCGCCCCGCGGCGTGCCCGTCCGGTCTCGCTCCGGTCGGACGGTCCGTCGGACGCGCCCCGGGCCTCCCGGAGTGCGACCCGGACCGCGGCCCCGGTGGCGGCGGAGCCCCAGGTCCGCCCGTTCGCGTCGATGCGCGCGCACCACTGGACCCATCGTGACAACCTCGCGGCCATCGTCGCCGAGGGTGCGCTGCTGGCCGCGTCGTCGGTGGTCCCTGAGTTCGACGTCAGCGCGGCGGAGGTCCGCGCGGCCCGAGCGGCCGCGGCCACCCCGGACGGCGGGTCCGTCGCGGACCACGTCGCCTTCGTGCTCACCCCGGAGGCCCTGACCTGGCAGTCGCTGCGCACCGGCGCCGAGGGCGACCGGTGGTCCGAGGCGGCACGTCGCAGTCGTCCGGTCGACTACGTCATGCTGGTCGTGCCGACCGTCGCGTTCGGGGCGTCGGTCATCGTGACGGATCTCGACGCGGAGGACCCCGCGGCGCGCTCGGCCGTCGGCCCGGAGGCCGCGGGCACCCTGCTCCGACGCGCTTCGCTCCAGGACCCCGAGTTGCAGCGCGTCGAGCTGCTGGCGGGTCCGCGTGTGCCGTTCTCGGCCGTCGCGGTCGTCGGCGTGCCGAACGACCGCGTCCGCGACGACGTCCGCTCGGTCCTGGCGGAGGCCGGCGGCCACGCCCCGCGTGTCGCGGTGTTCCCGCCCTGGTTCCGTCCGACGGTCTGACGTCGGCGGGCGGTCGCCGGACTCCCGACGGGAGGCCCGTCACCAGGTCGCCCCGGACCGCCCGTCCGCCGCTCCTCGAGCCCCGCAACGGCGTGGATCGCACGCGACACGCCCGGGTTGCACGAGTGCGGAGGACATGCGAGACTTGTCCGGTTCCAAATTCCGCGGACACACGTGTCCGCCGGGTCACTGCCCAGGCAGTGCACAGGCCCCGCCCTCCGGGTGGCTGCGCCTGGGCCGCAGGCAGCAAGAACACCACATCGACTCCACACCTGGAACGCACGGGGACACCCGTGTGCTCCGCGGAGGCGATACGGGTCCGACCGGAACGGTCGAAATCCCCCTCCTGCGGAGTGGGTTCTCGATCGGCCCGGGAGGGCAGTTGACAGGAGAACAGCGGTCATGGCCGGCGGGAGTGATCCCGACGGTGACGTGCCGGTGATCTAGGCAAACAGCCTGCCCGACGAGGCAGGCGGCGTCAGGCGGCCCACGCGGTGCGCGGCGCAGAGAGGAACGAGAGAGACATGGCGGGACAGAAGATCCGCATCCGGCTCAAGTCGTACGACCACGAGGTCATCGACACGTCGGCCCGGAAGATCGTCGACACGGTGACCCGTGCCGGTGCGACCGTGGTCGGCCCGGTGCCGCTCCCCACCGAGAAGAACGTGGTCGTCGTGATCCGTTCTCCCCACAAGTACAAGGACTCGCGCGAGCACTTCGAGAAGCGCACGCACAAGCGGGTCATCGACATCATCGACCCGACGCCGAAGGCCGTCGACTCGCTCATGCGTCTCGACCTGCCCGCCGACGTCAACATCGAGATCAAGCTGTAAGGGGGCGACAACGATGGCCATCGCAACCAAGACCGTCAAGGGCCTGCTCGGCAAGAAGCTCGGCATGACCCAGGTGTGGGACGAGAACAACAAGCTCATCCCCGTCACCGTCGTCGAGATCACCCCGAACGTCGTGACCCAGATCCGCACCGCCGAGAAGGACGGCTACCAGGCCGTCCAGATCGCCGCTGGCGCGATCGACCCCCGCAAGGTCAACAAGCCCTCCGCCGGGCACTTCGAGGCCGCCGGTGTCACGCCGCGCCGCCACCTCACCGAGATCCGCACCGCTGACGCCGGCGAGTACGCGCTCGGCCAGGAGCTCGCCGTCGATATGTTCGAGGCCGGCCAGAAGGTCGACGTCGTCGGCACCAGCAAGGGCAAGGGCTTCGCCGGTGTCATGAAGCGCCACAACTTCAAGGGTGTCTCCGCCTCGCACGGTGCGCACCGCAACCACCGCAAGCCCGGTTCGATCGGTGCTTCGTCGACCCCGTCGCGCGTCTTCAAGGGCATGCGCATGGCCGGTCGCATGGGTGGGGAGCGCGTCACCGTCCTCAACCTCACGGTGCACGCCGTGGACGCCGAGAAGAACCTGCTGCTCGTCAAGGGCGCGGTCCCCGGTGCTCGCGGTCGCATCGTCTTCGTCCGCACCGCCGTGAAGGGTAAGTGAGCATGGCCACCACGACTGCAACCACGATCGACGTGCTCGACGCGTCGGGCGCCCAGGCCGGCACGGTCGAGCTCCCCGCCGAGATCTTCGACGTCGAGACCAACGTCCCGCTGATCCACCAGGTCGTCGTCGCGCAGCTCGCCGCCGCGCGTCAGGGCACCCACAAGACCAAGCGCCGCGGCGAGGTCTCCGGTGCCGGCCGCAAGCCCTTCAAGCAGAAGGGCACCGGCCGCGCGCGTCAGGGCTCGATCCGCGCCCCGCAGATGACCGGCGGTGGCATCGTCCACGGACCCGTGCCGCGCGACTACGCGCAGCGCACCCCCAAGAAGATGATCGCCAAGGCGCTGCTCGGTTCGCTCTCGGACCGCGCTCGCGGTGGGCGGATCCACGCGGTCGAGGCCTTCCTCGACGCCGAGGTCCCCTCGACCAAGAGCGTCCGCACGCTCCTCGAGAAGATCGCCCCGTCGAAGCACGTCCTCGTCGTGCTCGAGTCGACGGACGAGGTCGCGCTCAAGAGCGTCCGGAACCTGCCCAACGTCCACGCGCTCACGTACGGCCAGCTGAACGCCTACGACGTCCTCGTGAGCGACGACGTGGTCTTCAGCAAGAGCGCCCTCGACGCCTTCGTCGCGTCGAAGACCGCGAAGGAGAACAACGCATGAGCGGCTTCAACAAGGACCCGCGCGACATCATCATCGCGCCGGTCGTGTCGGAGAAGAGCTACGGCCTCATCGACCAGGGCAAGTACACGTTCCTCGTGGACCCGCGCGCGAACAAGACCGAGATCAAGCTCGCCATCGAGAAGATCTTCGACGTCAAGGTCGCGGGCATCAACACCCTGAACCGTCCGGGCAAGACCCGTCGTACGCGGTTCGGCATCGGCAAGCGCAAGGACACCAAGCGCGCCATCGTCACGCTCAAGTCCGGTTCGATCGACATCTTCACGGCTGTCGGCTGAGGACCGGAAGGGATACATCATGGCTATTCGTAACTACAAGCCCACGACCCCGGGTCGTCGCGGCTCCTCCGTCGCCGACTTCGCCGAGATCACGCGTTCGACCCCGGAGAAGTCGCTCCTGCGTCCGCTCCCGAAGACCGGTGGCCGCAACAGCTCCGGCCGGATCACGACGCGTCACATCGGTGGTGGCCACAAGCGCCAGTACCGGGTCATCGACTTCCGTCGGAACGACAAGGACGGCGTCGACGCCAAGGTCGCGCACATCGAGTACGACCCGAACCGCACCGCGCGCATCGCGCTGCTGCACTTCGTGGACGGCACCAAGCGCTACATCCTCGCGCCGAACCGCCTGAAGCAGGGCGACGTCGTCGAGTCGGGTGCCGGCGCCGACATCAAGCCGGGCAACAACCTGCCGCTCCGCAACATCCCCGTCGGTACGGTCGTGCACGCGATCGAGCTCCGTCCGGGTGGCGGCGCCAAGCTCGCCCGTTCCGCGGGTGCCTCGGTGCGCCTCGTGGCGAAGGACGGCCCCTACGCGCAGCTCCGCCTGCCGTCGGGCGAGGTCCGCAACGTCGACGCGCGCTGCCGCGCGACGATCGGCGAGGTCGGCAACGCCGAGCAGTCGAACATCAACTGGGGTAAGGCCGGCCGCATGCGCTGGAAGGGCGTCCGCCCGACCGTGCGTGGTGTCGCGATGAACCCGATCGACCACCCGCACGGTGGTGGTGAGGGCAAGACCTCCGGTGGTCGCCACCCGGTCAGCCCGTGGGGCCAGCCGGAGGGCCGGACGCGCAAGCCGAACAAGCCGAGCGACCAGCTCATCGTCCGTCGCCGCACCGCCGGTAAGAAGCGCAAGTAGGAGTTGTAGAAGATGCCACGCAGTCTGAAGAAGGGCCCCTTCGTCGACGAGCACCTGCTTCGCAAGGTGGTCGTCCAGAACGAGGCCAACACGAAGAACGTGATCCGCACGTGGTCGCGTCGCTCGATGATCGTTCCGAACATGCTCGGGCACACGATCGCCGTGCACGACGGCCGCAAGCACATCCCGGTGTTCGTCACCGAGTCGATGGTCGGTCACAAGCTCGGCGAGTTCGCGCCGACCCGCACCTTCCGTGGTCACGTGAAGGACGACAAGAAGGGCCGTCGCCGCTAAGGCGGGGACGCTGAAGGAGGAACGAAATGGTGGAGTCGATCGCACGCGTGCGACACATCCGCGTCACGCCTCAGAAGGCCCGTCGCGTCATCGAGCTGATCCGCGGCAAGCAGGCCCACGAGGCCCTCGCCATCCTGAAGTTCGCCCCGCAGGGCGCTTCTGAGCCGGTCTACAAGCTGGTCGCCTCGGCGATCGCGAACGCCCGGGTCAAGGCGGACCAGACGAACAGCTTCCTCGACGAGCGCGACCTCTACGTGAGCCGCGTCTTCGTCGACGAGGGCACGACCCTGAAGCGGTTCCAGCCGCGTGCCCAGGGGCGAGCCTTCCGCATCAACAAGCGCACCAGCCACATCACGGTCGTCCTCGCGACGCCGGACGAGGTCGAGGCGGCCGCTACCAGCAAGAAGGCGAGCAAGTAATGGGCCAGAAGGTCAACCCGTACGGCTTCCGTCTCGGGATCACGACGGACCACGTGTCGCACTGGTTCTCGGACAGCACCAAGAAGGGCCAGCGGTACAGCGACTACGTCGCCGAGGACGTCCGCATCCGTCAGATGCTGACCAAGTCCCTCGACCGCGCCGGCGTCGCCCGCATCGAGCTCGAGCGCACCCGTGACCGCGTCCGCGTGGACATCCACACGGCCCGTCCTGGCATCGTCATCGGCCGCCGTGGCGCCGAGGCCGAGCGCATCCGCGGCGACCTCGAGAAGCTCACGGGCAAGCAGATCCAGCTGAACATCCTCGAGGTCAAGAACCCCGAGACCGAGGCGCAGCTCGTCGCCCAGGGCATCGCGGAGCAGCTCAGCGCTCGTGTCGCGTTCCGTCGCGCCATGCGCAAGGGCCTCCAGGGCGCCCAGCGCGCTGGCGCCAAGGGCGTCCGGATCCAGGTGTCGGGTCGTCTCGGCGGCGCCGAGATGAGCCGTTCGGAGTTCTACCGCGAGGGCCGCGTGCCCCTGCACACGCTCCGCGCCAACATCGACTACGGCTTCTACGAGGCCCGCACGACCTTCGGTCGGATCGGTGTGAAGGTCTGGATCTACAAGGGCGACATCACCAACAAGGAGCTCGCTCGCGAGCAGGCGAACCAGCGTTCGTCGCGCCCCGAGCGTCGTGACGGCGGCCGTGGCGGTCGTGGCGGCCGTGACGGCGCCCCCCGCGGCGACCGTCGCGAGCAGCAGGCTCCGCAGGAGGCGCCGGCCGGCGCAGGAGTTGAGGCGTAACCATGCTTATCCCCCGTCGAGTCAAGCACCGCAAGCAGCACCACCCCACGCGTCGCGGCCAGGCGACCGGCGGCACCAAGGTGTCGTTCGGTGACTTCGGTATCCAGGCCCTGACCCCCGCCTACGTGACGAACCGCCAGATCGAGTCCGCTCGTATCGCCATGACGCGTCACATCAAGCGTGGCGGCAAGGTGTGGATCAACATCTACCCGGACCGTCCGCTCACGAAGAAGCCCGCCGAGACCCGCATGGGTTCCGGTAAGGGTTCGCCCGAGTGGTGGGTCGCGAACGTCAAGCCGGGACGCGTGCTCTTCGAGCTCTCCGGCGTGAGCGAGGACATCGCCCGCGAGGCGATGACCCGTGCAATCCACAAGCTGCCCCTCAAGGCACGCATCATCAAGCGCGAGGAGGGCGACGCATAATGGCGATCGGTTCCAAGGAGCTCCGTCCGTCGGAGCTCGACACCTTCGAGGACGAGCGTCTCGCTGACGAGCTGAAGAAGGCCAAGGAAGAGCTGTTCAACCTGCGCTTCCAGTCGGCCACCGGCCAGCTCGAGAGCCACGGCCGCCTCCGTGCCGTCAAGCGCGACATCGCCCGCATCTACACGGTGCTGCGCGAGCGCGAGCTCGGCATCCGTGCCACCCCGACCCCGGTCGAGGCGAGCACCACCACGACCAAGAAGTCGTCCCGCAAGAAGGCCGACGCGGCCGAGGCCACGACGACCGACACCGCTGCATCGACCAGCACCGAGGAGAAGTGATGGCCACCGAGAAGCAGGCCACCGAGGTCGACGCCGCGACCACCGCGCGCGGCTACCGCAAGACGCGTCGTGGCTACGTCACGAGCGACAAGATGGACAAGACGATCGTCGTCGAGGTCGAGGACCGCGTGAAGCACCCCCTCTACGGCAAGGTCATCCGTCGCACCTCCAAGGTGAAGGCCCACGACGAGCAGGGCACCGCCGGCATCGGCGACCTGGTCCTCATCAGCGAGACCCGTCCCCTCAGCGCCACCAAGCGCTGGCGCCTGGTCGAGATCCTCGAGAAGGCCAAGTAAGCCCCCGGGCCTACTTGCGGAATAGGAGACAGCAGTGATTCAGCAGGAATCCCGCCTGAAGGTCGCCGACAACACCGGAGCCAAGGAGATCCTGGCCATCCGCGTGCTCGGTGGCTCGGGTCGTCGCTATGCCGGCCTCGGTGACGTGATCGTCGCGACCGTGAAGGACGCGATCCCGGGCGGCAACGTCAAGAAGGGTGACGTCGTCAAGGCCGTCATCGTTCGCACCAAGAAGGAGACCCGTCGTCAGGACGGCTCCTACATCAAGTTCGACGAGAACGCCGCGGTGATCCTCAAGGCGGACGGCGACCCCCGGGGCACCCGCATCTTCGGGCCGGTCGGTCGCGAGCTCCGCGACAAGAAGTTCATGAAGATCATCTCGCTGGCACCGGAGGTCATCTAGTCATGGCGAACATCAAGAAGGGCGACCTGGTCCAGGTGATCTCGGGCCCGTCGCAGGCGCGCGGTGGCGACCGCGGCAAGCAGGGCAAGGTCATCGAGGTGCTCCCCGACGAGCAGCGTGTCGTCGTCGAGGGCGTGAACTTCGTCAAGAAGCACGTCCGCGTCGGTCAGACCCAGCGCGGCTCGAAGACCGGTGGCATCGAGACCCACGAGGCCCCGATCCACGTGTCCAACGTGGCCGTGGTCGACCCGAAGACCAAGAAGCCGACCCGTGTCGGTCACCGCACCGAGACGGTCGAGAAGGACGGCGTCACCAAGACCGTCCGCGTCCGTTACGCCAAGAAGTCGGGGGAGGACCTCTGATGAGCGACACCACTACGGCGCCGGCCGAGGCCGCGTCCAGCGAGAAGGTCCAGCCGCGGCTGAAGCAGAAGTACCAGAACGAGATCGCCGCGGCGCTCACCGAGCAGTTCGGCTACACGAACGTCCACCAGGTCCCCGGCCTGGTCAAGGTCGTCGTGAACACCGGTGTCGGCGAGGCCGCTCGTGACTCGAAGGTCATCGACGGTGCGGTGCGCGACCTCACGGCCATCACCGGCCAGAAGCCGCAGGTCACGAAGGCCCGCAAGTCCATCGCGCAGTTCAAGCTGCGCGAGGGCCAGCCCATCGGCGCGCACGTCACCCTCCGCGGTGACCGCGCGTGGGAGTTCCTCGACCGCCTGCTGTCGCTGGCACTGCCCCGCATCCGCGACTTCCGCGGTCTGAGCGACCGCCAGTTCGACGGCAACGGCAACTACACCTTCGGTCTCACGGAGCAGAGCGTGTTCCACGAGATCGACCAGGACCGCATCGACCGCGTCCGTGGCTTCGACATCACCGTCGTCACCACGGCCAAGACGGACGACGAGGGCCGCGCGCTGCTCCGCCAGCTCGGTTTCCCGTTCCGTTCCAGCGAGCAGACGGTCTAAGATCGTTCGGACGGCCGGGCCGGAGGGGCGCCCCCTCCGGCCCGCCGCACGAGCACCGAGACGTCGGGGAATCGCCCTGACGTCGCCCGATCACACAGGTCGGCATCCGTGGAACGGGTGTCGAAACCGGGTGAGAACAGGATGAACCAACCATGACGATGACCGATCCGGTCGCAGACATGCTGACGAGATTGCGCAACGCGAACTCGGCGCACCACGACGCCGTCTCGCTGCCCAGCTCGAAGCTGAAGACCCACATCGCCGAGATCCTCAAGCGCGAGGGTTACATCAGCGAGTGGCGTGTGGAGGATGCCCGCGTGGGGCAGACCCTCACCATCGACCTCAAGTACGGCCCCGAGCGCGAGCGCTCCATCGCCGGCATCAAGCGCGTCTCCAAGCCCGGTCTCCGGGTCTACGCCAAGTCGACGGAGATCCCCCAGGTCCTCGGTGGCCTCGGCGTGGCGATCCTGTCGACTTCCTCGGGTCTCCTCACGGACCGCGAGGCCGAGCAGAAGGGCGTGGGTGGGGAAGTCCTCGCCTACGTGTGGTGATCGACCATGTCTCGTATCGGACGTCTTCCCATCGACATCCCCGCCGGCGTCACCGTGACGGTCGACGGCGCGAACGTCGCCGTCAAGGGGCCGAAGGGTGAGCTCGCGCTCACCGTCGCCAGCCCCATCGCGGTCGCGATCGAGGACAACCAGATCCTCGTCACCCGTCCGGACGACGAGCGCACCTCGCGCTCGCTGCACGGCCTGACCCGGACGCTGATCGCCAACCAGATCACCGGCGTGACCCAGGGCTACTCCAAGGGCCTCGAGGTCGTCGGGACCGGCTACCGCGTCCAGGCACGCGGCACGAGCGTCGAGTTCGCACTCGGCTACTCGCACCCCATCACGGTCGAGCCGCCCGCGGGCATCAGCTTCACCGTCGAGGGCAACAACCGACTCACCGTGAACGGCATCGACAAGCAGGCCGTCGGTGAGGTCGCCGCAAACATCCGCAAGCTTCGCAAGCCCGAGCCGTACAAGGGCAAGGGCGTTCGCTACGCCGGCGAGGTCGTCCGCCGCAAGGCCGGAAAGTCAGGTAAGTGATCATGGCTCTCGGAACTCGAGGAGCGAGCAAGTCGGCCGCCAAGGCGCGCCGTCACACCCGCCTCCGCAAGAAGATCACCGGCACCGAGACGCGTCCGCGTCTGGTCGTCACCCGCTCGTCGCGTCACGTGTTCGTGCAGGTCATCGACGACACCAAGGGCCACACCGTCGCCAGCGCGTCGACCATGGAGGCGGACCTCCGCAGCCTGGACGGCGACAAGACCGCGAAGTCGCGTCGCGTCGGCGAGCTCGTCGCCGAGCGCGCGAAGGCCGCGGGTGTCGAGGCGGTCGTGTTCGACCGCGGTGGCAGCAAGTACGCCGGTCGCGTCGCCGCGATCGCCGAAGGCGCCCGTGAAGGAGGGCTGAACCTGTGAGCGACACCGCGAGCAGCACCAATCAGGAAGCACCGGTCGAGAAGCCGGTCGAGACCGCAGCCGGCTCCGCGTCGGCGAACCGCGAGAACACGGGCCCCGAGCGCGGACGCCGTGGTGGGGGTCGTGACCGCCAGCAGGGTGGTCGCGGCGACCGCAACAACCGCGCCGCCGAGAGCCAGTTCCTCGAGCGCGTCGTGACGATCAACCGTGTGTCGAAGGTCGTCAAGGGCGGTCGTCGCTTCAGCTTCACCGCGCTCGTCGTGGTGGGTGACGGCAACGGACTCGTCGGCGTCGGCTACGGCAAGGCCCGCGAGGTCCCGACCGCGATCTCCAAGGGCGTCGAGGAGGCGAAGAAGAACTTCTTCCGCGTCCCGCGCGTCGGCAACACGATCCCGCACCCCGTGCAGGGTGAGGCCGCCGCTGGCGTCGTGCTCCTCCGCCCGGCCGCTGCCGGTACCGGCGTCATCGCCGGTGGTCCGGTGCGCGCCGTCCTGGAGTGCGCCGGCATCCACGACGTCCTGAGCAAGTCGCTCGGGTCGTCCAACACCATCAACATCGTGCACGCCACCGTCACGGCGCTGCAGCAGCTCGAGGAGCCCCGTGCGGTCGCCAGCCGCCGTGGCCTCGACGTCGACCGGGTCGTCCCGGGTCGTCTGCTGCGTGCCGAGGCCGCGGCCCGCACGGCTGCGACCGAGAAGGCAGGTGCCTGATGGCCGGCAAGATCAAGGTCACCCAGATCAAGTCCGTTATCAGCGAGAAGCAGTACCAGCGCGAGACCCTGCGCAGCCTGGGCCTCAAGCGCATCGGCCAGTCGGTCGAGCGTGAGGACAACGCCCAGAACCGCGGGTACGTCGCGACGGTCGCGCACCTCGTGAAGGTCGAGGAGATCAACGCATGAGCGACGAAACCCCCAAGGCCGGACAGGCCGGCAACACCGAGGGCCGCGTGCAGGTCCTCAAGGTCCACCACCTCCGTCCCGCTGCTGGCTCGAAGAAGGACCGGACCCGCGTCGGACGCGGTGAGGGCTCGAAGGGCAAGACGGCCGGACGTGGCACCAAGGGCACGAAGGCCCGCTACTCGGTCAAGGCCGGGTTCGAGGGTGGGCAGATGCCGCTGCACATGCGCACCCCGAAGCTCCGCGGGTTCAAGAACCCCTTCCGCGTGGAGTACCAGGTCGTGAACCTCGACAAGCTCGGCGAGCTCTACCCGCAGGGCGGTGACGTCACCGTGAGTGACCTCGTCGCCAAGGGTGCGGTCCGTAAGAACGAGAAGGTCAAGGTCCTCGGCCAGGGCGACATCAGCGTGGCGCTCAACATCACGGTCGACAAGGTCTCCGGCTCCGCCGAGGAGAAGATCGTGGCGGCGGGCGGCACCGTCTCCAAGTAGTACCTGACCGGCGGTCCGAGCACAGCTCGGGCCGCCGGTTCGGCATCGCTTGACGCGATCCGAGATGCTCGGGTCGCACTGAACGAAGTACGGAGAACTCGTGTTCAGAGCGGTCGCGCGGATCTTGCGCACCCCCGACCTTCGCAAGAAGATCGGCTTCACCCTCGCGATCATCGCGCTGTTCCGCCTGGGGTCCTACATCCCCGCGCCGTTCGTCGACTACGCCAGCGTGCAGTCGTGCCTCGCGAGCGCTTCATCCCAGGGGAGCCTGTACGGGCTCGTGAACCTGTTCTCCGGCGGCGCGCTGCTGAAGCTCTCGGTCTTCGCGCTCGGCATCATGCCGTACATCACGTCGTCGATCATCGTGCAGCTGCTGCGCGTCGTGATCCCGCACTTCGACGCCCTCTACAAGGAGGGCCAGGCGGGTCAGGCCAAGCTGACGCAGTACACGCGGTACCTCACGATCGCGCTCGGGGTCCTGCAGTCGACGACGCTCATCACGGTCGCGCGCTCGGGTGCGCTCTTCGGCACCTCGGCGTCGACCTCCTGCACGTCGATCATCTCGAACGACAGCTGGTACGCGATCCTCCTCATGGTGGTCACGCTGACGGCTGGCACCGGACTCATCATGTGGATGGGCGAGCTCGTCACCGAGCGCGGCGTCGGCAACGGTATGTCGCTCCTCATCTTCACGTCCATCGCGGCCCAGTTCCCGACCGCGCTCTGGGCCATCGAGCAGTCGCAGTCCTTCGAGCTCTTCCTCTTCGTGATCCTCGTCGGACTCGTGATCATGATGGCGGTCGTGTTCGTCGAGCAGTCGCAGCGCCGGATCCCGGTGCAGTACGCCAAGCGCATGGTCGGGCGTCGCACCTACGGTGGCAACAACACGTACATCCCGATCAAGGTGAACATGGCCGGTGTCGTGCCCGTCATCTTCGCGTCGTCGCTGCTCTACCTGCCGGCGCTGGTCGCACAGTTCAACCAGAAGTCCGACGGGACCGAGCCCGCGGCATGGGTCACCTGGATCCAGAACAACCTGACCTCGGGCGACAACGCCTTCTACATGGTCCTCTACTTCCTCCTCATCGTCGGGTTCACGTACTTCTACGTCGCGATCACGTTCAACCCGGAAGAAGTCGCCGACAACATGAAGAAGTACGGCGGGTTCATCCCGGGCATCCGTGCCGGGCGTCCGACGGCGGAGTACCTCGACTACGTGCTCACACGGGTCACGCTCCCCGGCGCTCTCTACCTCGGCATCATCGCGCTCATCCCGCTCGCCGCACTCGCCTGGTTCGGCGCCAACCAGAACTTCCCGTTCGGTGGTGCCAGCCTGCTGATCATCGTCGGTGTGGGCCTCGAGACCGTGAAGCAGATCGACTCGCAGCTGCAGCAGCGCCACTACGAGGGACTCCTCCGATGAGCGCGCGGCTGATCATCGTGGGCCCGCCTGGTGCGGGCAAGGGCACCCAGGCAGGGCGGATCGCCGAGGCCTTCGGGATCCCGGCGATCTCGACGGGCGACATCTTCCGGCAGAACGTCCGTGACGAGACGCCGCTGGGCATCAGGGTCAAGGCGATCCTGGACGCCGGCGACTACGTGCCCGACAGCCTCACGAACGAGCTCATCGCCGATCGGCTCCGTCAGCCGGACGCCGAGCCGGGGTTCCTGCTCGATGGCTACCCCCGGACGACGGCGCAGGTGGAGTTCCTCGACGGGTTCCTCGCCGAGCAGGGGCAGGCCCTGGACGCGGTGGTGCAGCTCGTCGCCGACCGGGACGCCTTGGTCGACCGGCTCCGCAGGCGTGCGCTCGAGCAGGGTCGCAGCGACGACACCGAGGACGCCATCCGGCACCGGCAGGACGTCTACCTCGAGCAGACGGAGCCCATCGTGGCGCTGTACGCACAGCGGGGGCTCGTCATCGACGTCGACGGTCTCGGCGGTGTCGACGAGGTCGGTGACCGCATCGCCGACGCGCTCGCGACCCGCGGCCTCGGCCGCGCCGTCGCCTGACCGTGGCGCGGTTCCGCCGCCCGTCGCTCTACAAGTCGTCGGAGGAACTCCGGGCGATGGTCCGGCCGGGGCTCCTGACCGCCCAGGCACTGGACGCCGTCCGGTCGGCGCTGCGCGTCGGCATCACCACCGGTGAACTCGACGCGATCGCGGAGCGTGTCATCCTCGAGGGCGGTGGCGTCCCGAACTTCCAGCTGGTCCCCGGTTACCAGCACACCCTGTGCATCTCCGTCAACGACGAGATCGTGCACGGCATCCCCGGCGAACGGGTGATCGAAGCCGGCGACATCGTGTCCATCGACGCGGGCGCCGAGGTTGACGGCTGGAACGGCGACAGCGCCGTGACGGTCGTCGTGCCCGGGGGAGACCCGGAGCGGGCCGCGGCACGGACGATGCTCGCGGACGTCACCGAGCGGTCGATGTGGCGGGGGATCGCGGCTCTCGCGACGGCACGGAACCTCAACGAGATCGGCGCGAGCATCGAGGACGCGATCGACGAGACCGGCGCCTGGGGCATCGTGGAGGACTTCACGGGTCACGGCATCGGTCGTTCCATGCACGAAGATCCGCCGGTGTTCAACTACCGGGTGCGGGGCGGGGGTCCCGCGGTCCGTCCGGGGCTCGCGGTGGCCATCGAGCCGATGGTGACCGCCGGCACGATCGACAGCAGCACCGATGCGGACGGCTGGACCGTCCGCACGCTCGACGGCTCGGACGCCGCGCACTGGGAGCACAGCGTGGCGGTGCACGAAAACGGCATCTGGGTGCTCACCGCAGCGGACGGCGGTGCCGCCGCCCTGGCACCGCTCGGGCTGCAGCCGCAGCCCATCGCGTGATCCAGCGCAGCGCGTGAACCAGCGGCGCGGGTGAACCAGCCGCAGTGCGGGAACCAGCGGCGCGGGTGAACCAGCCGCAGTGCGGGAACCAGCGGCGCGGGTGAACCAGCCGCAGTGCGGGAACCAGCGGCGCGGGTGAACCAGCCGCAGTGCGGGAACCAGCGGCGCGGGTGAACCAGCCGCAGTGCGGGAACCAGCGGCGCGGGTGAACCAGCCGCAGTGCGGGAACCAGCGGCGCGGGTGAACCAGCCGCAGTGCGGGAACCAGCGGGCGACGCGACGTCACAGGCCACTCGACGCCCCGGTTCGTCTCATCCGAGGCAGGAGCACGTCACGCCTCCCGAGCCGGGCGGGCGGGCTGCGCCGCGCCTCCCGATCGTG
This sequence comes from Curtobacterium sp. MCBD17_028, assembly GCF_003234875.1. Lineage (NCBI taxonomy): Bacteria > Bacillati > Actinomycetota > Actinomycetes > Micrococcales > Microbacteriaceae > Curtobacterium > Curtobacterium sp. MCBD17_028. The sequence goes on along the minus strand of NZ_QKTQ01000003.1, from coordinate 321,395 downwards.
CGGAAGTCAGCGGCGGACCGGCGGGCGGCCCGCCCGGCCTGCGACCGCTGTCAGTTGCCGACCGAGCAGGTCTGCTCGGCGGCCGACTGTCCGGTGATCGTCGAGGGCAGCGGCGTCGCCGTGGCGCTCGGCGTGCTCGATGCCGAACTGCTCGCCGAGGACCCGGAGGAGGGCGCACTCGACGTCCCGCTGCTCGACGTTCCGCTGCTCGACGACCCGGAGCTGCCGGTGCCGGAGGAAGACGCGCTGCCGGTCCCGCCCTCGGCCTCGGAGGCACGGCCGGTGCTCGAGTCGGTGAGGCTCGTCTTCGTGTCGTTCTGCAGCGCGACGTTGAGCGTGTGTGCGTCGCTCTGGGAGACGATCACGCGGTTCGCGTCGTAGGGATCGTCGGTCACCGGGTACTGGACGAACAGCATGTCCGCCGTGCTCATGCTCTTGAGGGTCGTGGCGAGTGACACGAGCGTCTGGGCCGAGGCGAGACCGTCGGACAAGGTCATGTTCGAGATCGCGGCGCGCGCGAGCTTGTACAGGGTCAGGGGATTCGACAGCGTGCCGTTCGAGGTCACCTTGCGGAGCAGGGCGGACAGGAACACCTGCTGGGAGCTGATGCGCGCGAGGTCGCTGCCGTCGCCGACGCCGTGGCGGGTCCGGAGGAACTGGAGGGCCTGCGTGCCCTGGAGCGTGTGCGTCCCGGCCGACAGATGGAGGCCCGTGTAGCTGTCGTTGATCGAGTTCGCGACGCAGACCGAGACACCGCCGACCGCGTTCGACATCTCGATGACGCCGTCGAAGGTGATAAGACCGGCGTACGGGATGGACAGGCCGGTCAGGTTCTCGACGGTGTCCACGACGCACGAGACACCGCCGTTGCCGAGCGCCGTGTTGATCTGCGCAGCGGAGGACGCGGGGTAGGACGTCCCCGTGTCCGGGTTCGTGCAGGCGGGGAGGGGCACGACGAGATCGCGGGGGAAGCTCACGGCGGTGAGCTGCGTGTGGTCGGCGGAGATGTGGATGAGGATCGTGACGTCGTTCCGCGCACCCTCGGTGTCGAGCGACTCCGCCTTCTGCCCCACGCGGGTGTCGCTGCCGATGAGCAGGATGTTCGCCCCGCCCTTCATCGCCGTGATGGAGGTCTTGTTGGCGCTCGCCTGGTCGTCGTCGCTGAGCTTGACCGTCGAGACGGATCCCGTGAGCGTCACCGCGGCGAAGGCCGTGACGGCGACGCTGCTGACGAGGGCGACACTGAGCACGGACGCGATGACGGTGAGCAGGGTCCGCCAGGAGCTCGGACGACGGAGCCGTCCGTGCCGGGCGATGCCGGGGCGACCGCGACGGCGGCGCAGCGGGGCGTCGGACACGAGGTGGACTCCGTTCGGTGGGCGCATCAGCGCGGGGCGTGGGCGGCATCGCGGGTGGCGGAGCGTCGCCGGGCGGAGGTGCGCGGCGGCACTCCCGTGGAGAACCGTACGATGGCGCTCCTGTCGCACTCCTGGAAATCGCCGGAGAACCCCTGAAGAGGGGTCGCTGACGGCGCGATCGCGGGTCGCGAACAGGACGCGCCGAGACCGGGCCGGACTTGGCAATCGTCCCGCTACCACATAAGATCGATCTTTGGTGTGTCATGCCGTTCGGCGTGGCGCAGGTGACCGCTCCGGTGGTCACCGGTTCGGTCTGCACATCCTGCCAGACCGGGCGCCGAACCCGCAGACCGGTTCGGATCACTCCCAGCGACAGCAACCCAAGCGACAGTGAGGCTATGGCCAAGAAAGACGGCGTCATCGAGATCGAGGGCTCGGTGCTCGAGGCTCTGCCCAACGCGATGTTCCGCGTTGAGCTGACCAACGGACACAAGGTCCTCGCGCACATCTCGGGGAAGATGCGTCAGCACTACATCCGCATCCTCCCGGAGGACCGCGTGATCGTGGAGCTCAGCCCGTACGACCTCACTCGCGGCCGGATCGTCTACCGCTACAAGTGATCCTCGCCGGAAAGGAACGGCCCGACGGCCCCGTCGGGTACGAAGCCAGCGAGATCGAGGAATCGACATGAAGGTCAACCCCAGCGTCAAGCCCATCTGTGAGCACTGCAAGGTGATCCGCCGGAAGGGCCGCGTCATGGTGATCTGCAAGAGCAACCCGCGCCACAAGCAGCGCCAGGGCTAGCCCCTCCGCCGCGGCCGGGTGCCGTGCGGGGTCGCCAGGCCCCGCACCGGCTCGACAGCGAACAGCTGAGCAGCACGCACAACTGAACATCGACAACGCAGTGCCAGAACCGATCGGCGACGAACCGACCGGGGACACCTCGGGGCGGAGGCCCGGGCACCGGTACTGCGCCACACCTCCACCGAAAACAGGAGCAGCCAGACATGGCACGTCTAGCAGGCGTCGACATCCCGCGCGAGAAGCGCGTGGAGATCGCACTCACGTACATCTACGGCGTCGGCCGTACCCGTTCCCTCCAGGCGCTCGCCGAGACCGGTATCTCGGGCGACATCCGCGTCAAGGACCTCACCGACGACCAGCTCGTCGCCCTCCGCGACTTCATCGAGGGCAACTTCAAGGTCGAGGGTGACCTCCGCCGTGAGGTGGCCGCCGACATCCGCCGCAAGGTCGAGATCGGCAGCTACGAGGGCCTCCGCCACCGTCGTGGTCTCCCGGTGCGTGGACAGCGCACCAAGACCAACGCGCGGACCCGCAAGGGCCCGAAGCGCACCGTGGCAGGCAAGAAGAAGGCCCGATAGGAGATCACCATGGCTACCCCCAAGACTGCTGCCCGCAAGCCGCGGCGCAAGGAGAAGAAGAACATCGCCGTGGGCCAGGCCCACATCAAGTCGACGTTCAACAACACGATCGTCAGCATCACCGACCCGTCGGGCGCCGTCCTGAGCTGGGCCTCGTCCGGTGCTGTCGGCTTCAAGGGCTCGCGCAAGTCCACGCCGTTCGCGGCGCAGCTCGCCGCCGAGTCGGCCGCCCGCCAGGCGCAGGAGCACGGCGTCAAGAAGGTCGACGTCTTCGTCAAGGGTCCGGGCTCGGGCCGCGAGACCGCGATCCGCTCGCTCCAGGCCGCCGGCCTCGAGGTGGGCTCGATCAACGACGTCACCCCGCAGGCGCACAACGGGTGCCGCCCGCCGAAGCGTCGTCGCGTCTGAGCTAGGAGCTCTCGGCCGCGACCGGACGCCCGCTCATCGAGCGGGGTCGACCGGTCGCGGCCATTCCTGGTCGTTCGATCGCGCACGTCGGTGCGCGTGATCACAACTCAACAGACCCGGCGAGGCCTCGGGCCCCGTCGTACCGCCAAGTGTCATATAGCGGACACTTCGCCGAAAGGAATCCACAGTGCTCATTGCACAGCGCCCCACCCTGACCGAGGAGCCGATCTCCGAGTTCCGCTCGCGGTTCATCATCGAGCCGCTCGAGCCGGGCTTCGGCTACACCCTCGGCAACTCGCTGCGCCGCACGCTCCTGTCCTCGATCCCCGGTGCCGCCGTCACCAGCATCCGCATCGACGGTGTGCTGCACGAGTTCAGCACCGTGCCGGGTGTCAAGGAGGACGTCACCGAGATCATCCTCAACATCAAGAACCTGGTCGTCTCGAGCGAGCACGACGAGCCCATCACGGCGTACCTCCGCAAGCAGGGCGCGGGCCAGGTCACGGCGGCGGACATCTCGGCTCCGGCCGGTGTCGAGATCCACAACTCGGACCTCGTCATCGCCACGCTGAACGACACCGCCCGGTTCGAGCTGGAGCTCACGATCGAGCGCGGTCGTGGGTACGTCTCGGCGACCCAGAACCGCTCCGAGTTCAGCGAGGCCGGTCAGATCCCGATCGACTCGATTTACTCGCCGGTCCTCAAGGTCACCTACCGGGTCGAGGCGACCCGTGCCGGTGAGCGCACGGACTTCGACCGTCTGGTCGTCGACGTCGAGTCGAAGCCGGCGATCACGCCTCGCGACGCCATCGCCTCCGCCGGCCGCACGCTGGTCGAGCTGTTCGGGCTCGCCCGCGAGCTCAACACGGCGGCCGAGGGCATCGAGATCGGCCCCGCGCCGGTCGACGCGGTGCTCTCGAACGAGCTGCAGACCCCGATCGAGGACCTCGACCTGTCGGTCCGCAGCTACAACTGCCTCAAGCGCGAGGGCATCAACACGGTCAGCGAGCTCGTCGCCCTCTCGGAGACGCAGCTCATGAACATCCGCAACTTCGGTCAGAAGTCGGTGGACGAGGTCAAGGACAAGCTCACCGAGCTCGGCCTGTCCCTCAAGGACACCGTTCCCGGATTCGACGGCGCCCACTTCTACAGCGGGTACGACGAGGACGAGTCCAACTGATCCCGTGCCGCTCCTGACGGAGCGCAGCACACCCACCCCCTTCCCACCACTGGAGAACTGACATGCCCAAGCCCACCAAGGGCCCCCGCCTCGGAGGCGGTCCCGCGCACGAGCGCCTGCTCCTGAGCAACCTCGCGAACGCGCTGTTCACGCACGGCCGCATCACCACGACCGAGACGAAGGCCAAGCGCCTCCGTCCCGTCGCGGAGCGTCTCGTGACGTTCGCGAAGCGTGGCGACCTGCACGCCCGCCGCAAGGTGATCAGCATCATCCGGGACAAGTCCGTCGTGCACACGCTCTTCACGGAGATCGCGCCGCAGATGGCCGACCGCCAGGGCGGTTACACCCGGATCACCAAGCTCGGCTTCCGCAAGGGCGACAACGCGCCCCTCGCGTCGATCGAGCTCGTGCTCGAGCCCGTCTCGGGCACGCCCGCTCCGGTGAACCGTCGCTCGAACCGTGCGTCCGGTTCGGCCGCAGCCGGGGCCGTGTCGACGACCGCCGCCGAGGAGGCCGCCACCGAGGAGACCACCGACGACGCCGCCGTCGCCGCGGAGACGACCGAGGCGACCGCGACCGACGCGACCGCGACCGACGCCGCTGAGGCCGAGAGCACGGACGCCGTCGCGGAGTCCGAGCCCGTCGCCGCCGAGGAGACGACCGACGCGGCCGCCGAGGTCGAGGCGGACGCCGCCAGCAAGGCCGACGAGACCGAGTAGGTCCTCGCCAGCACGCCACACGGAGGGCCTCCGCAGCGATCGCTGCGGAGGCCCTCCGTCGTCGGTGGGGCCCCCGGTCCCTAGACTCGACGCGTGACCGGTCAGCCACGCGTCGCCGTCCTCGGCCCGGTGCTCGTCGAGTCCCCGGCAGGGGACCTCGATCCGCTGCCCGGCGCGCTCGCCCGGACGTTCATCGCGGTCCTCGTGCTCGCCCGGGGCAACACCGCCACGACCGAGACGCTCATCGACGAGCTCTGGGGCGACACCCCGCCGAAGGGGGCGCGCGCCGCGCTGCAGACCCTGGTGTCGCGGGTACGGCGGTCGACCGTCGAGGGCGTCGTCGCGTCGACGGGCACCGGCTACCGGTTGGCCCTGGACCCGTCGGCGCTCGACCTGGGACGGGCCGAGCAGGTCGCCGAGCGGATCTCCGACGAACTCCGGACCGATCCAGCCGGCGCGGCCCGCCGGGCATCGGCCGTGCTGGCCACGTGGCGCGGTGAGCCGGGTGCGGACCTCGAGGGACGGGTCGCCGAGGAGCTCGCGGACCGGGCGGCGACCGTGCAGCGGATCCTGCGGCGCGCCCTGGCCCAGGCGCTCTCGGCGTGCGACGACCCCGACGGCGCGGCGCGGCTGTGGGAGCAGGAGGTCGTGGCCCACCCGTTCGACGAGGCTGCGGTCGCGGGGCACATGCGGGCACTCGTCGCGGCCGGACGGGGCGCCGAGGCCCTCACGGTGTTCGCAGGACACCGCGATCGCCTGGCCGAGGAGCTCGGCGCGGACCCGTCGGCGGACCTGGTGCGGCTCAACATCGAGATCCTCCGAGCGACGTCGACGTCGGCCCGTTCCGTGCGGCGCCTCGGTCTGCGCCGATCCCCGACCACGCTCATCGGCCGGGACGCCGAGGTGGAGGCCGTCGAGCGGCTCGTCGAGGAGGAGCGGCTGGTCACGGTCCTCGGTGCCGGAGGCCTCGGCAAGACCCGGCTCGCGCAGGAGGTCGCCGGGCGCACCGCGCTCGACGTCGCCGTCGTCGTCCTCGAGCTCGCCTCGCTCACGGACGGCGCGGACATCGTCCCCGCGCTCGGCGCGGTGCTCGGGATCGCGGAACTCCGCGCCGGACGGTCACTCCGGGACGTCGTGCTCGCGGACCTCCGGTCACGGGTCCTCCGGGCTCTCGGGGAAGCGCCGACCTTGCTCGTGCTCGACAACTGCGAACACGTCGTCGGGGAGGTCGCCGCACTCGTCGTCGACCTGCTCGGCGAGGTCCCGAGCCTCCGCGTGCTCACAACGTCACGTGCCCCGCTCGCGGTGCCGGGCGAGGTGGTCGCACCACTCCCGCCCCTGCCGGTCGAGGCCGACGGCGCCGCCGTCCGGCTGTTCACCGAGCGTGCCCGGGCCGCCCGGCCCGGCGCCGTGTTGCCGGTCGATGCGGTCCGTCGGATCTGCGCCCGGCTCGACGGCTCGCCGCTCGCGATCGAGCTGGCGGCGGCACGCGTCCGCGGCATGAGTGTCGACGAGATCGAGCGACGGCTCGACGACCGATTCGCCCTGCTCCGCGGAGGCGATCGGACCGCGCCCGAACGGCATCGGACGCTGCTCGCCGTGATCGAGTGGAGCTGGCGGCTCCTCGACGACGGCGCCCAGGACCTGTTGACCCGCTTGGCGCTGTTCCCGGACGGCGTCGCGGTGGCGGCGGTCGAGGCCGTCGTGCGCCCGGACCGGGTCGACACGGCGCTCGACGACCTCGCGGAACTCGTCGAGCAGTCGCTCGTCCAGTTGACGGAGCGCGAGGGCGAGCCCGCACGCTACCGGTTGCTCGAGACGGTCCGGGAGTTCGGTGCCGCGCGGCTCACCGAGCGGGGTACGACCGAGGACGTGCGCACGGTGATGATCCGGTGGGGCGCGGCCCACGCCCTCGATCGGAACGTGCTCCTCGCCGGTCCCGGGCAGCGTCGCGTGTTCCGCGAGGTCGAACGCGAGGTCGACAACCTCGTCGCGCTCCTGCGGTGGTCGCTCGGCCGGGGCGACCACAGGGCGATCGCGCCGATCGCCGCAGCGCTCGGGACCTACTGGTCACTCCGGGGCGTGCACGGGGAGGTCGTGGCGATCGCGCCCGACGTCGTCGCGGCGCTGGCGGGCGGCGCGCCCGACCCCGACCTGCTCCTGCCCACCGTCGTGGCCCTCACCGTCATGGGGGCGTCGTCGGCGTTCACCGACCTCCGGACGGCCGCCGTCGCCGTGTCCGCCTTGCGCCGACTGCGTCGGAAGCACGGTCCGACCGGAGTCCGCCTGGCGGATGCGCAAGCGGAGCTCTTCACCGCGATCGGACGCGCCGACCTCGCGATGGCGGCCCTCGCCCGCCTCCGCGACGACGACGACCCCGAGGTCGCGTGCTTCGCCCTGACGATCAGTGCGCCCCTGGCCGAGAACGCGGGCGACGTGGCGGACGCGCTCCGCTACGCCCGCCGGGCGGAGGCGCTCGCGAGCGCCCACGGCGACCTCTGGACGGCGGGAACGGCCGACGTGTCCCGCGTGCAGCTCCTCACCCAGACCGGGCACCCCGAGGAGGCACTGGTCGCCGCGGATCGCGCACGGGAGCGACTGCAGTGGTTCGGCGCGGACGACGACCTCGCCGAGATCAGCTGGTCGATGGGCCTGGCTGCCGCTGCTGCCGGTCAGCCGGACCGGGCGCGCGCCGTCGCGGTCGACCTCGACCTGCCCCGACCGGGCGCCCGACTCGACGACGACGGACTCCAGTTCCGGACGCTCGCGTTCGCCGTCCGGGCGGAGGCCGCCCGCGCCGAGGGTGACGTGCAGACCGCGCTGGAGGAGTACGACCGCGGCTTCGCGTACGTCCGTGACCACATGAAGCAGGCACCGCAGTGGACGCTCATGGTCGCCGCGGCGCGCATCGCGATCGACCTGGAGGCCCGCGAGCGGGACGGGGGTGCACCGCGCCTCCCGGACGACGGCAGGGCGACGGAGGCGGCCCGGGTGGCCAAGGTCGGCGCGCTCGTCGCGATCCGCATCGGCGCGTGGTGGCTCGACCTGCCGGTGATCGGCGACGCGCTCATCGCGGTTGCCCTGTGGGGGGCCACCACGCAGCGCGTCGAACCGGGTCTCGTCGCGGCGATCTGGGGGACCGCCGTGCGCGTGGGAGCGCGGCAGGACCTCGCCGTGCTCCGGTACGAGCGCGTCCGGGACGTGCTCGCGCGGTGGACGGGACGGGCCGCCCTCGCGGACGCCGAAACGGCCTCGGCCGGTCTGGACCGGGCCGAGGCCGTCGCGCGGGCCCGAGCGCTGCTCGAGCAGGTCCGCGTCCCGCGGCGGGCGGAGGCTCAGGCCTTCCGCATGTAGGCGCGGACGGTCAAGGGGGCGAAGACCGCGACGACGACCGCGGCACCGACGAGCGAGAGCACGAGGTCGTTGCCCACCTGCCCGTGGTTGACGAGGTCGCGCACGGCGGTGATGAGGTGCGAGATCGGGTTCACCTCGCTGAACCACCGGAGCCAGGACGGCAGCGTGTCGGCGGGGACGAACGCGTTCGACAGGAACGTCAGCGGGAACAGGACCATGTTCGAGATGCCCGAGACGCTCGACGCGGTGCGCGCGACGACACCGAAGAACGCGAACACCCAGCTGATCGCCCAGGCGACCACGACGACGAGGAGTCCCGCGGCGACGACCGACCCCAAGCCGCCCTCGGGACGCAGGCCCATGCAGAACCCGACGACGAACGTGATGGTCGTCGCGATCGCGTAGCGGACCGTGTCGGCGAGCAGCGCTCCGGCGAGCGGGGCGATGCGGGCGATGGGCAGCGACTTGAACCGGTCGAACACGCCCTTGTCCATGTCCTCGCGGAGCTGGACGCCCGTGACGATCGACGAGGTGATGTTCGTCTGCACGAGGATGCCCGGGATGATGATCGGCAGGTAGGCCGTGACACCGCCCGCGATCGCCCCGCCGAAGATGTACGTGAACATCACGGTGAAGATGATCGGCATGAGCGTGACGTCGAAGAGCTGCTCCGGCGTGCGGCGGACCTTGATCAGTCCGCGGTAGGCCATCGTGAGCGACTGGCGCACCGTGGCCCCGAGTCCCGAACCGCCGACGCCGGGGCGCGGAGCGATGGTGCGGGGCGTGCTGGTGATGGTGGTCATGCGAGGGTCCCTTCGAGGACGCGGTCGGTGTCGCTGGTCGGGTCGTCCTGCGCGACGGGCCGACCGGTGATGGTGAGGAAGACCTCGTCGAGCGTCGGCTTCTGCACGCTCATCTCGGCGAGGGAGACGCCCGCGTCGCGGAACGCGACGAGCAGGTCGGTGACGCGGTCCGGGTCGGCCATCGGCGCGGTGATGCGGGCACCCTCGGGTGACACGGCCGCGCCGGCCCCGAGGACCCGCTCGACGATCGCCTGCGCCGCGTCGAGCCGGGCGGCCTCCACGAGCCGGAGCTGCAGGGAGGCCGTGCCCACCGACGCCTTGAGGTCGTCCGCCGTGCCCTCGGCGACGACACGGCCCCGGTCGATGACGGCGATCCGGTCGGCGAGCTGGTCGGCCTCGTCGAGGTACTGCGTGGTGAGGAGCACGGTGGAGCCGGTCGCGACGAGCTCGCGGATCGTGTCCCACATCTGCGCACGCGTCCGGGGGTCCAGCCCGGTGGTCGGCTCGTCGAGGAAGATGAGTGGCGGTTGCGCGATGAGGCTCGCGGCGAGGTCGAGCCGCCGTCGCATCCCGCCGGAGAACGCCTTGAGCGGGCGCTTCGCGGCCTCGGTCAGTCCGAAACGCTCGAGGAGGTCCGAGGCCTTCGCCCGCGACTCGGCCCGACCGAGGCCGAGCAGTCGGGAGAAGATGACGAGGTTCTCGGTCGCGCTCAGCGTCTCGTCGACGGAGGCGTACTGCCCGGTCACGCCGATGAGCCGTCGGACCGCCTGGGCCTCGTGCCGCACGTCGTGTCCGAAGATGCGTGCCTCGCCCGCGTCGGGCTTGAGCAGCGTGGCGAGCATGCTGATGGTGGTGGTCTTGCCCGCGCCGTTCGGCCCGAGCACGCCGTACACGGTGCCCGCCTCGACCCGCAGGTCGACGCCGTCCACCGCACGGTTCTGCCCGAACGTCTTGACGAGGCCGGTCGCCTCGACGGCGAGCGTCGCCTGGTCGTTCATGGGGTGTCCTTTCGTTCGACGGTGCCCATGCTCCGGGCGGGCGCTGACGTGGCACTGACGTGGTGCTGACGCCGGTACCCTCGTCCCGTGACAGACGAGGCCGGCACCGTGCGTCTCCGGCTCGACATCGCCTACGACGGCAGCGGTTTCGCGGGATGGGCTCGGCAGCCGACCCTCCGGACGGTGCAGGGCGAACTCGAGTCCGCGCTCGAGACCGTGTTCCGGCGCTCCGGTCCGGCGCCCCGCCTCACGGTGGCGGGCCGGACGGACGCGGGCGTGCACGCGACGGGGCAGGTCGCCCACTGTGACCTCACCCCCGAACAGTGGGGGAGCCTCGCTCGACCGCACCGCGGTGCGGTCGGCCGACCCCAGCGGCTGCCGACGGACGCCCTCCTGCACCGCCTGAACGGCATCGCGGGGCTCGACAGTGACGTCGTGGTGACGGCCGTCGCGGTCGCGCCGCCGGGGTTCGACGCCCGGTTCTCCCCGGTCTGGCGACGGTACGCGTACCGCGTCGCGGACCTCGGGGCACCGCGGGACCCGCTCCGCCGCGGCCACACGCTGTGGTACCCCACGCGCCTCGACGAGGGCGCGATGGAGACGGGCGCCCTGACGCTGCTCGGCCTGCACGACTTCGCCACGTTCTGCAAGCCGCGGGAGGGCGCCACCACCATCCGAACGCTCCAGGAGTTCCGATGGCACCGTGAGCCGGACGGCGTGCTCGTGGCGTCCCTCCAGGCCGACGCGTTCTGCCACAGCATGGTGCGGGCGATGGTGGGTGCGTCGCTCGCGGTCGGCGAGGGGCGGCTCGCGCCGCACCGGCTGGCGGAGCTGCGCGAGGAGGCGGTGCGCACGAGCGCGTTCAACGTCGCCCCGGCGAAGGGGCTCGTCCTCACCGAGGTCGGCTACCCGCCCGACGACGAGCTCGCGGCCCGCGCGGAGCAGACCCGGGCCCGCCGCGACCAGGACGGGCACCGGTCGGAGGCCGACCAGGCTCGACAGGTCGCCATCAGCACCGCCGCGCCCACCGCCGTCCCGGAAGGCCCCGCAGGGTCGGGTGCGGTCGCGGAGCGACGCGCGTGAGCCGGCGCAGGCCCCGGGCCGTCGTCGCGGTCGCACCGGGCGTGGTGTTCGTCGAGGGACCCGTGTCGAACTGGGTCGTGCTCGCCGAGGAGGACGGGGTCGCCCTCGTCGACGCCGGGTACCCCGCCGACGCCGGACTCGTGCTCGACACCATCCGGTACGCGGGACACGACCCGGCCGACCTGCGCCGGGTGTACGTCACGCACGGGCACGTCGACCACATCGGTGGCCTCCCCGCGATCCTGGAGGCCCACCCCGGCGTGACCGTGCTGGCCCACGCCGACGAGGTCGCGGCCGTGCGCGGGCCCGAGCGGGACCAGGCGACGCTCGGCGACATCGGTGGCCGGATCGCGGCGCCGCGGGTGCTCGGCTGGGCCGCCCGTGCCGTCCGCTCGGGTGGCCTCGACCCCGTGACCGTGCCCCCGGTCCGCGCGTTCACGGCCCGCGACTTCGACGAGCGGGCCATCGCACCCCTGCCGGCCCCCGGGCACACGCTCGGGTCGACGGCGTACCTGTTGCCCGCCGCGGACGCGCTCGTCACCGGCGACGCGGTCGTCACGCACCACGACGTGCAGCCCCGGTCGTGGTCGCCGCGGCCGCGGATGATCCCGGCCCTGTTCACCGCGGACACGGCCACCGCTGTCGAGTCGGCCGCGGCGCTGCCCCTGCCGGGGATCGTGCTGCCGGGCCACGGGCCCGCCGTGCACCGGGTCGGTGACCGCTGGGTCCCGATCGGCCACTGAGTCCGTCGAGGTTTGACGGTACCGCGACGCTCCGGTAGTGTCGTCGATTGGTCTGCGCCTCGTGCGTCGGACCCGAAGTTGAGCCCTCCACCGGAGCGTTCGCCGGGCGTCGCCCCGCGGAACACCCCACCGGAGTGGGATTCACGGACACCTCACCTCGACACGAAAGCAGCACACCTGTGACTCGCACGTTCTCACCGAAGCCCGCGGACGTCCAGCCGAAGTGGCTCGTCATCGACGCCACCGACGTCGTCCTCGGCCGTCTCGCCTCGCACGCCGCGGCGCTCCTGCGTGGCAAGCACAAGGCCACCTTCGCTCCGCACATGGACATGGGTGACTTCGTCATCATCGTCAACGCCGAGAAGGTCGCCCTGACCGGCTCGAAGCTGGCGCAGAAGACGTACTACCGGCACTCCGGCTACCCGGGCGGCATCACCGCCACGACCTACCCGGAGATGCTCGAGAAGCACCCGACCCGCGCCGTCGAGAAGGCGATCCGCGGCATGCTCCCGAAGAACAGCCTCGGCCGCGCCCAGCTCAAGAAGCTCAAGGTCTACGCCGGTCCCGAGCACCCGCACGTCGCCCAGCAGCCGACGCCGTACACCCTCGACCAGGTCGCGCAGTAACGACGGCCACGCAGCAGAAGACACAGGACTCCACACTCATGGCTCAGATCGCAGACTCCATCGACCAGACCCCGTCGAGCTTCAGCACCGAGAGCGCCCCGGCGACCTCGGAGGCGGCTCCTCGTCAGATCCTCAACGTCTCCGGCGCGGCCGTCGGTCGCCGCAAGGAGGCCATCGCCCGCGTGCGCCTCGTCCCCGGCGCCGGCACGTTCTCGGTGAACGGCCGCTCGCTCGAGGACTACTTCCCGAACAAGCTCCACCAGCAGCTCATCAACGACCCGTTCAAGGTCCTCGAGCTCATCGGTTCGTACGACGTCACCGCCCGCATCACCGGTGGAGGCCCCTCGGGCCAGGCCGGCGCGCTGCGTCTGGCGATCGCCCGGGCGCTCAACGAGATCGACCGCGAGAACAACCGCGCCACGCTCAAGAAGGCGGGCTTCCTCACCCGTGACGCCCGCGTCATCGAGCGCAAGAAGGCCGGTCTCAAGAAGGCCCGTAAGGCGTCGCAGTTCTCGAAGCGCTGATCGCGCTTCGGACGGCATCACCGTGCCACGTCTGTTCGGAACGGACGGTGTTCGTGGTCTCGCCAACGGCGAGCTGACGGCCGCGCTCGCACTGGGCCTCGCCCAGGCGAGCGCGGCCGTGCTCACGCACGGACACCACGCGGACGCACGTCGTGCGTCCGGTCGGCCGCGTCCCATCGCGGTCCTGGCGCGCGATCCGCGCGTCTCCGGGGAGTTCCTGGGCGCGGCCGTCGCGGCCGGCCTGGCGAGCGCCGGCGTCGACGTCCTCGACGCCGGGGTCATCCCCACCCCCGCGGCGGCGTTCCTCGTCGCCGACATCGACGCGGACTTCGGCGTGATGGTCTCCGCGTCCCACAACCCGGCGCCCGACAACGGGATCAAGTTCTTCGCCGCCGGCGGCCGGAAGCTCCCCGACGAGGTCGAGGACCGCATCGAGGCAGCGATCGGGAGCGCCGAGGTCCCGGTGCCCACGGGCGCCGACGTCGGGCGGATCACCCGCTTCGCCGACGCCGAGGACCGCTACGTCGTCCACCTGCTGAGCACCCTGCCCGCGCGGCTCGACGGCATCCACGTCGTCCTCGACTGCGCGAACGGGGCAGCGGCCGCGGTGTCGCCCGAGGTGTTCGTCAACGCCGGCGCGCGGATCACCCTCATCGGTGCCGACCCGGACGGCGTCAACATCAACGACGGCGTCGGGTCGACCCACATCGACAACCTCGCCCGCGCCGTGCTCGAGGCCGGCGCCGACGTCGGGATCGCCCACGACGGCGACGCCGACCGGTGCCTGGCGGTCGACGCCGAGGGCAACGCGATCGACGGCGACCAGATCATGGCGATCCTCGCGCTGTCCCTCAAGGAGCGCGGCCGGTTGCAGGACGACACGCTCGTGGCCACGGTCATGAGCAACCTCGGTCTCCGCCGGGCGATGGCCGAGAACGGCATCGCGGTGCTCGAGACCGCCGTGGGCGACCGGTACGTGCTCGAGAAGATGGTCGAGGGCGGGTACTCGCTCGGCGGCGAGCAGTCGGGCCACATCATCTTCAACGAGTTCGCCACGACCGGCGACGGCATCCTGACCGGGCTCCACCTGGTCGCCGAGATGGCCCGCACGGGCAAGACCCTGGCCGAACTGGCCGCCTGCATGACCGTGTTCCCGCAGGTGCTCGTCAACGTGCGCGGTGTCGACCGGCACGGCCTCGACGACGCCGGTGTCCAGCGCGCCATCGCGGGCGCGGAGGCAGCGCTCGGTGACACCGGGCGGGTCCTGCTCCGGCCGTCGGGCACCGAACCCGTGGTCCGGGTGATGGTCGAGGCGGCGGACCAGGCGACCGCGGAGCGCGTCGCCGACGAACTCGCCGCGGTCGTGCACGACCGGCTCGGACTCGACGCGGCCTGATCACGGGCGGGAGGCGCGGTGCGGATCGGACCCGCACCGCGCCTCCCGGTCGTGTCCGGGTGGTGCGTCAGATCTTGCGGAGCAGCACGCTCGAGACCGAGTGGTCCGCACCCTTCTTGAGCACGAGCGTCGCGCGGGATCGCGTCGGCAGGACGTTCTCGAGGAGGTTCGGCTCGTTGATGCTCCGCCAGACGTCCGTCGCGGTGCGGACGGCGTCCTCGTGGGAGAGCGTCGCGAAGCGGTGGAAGAACGAGTTCGGGTCCGCGAAGGCCGCCTGCTGCAGGGCGAGGAAGCGGTCGACGTACCAGGACTCGATGTCGCGGGTCTTCGCGTCGACGTAGATCGTGAAGTCGAAGAGGTCCGACAGTGCCAGGCCGCCGTTGACGGGTGGTGCGAGCACCGTGAGCCCCTCGACGATGAGCACGTCGGGCTGGCGGACGACGATCTCGGTGTCGGGCACGATGTCGTACTGCAGATGCGAGTAGAACGGGGCGCGGACCTCGGCCGCACCGCTCTTGACCTGGCTGACGAAGCGCAGCAGGGCGCGGCGATCGTAGGACTCGGGGAACCCCTTGCGGTCCATGATCCCGCGGCGCTCGAGCTCCGCGTTCGGGTAGAGGAAGCCGTCGGTCGTCACGAGTTCGACCCGCGGGGTGTCCTCCCACCGCTTCGTCAGCTCGCGGAGCAGCCGCGCGACGGTCGACTTGCCCACCGCGACCGACCCCGCGACGCCGATCACGAAGGGCGTGCGTGACGCTCGCTCGCCGAGGAACCCGCTCGTTGCCGCGTGGAGGCTCCGGGCGCCCGCCGCGTAGAGGTTGAGCAGCCGGGACAGCGGGAGGTAGACCTGTTGCACCTCGTCCATGTCGAGCCGGTCGCCGAGCCCGCGGAGCTGGACGATCTCGGTCTCGGTGAGCGCGAGGTGCTGGGAGGGTGCGAGGGCGGACCACTCGGGGCGGTCGATCTCGACGAAGGGCGTCGGGTGGGCGACGGTCTCCGCGTGGGCGTTGGCCATGAGGACGAGGGTAGACGAGAGGACGGTGCAGCCTCCGAGCCGACGCGGTCTGGACGACGTGCTGTCCACAGCGGGTGGACCGGATCACAGCGCCGCGGGAGACCCTGAGCGCACAGTCGGCGCTCGCCGGCGTCGCGATCCTCGTGATGGCGGTCGTCATCCCCACCGCACTGGCCCTGGGCCTCCACGCGGAACTCCGTCTCGAGGCGCCACCCGTGCAGTGGTGGGGCGCGCCTCCCGCAACGAACCGGCCGGCCCCTGCGCACGCTCCGCGCACTCCCTCCGCCGTCTACACCCCGCCCCAGGCCTCGTCGAAGTGACCGAGCGCGTCGCTCATCTGGGGTTACTGCTGTCTGTTGTCTGAGTAGGGTCGGCCGCATGGAATACCGTCATCTGGGCAACACGGGACTGCAGGTCTCCACGATCAGCCTCGGCACGATGGGGTTCGCCGGCACCGGCTGGGCGAGTCCGGTCGGCCACATCGACGTCGATGGGGCTCGCCGGCAGATCGACATCGCGCGCGACGCGGGCGTCAACCTCATCGACACGGCCGACGTCTACTCCGACGGCGCGTCCGAGGAGATCCTCGGCCAGGCGCTGGGCAGCGCGCGTGAGGACGTGCTCATCGCCACGAAGGTCCGCGGGGGCATGGGGCCCGGACCGAACGACGGCGGACTGTCCCGCCACCACATCGTCAAGGCCGCCGAGGACAGCCTCCGTCGGCTCGGCACCGATCACATCGACCTCTACCAGCTGCACGGCTGGGACGGATCGACGCCCCTCGAGGAGACGCTCGGCGCGCTGGACGACCTCGTCCGGTCGGGCAAGGTGCGCTACATCGGTGCGTCGAACTTCTCCGGATGGCACCTCATGAAGGCGATGTGGGCCTCCGACAAGCACCACCTGGAGCACTTCGCGAGCCAGCAGATCTACTACTCGCTGCAGTCCCGTGACGCCGAGAACGAGCTCGTGCCGATCACGCTCGACCAGGGCATCGGCATCCTCGTCTGGAGTCCGCTCGCGGGCGGGCTGCTCACCGGCAAGTACCGTCGCGGTCAGGACGTGCCCGAGGGTTCGCGGCGCTTCGAGGGCTGGACCGAGCCGCCCATCGACGACGAGGACCGCCTGTACGACACGATCGAGGTGCTCGTCGACATCGCCGAGCAGCGGGGCGTCACCGCGACGCAGGTCGGCCTGGCCTGGACGCTCGCGAAGCCGGGCGTGACGTCGGCGATCGTCGGCGCACGGACCGAGGAGCAGCTCACCGACAGCCTCGGAGCGGCGGACGTCCAGCTCTCCGCGGACGAGATCGCCCGCCTCGACGACGCGAGCGCGACCCCGCTGCAGTACCCGTACTGGCACCAGGCGAACACGGCGGACGGTCGGTCGAGCGCGGCCGACCTCAGCCTCATCGGGCGACACCTGCACCAGGACTGACCGCCGATCGGTCCGAGGCCCCGCACGCCACCGAGCGTGCGGGGCCTCGCCCGGGCTCAGGCGGGGAGCGCGGCCTCGATCACGGCGACGATCGCCGGGTCGTCCGGCACGGTGGTGGGCCGGAACCGGTGGACGGCGCCGTCCGGCGTCACGACGAACTTCTCGAAGTTCCACGTCACCCGTCCGGCCTTGCCGTTCGCGTCCGGGGTCTGCTTGAGCTCCTGGTACAGCGGATGGGCTCCGCGGCCGTTCACCTTGACCTTCTCGGACATCGGGAACGTGACGCCCCAGGTGGTGCTGCAGTACTCCTCGATGGCCTCGGACGACCCGAGCTCCTGCAGGAACTGGTTGCTCGGGAACCCGAGGACGGTGAACCCACGGTCGCCGTACCGGCGCTGGAGTTCCTCGAGCTGCTCGTACTGCGGCGCGAGGCCGCATCGGGAGGCCACGTTCACCACGAGGACGACCTTGTCGGTGAACGCGCCGAAGGTGGTCTGCTCGCCCTGGAGCGTGGTGATCGGGATGTCGGTGAGGGTCACGGGCCGAAGCTAGACCCGGCAGCTGGGCGCCGTGCGTGTCCCGGGACCGGCGACCGGCAGGGCGATCGCGCGACGCCCCTGCGGCGGGCTCCCGGCCGCGCACCCCATAGGATCGAGCGCATGTGTGGCATCGTCGGGTACGTCGGCAACGGCAGCAGTCTGGAGGTCCTCCTCGGCGGACTGGGTCGGCTCGAGTACCGGGGGTACGACTCCGCGGGCGTCGCCGTGATCGACGCCGCGGGCGACCTCGAGTCGCGCAAGCGGGCCGGCAAGCTGCAGGTCCTCAAGGACGACCTGCAGGCCGACCCGATGACGGACGGCCGCACGGGCATCGGCCACACGCGATGGGCGACGCACGGCGGCCCGACCGATGGCAACGCCCACCCGCACCTGGCCGACGGTGGCAAGTTGGCGCTCATCCACAACGGCATCATCGAGAACTTCGCCCTGCTCAAGGACGAGCTCCTGGCCGAGGGTGTGACGTTCCACAGCGAGACGGACAGCGAGGTCGCGGCGCACCTGGTCGCGCGGGAGTTCCGTGCCGGCCACGACCTGACCGAGGCGATGCGGCGGACGGTCGCCCGACTCGACGGCGCCTTCACGCTGCTCGTCGTGCACGCGGACGAGCCGGACGTCGTGGTCGGCGCCCGCCGCAACTCGCCCCTGGTGGTCGGCCTGGGCGACGGCGAGAACTTCCTCGGCTCGGACGTCGCGGCCTTCGTGTCGCACACCAAGCGCGCGCTGGCGATCGGGCAGGACGAGATCGTCACGATCCGGCCCGACGCCGTGACGGTGATCGGGTTCGACGGCACGCCCGCGACCGCGAGCGAGTTCGAGGTGTCGTGGGACGCGTCCGCAGCCGAGAAGGGCGGCTGGTCGAGCTTCATGGCGAAGGAGATCAGCGAGGAGCCCGAGGCGGTCGCGAACACGCTGCTCGGCCGCGTGCACGACGGCGCCGTGACCCTGACGGACCTCGAGCCGATCGCGGACCGCCTCGCCCAGGTCGACCGCGTCATCGTGATCGCCTGTGGCACCGCGGCGTACGCCGGGATCCTCGGCAAGTACGCGATCGAGCAGTGGGCGCGGGTCCCGGTCGAGGTCGAGCTCGCGCACGAGTTCCGGTACCGCGACCCGGTGCTCGACGAGCGGACCCTCGTCGTGTCGATCAGCCAGTCCGGCGAGACGATGGACACCCTGATGGCGGTCAAGTACGCCCGTGAGCAGGGTGCCCGCACGCTGTCCATCTGCAACACCCAGGGCGCGACGATCCCGCGCGAGTCCGATGCCGTGCTGTACACGCACGCGGGCCCCGAGGTCGCCGTGGCCTCGACGAAGGCGTTCCTGGCGCAGGGCGTCGCGCTGTACCTGCTCGGCCTGCACCTCGCGACGCTCCGGGGCACGCTCACGCCGGAGCAGGTCGCGGCGCAGGTCGCGGAGCTCGACGCGCTCCCGGCGAAGCTGCAGCAGACGATCGAGGACGCCGCCTCGGTGACCGAGCTCGCGCGCTGGATGGCGGACACCCGGAGCGTGTTGTTCCTCGGGCGCCACGTCGGCTACCCCATCGCCCTCGAGGGGGCGCTCAAGCTCAAGGAACTCGCGTACATCCACGCCGAGGGCTTCGCCGCGGGCGAGCTCAAGCACGGCCCGATCGCGCTCATCGAACCGGGGCAGATCGTGTTCGTCATCGTGCCGAGCCCCCGCGACGAGCGGTCGCTCCACCCGAAGGTCGTCTCGAACATCCAGGAGATCCGGGCCCGTGGCGCGCGGGTCATCGCGATCGCGGAAGAGGGCGACGCGGCCGTCCTGCCCTACGCCGACGAGGTCCTGCGCATCCCGCTGGCGACGCCGCTGTTCGAGCCGCTCCTGGCGGTCGCGCCGCTGCACATGTTCGGGATGGAACTGGCGGCGGCCAAGGGGCTCGACGTGGACCAGCCCCGCAACCTCGCCAAGTCGGTGACCGTCGAGTAGTCCCGTGATCATCGGCATCGGTGTCGACGTGGTGGACCTCGCTCGGTTCGCCGGGGTCCTCGAGCGCACGCCCGCGCTCCGGCGTCGCCTGTTCACGCCGGCGGAGCTGCTGCGGGACGGCGAGCCCCGCCCCACCGCCTCGCTCGCCGCCCGCTTCGCGGCCAAGGAGGCCCTGATCAAGGCGTTCGGCACGAGTGCGGGACTGAGCTGGCAGGAACTCGAGGTCGTCGCGGACGACCAGCGTGCACCGTCGCTGACCCTGCACGCGGGGGCCCAGGCGGTGGCCGACGCGCGTGGCGTGACGGCCGTCCATCTGTCACTGTCGCACGATGGACCGATCGCGACGGCGTTCGTCGTCATCGAAGGGAACTGAGGAGTTGACCGACCATACGTGGAGGCCGCGCGGGAGCGCGCGGCCGACCCAGCACGCCGGGGCCGAACCGTGCCTCCCGTCCGTGGTGGTGACCCGGTGAGCGCGTTCACCGGCGTCACCGTCGACCGGGAGGCCCTGATCGCCAACTACGCGACGCTCGCCGAGCGGGTGGCACCGGCGGGTGTGATCGCGGTCGTCAAGGCCGACGGGTACGGGCACGGCGCCGTCGAGGCGGCACGCGCCTTCGTCGACGCGGGCGCGGAGTGGCTCGGCGTCGCGGACGTCGACGAGGCCCTCGCGCTCCGGCGCGCGGGCATCGACGTGCGGATCCTCGCGTGGCTGCACGCCCCGGACGAGGACTTCGTACGCGCCGCGTCCGAGGGCATCACGCCAGCCGTCTCGTCGGTCGAGCAGCTCGCCGCGGCGGCCGGCGCGGAGGTGCCCGCGGTCCACCTCGTCCTCGACACCGGCCTGAGCCGCAACGGCGCGGTCGAGTCCGAGTGGCCCGAGCTCTTCGCCGCTGCCGCCGCGCTGCCGCGGACACGGGTGGAGGGCGTCATGTCGCACCTGGCCAACGCGTCCCGCGAGGACGACCTCGCCCAGGACGCCGCCCTCGAGCGGGCGCTCTCGGCGCTCGCCGCCCACGGGATCGTGCCCGAGGTCGTCCACCTCGCGGCGAGCGCGGCGTCGATCGCGGTGCCCGAGACGCGACGCGACCTGGCCCGGATCGGCCTGTCCCTGTACGGCCTGAGCCCGTTCGCGGACCGGACGTCCGCCGAGCTCGGACTCCGCCCGGCGATGACGGTCACAGCGTCGGTCCTCCGGACGATCCGGGTGCCGGCGGGGCACGGTGTCTCGTACGGCTACACCCACCGCACCGAGCGCGAGACGACGCTCGCGATCATCGGACTCGGCTACGCGGACGGCTTCGACCGTGGCTTCGGCAACCGGGTGTCGGTGTCGATCGGCGGCCGACGCTTCCCGGTGGTCGGCCGCGTGGCGATGAACGCGATGCACATCGACGTCGGCGACGCGGAGGTCGCGGCGGGCGACGAGGTCGTCCTCTGGGGCGACCCGGCCACCGGGGTGCCGTCCGTCGAGGAGTGGGCGGCCGCCATCGGCACGATCAACTACGAGGTGGTCGCACGACTCGGCCCCCTCCTGGCGAGGAGGACCATGTGAGCGCGCCGCTCCGCGAGGCCGTCGTCGACCTCGATGCGTACCGGGCCAACATCGACCTCCTGCGGTCGTGGATGGACCCGGTCGAGGTCATGGTGGTCCTCAAGGCCGACGGGTACGGACACGGCATGGTGCCCCTCGCGCTCACCGCGGTCGACGCGGGCGTCCGCTGGCTCGGGGTGCTCACGGTCGAGGCGGCCCTGCGGCTGCGCTCGGTCGGTGTCGGCGAGGACGTCCGGTTGTTCGCGTGGCAGCACGACCCGGACCTCGACCCCCGGGACGCCGTGGACTCCGGTGTCGACCTCGGGGTGTCGAACGTGGCCGAGCTCGACCGGATCGTCGCGGCCGTGACCCAGCGGCCGGCGCGCGTGCACCTCGGCGTCGACACGGGCCTCCACCGCGACGGCGCGACGCCGGACCGGTGGCCTGCGCTCGTCGAGCGTGCCCGCGACGCCCAGCGCGCCGATGCGATCGAGGTCGTCGCCGCGTACACGCACCTCGCGGAGGCGTCCGACGACGACGACGCCGCGGCGGTCGCCGTGTTCACCGAGGCGGTCGACGCCGCTGCGGGACTCGGGCTCGAGCTGCCGATCCGGCACGTCGCCGCCAGCCTCGCCGGCCTCGAGCGGCCCGAGTTCCGGCACGACATGGTCCGCATGGGGGCGAACACGTACGGCATCCCCGGCGCGGACGGCGTCGTCGCGGCGGACCTCGGGCTCACCCCCGTGATGACGCTCACGGCGTCGGTCGCGAAGGTCAAGCGGGTCCCCGTCGGCACGGGTGTCTCGTACGACTACACCTACCGGACCGCCGCCGAGACCACGCTCGCCCTCGTGCCCGTCGGCTACGCGGACGGCGTGCCCCGGCGCGCCCAGGGACGGGTCGAGGTCACGATCGGCGGCGTCCGCTACCCGATCGCGGGCCGGGTGGCGATGGACCAGTTCCTCGTCGACGTCGGGGACGACGACGTCCGTGTGGGCGACACGGTCGTGTTGTTCGGCACGGGCGAGCGCGGCGAGTCGACGATCCTCGAGTGGGCCGCGGGGCTCGACACGATCGGCGAGGAGCTCGCCTGCCGGATCGGCGGACGCGTGCCACGGCGCTACTCCGGGCGGCACGCCGAGGAGTTCAGCCAGCGTGCCGCCGTCCTGAACCGCAGTGCGGGTGGCCGACCGTGACCGTGTTGCTCGACGTCGTGGTCGACGGCACCGGGGCGATGGAGGCGCTCGGAGCCCGGCTCGCAGCGGTGCTCCGTGCGGGGGACCTCGTCGTGCTGACGGGGCCCCTGGGCGCGGGCAAGACGACCCTGACCCGCGGCCTCGGCGCCGCCATGGGCGCACGGGGTCAGGTGTCGAGCCCGACCTTCGTGCTCGCCCGGACCCACCCGACGGCCCGGGGCGTCGACCTCGTGCACGTCGACGCGTACCGGCTGTCCGACCCGGTCGAACTCGACGACCTCGACCTCGACTGGGACGGCTCGGTCGTCGTCGTCGAGTGGGGGCGGGGCATGGTGGACGGCATCAGCGCGGACGTGCTCGAGGTCGAGATCGAGCGGGCGAGTGGTGCTGCGCTGCCCGGCGACGGTGCGGGCGGGATCGGAGCGGACGACGTCGACCCGGACGACGTCCCCGACGAACCGCGGCACGTGGTGGTCCGCGCGACGGGCCCGCGGTGGGACGGCGTCACCGTCTGAGGGGGTGCCCTACCATGGCGCTCGGACCGCGGAGGGCGGTCGTGTCAGGGGGGAACCGCAGCAGTGCTCGTCACCATCTCCACCACCGGCGACACCGACCCGGGCGGCGTCGACGCCCTCGACCTCGGGCACCTGCTCCACAAGCACCCGGGACGCGCGCAGACGTTCTCGCTGAGCGTCGGTGACGCCCACGTCTTCTACCCGGAGGCGACCTCCGAGCGCTGCACGGCGGCGCTCCTGCTCGAGGTCGATCCGGTGGGTCTCGCGCGGAGCCGGCGGTTCGGCGGGGACACGCTCGCACTCGCGCAGTACGTGAACGACCGGCCGTACGCCTCCTCGTCCATGGTCGCGGTCGCGATCGGGCAGGTGTTCCGCACCGCGATGGGCGGCCGGAGCACGTCGTTGCCCGAGCGTGCCGCGGCGCCGATGCCCCTCGAGGTGACGCTGACGTCGGTGCCGAGTGAACTCGACCAGGACGGCACCGGCCTGGCCACGCGTCTGTTCGCCCCGCTCGGGTGGGACGTCGAGGAGCATCGTCGGCTCCTGGACGAGACGCATCCGGCGTGGGGACCGGCTCCCACCGTCGGTCTCACCCTCCGCGGGACGGTGCGGCTCGGACACGCGCTCCGGCACCTGTACGTGCTCCTGCCGGTCCTCGACGACGCGAAGCACTACTGGGTGAACGACGACGAGGTCGGCAAGCTCCTCCGCGCAGGCGAGGGCTGGCTCGCCGACCACCCGCTCCGCGACCTCATCACGGCCCGGTACCTCGCCCACCAGCGGGGCATGGTCGTCGACGCCACCGACCGGCTCCTCGGGGTCGAGGACGTGGTCGGCGACACGGTCGGAGCGGCGACGGCCGACCGGGACGGAGCGGCCACGGCCGACCGGGAGGCCCGACACACGCCCGACGACCCGGCCGCCGAACCCGACCACGCGCCGCTGTACCGACGACGGGCCGACGCGGTGATGGCCGCACTCCACGACGTCGGCGCCCACACGGTCGCCGACCTCGGATGTGGCGAGGGTGCACTGCTCATGCGGCTCAAGTCCGACCGGTCCTTCACCACCGTCATCGGCAGCGACGTGTCGCCGCGGGAGCTCGCGCGGGCCGAGCGTCGGCTCCACCTCGACGAGGCCAGCGATGCCGAACGTGCGCGGATCCGCCTGGTGCAGTCCTCCGTCACCTACCTCGACGACCGGATCGCCGGGCTCGACGCCGCGGTCCTCATGGAGGTCGTCGAACACGTCGACCCCGGGCGACTGCCGGCGCTCGAGGTCTCCGTGTTCGCCGTCGCGAGGCCGGGCGCGGTCATCGTGACGACACCGAACGCCGAGCACAACGTGCGGTTCCCGCACCTCGACGCGGGTCACGTCCGCCACGAGGACCACCGGTTCGAGTGGACTCGTGGTGCCTTCCGTGCGTGGAGCCAGCGTGTGGCGGCCGACAACGGCTACGTCGTCGAGTACCGCCCCGTGGGCGACGACGACGCAGAGGTCGGTCCACCCACGCAGATGGCGGTGTTCCGTCGGTCCGACCTCGCCACAGCCGGGACGGTGGCGGCCGCATGAGCGAGCTCCACGTCCCGGACATGGCGCTCGTGCTGCTCGTCGGGCCGAGCGGGTCCGGCAAGTCCACCTTCGCCGCACGGCACTTCGGCCGCTTCGAGACCCTGTCGAGCGACTTCTTCCGTGGTCTCGTCGCGAACGACGAGAACGACCAGTCGGCGACCCCGGCGGCGTTCGACGCCCTCCGGTACGTCGTCGCGCAGCGGCTCCGCGCGGGGCTCCTGACGGTCGTCGACGCGACGAACGTGCAGTCCGAAGCGCGCCGCGACTGGGTCCGGTTGGCGCGCGAACACGACGTCCTGCCGGTCGCGATCGTGCTCGACGTGCCCGAGTCGGTGTGCGTCGAGCGGAACGCGGCCCGGACGGACCGGACCTTCGGTGCATCCGTCGTCAAGCGGCAGCACGACCAGCTCCGTCGATCCCTCCGGTCGCTGGGCAAGGAGGGCTTCCGGCGCGTCCACGTGCTCGACGGCGTCGACGCGATCGCCGACGCGACGATCGTCCGTGATCGACTCCTCAACGACGCGCGGGACGAGCACGGCCCGTTCGACGTGATCGGCGACGTGCACGGATGTCGGTCGGAGCTCGAGACCCTCCTCGGCCAGCTCGGCTACGCGCTCGTCCGCGACGACCTCGGCCGCCCCGTCGACGCGGTCCACCCCGCCGGGCGGCGCGCGGTGTTCCTCGGCGACCTCGTCGACCGCGGGCCGGACACCCCGGGCGTGCTCCGACTCGTGATGGGCATGGTCGGTGCCGGACACGCGATCGCCGTCCCCGGGAACCACGAGGACAAGCTCGTCCGGGCACTCCGGGGGCGGAAGGTCCAGACCTCGCACGGGCTCGCCGAGACCCTGGCACAGCTCGCGGCCGAGCCCGCGTCGTTCCGCGCAGCCGTGCTGGCCTTCTGCGAGGGCCTGGTGGGGCACCTCGTCCTCGACGACGGACGCCTCGTCGTCGCTCACGCCGGCATGACCGAGGCCTACCAGGGCCGGGCCTCCGGTCGCGTTCGGGCGTTCGCGCTGTACGGCGAGACCACGGGCGAGACCGACGAGTACGGGCTCCCGGTGCGGCTCCCGTGGGCGGACTCCTACCGCGGGAGCGCCATGGTGCTGTACGGCCACACCCCGACCGTCGATGCCGAGTGGATCAACGGCACCATGTGCCTGGACACGGGGTGCGTGTTCGGCGGCGTGCTGTCCGCCCTCCGGTACCCGGAGCGCGAGCTCGTGCAGGTCCCCGCCGAGCGGGTCTGGTGCGCCGCGGCGAAGCCGCTCGAACCCCTCCGCGCCGACCGCGTCGCGTCGGCCGACGGCACCGGACCGGTGAACAGCGGCCCGGGAGGCCCATCGACGGTCGGTGTGGTGCCTCCCGGACGCGAGGTGACGACGACCCGCCCGCGCCCGGCGGGCATGCTCGCGATCGACGACGTGCTCGGCAGGCAGGTCGTCGAGACCCGGTTCCTCGGACGGATCGGCGTCCGCGGCGAGCACGCGGCGGGCGCGCTCGAGGTGATGAGCCGGTTCGCGGTCGACCCCGCGCACCTGCTCTACCTGCCGCCCACGATGAGTCCGACCTCGTCCTCCCGGGTCGACGGCCTCCTCGAACACCCGGCCGAGGCCTTCGCGACCTACCGGGACGCGGGGGTGGACCGCGTCGTCGGCGAGGAGAAGCACATGGGCTCGCGGGCCACGGTCCTCCTGACCCGCGATCCGCGGCGCTTCGGAGCACCGGACGGCTGGCGGGGCGTGGTCACCACCCGCACCGGGCGGGCGTTCTTCACGCCCGAGCTGACCGCCCGGTTCCTCGGACGGCTCGACGCGGCCGTGGAGCACGCCGGACTCTGGTCGGAGCTGGCGACGGACTGGCTGCTGCTCGACGGCGAGGTCCTGCCGTGGTCGATCAAGGCCGGCGGGATGATCCGCGGCCAGTACGCCGCGATCGGTGCCGCGGCCACGGGTGCGTTGCCCACCGCGGTGTCCGCGCTCGAGCAGGCCGCGGCCTCCGGGATCGACGTGACCGCGTTGCTCGAGCGGACGCGGGCACGGGCGGTGGACGCCGATGCGTACGTCGCGTCCTACCGGAGGTACGCCGCGGACGCGGACGGGCTCGACGGGGTGCGGTTCGCCCCGTTCCAGGTGCTCGCCGCCGAGGGACGGACGTACGCGACGACGGACCACGGCTGGCACCTCGGCGTCGCCGACCGCCTGGCGGCTGCCGCGCCGGACCTCGTGGAGCGGACGCGCTCGGTGGTGGTCGACCTCGCCGATCCGGCGAGTGTCGAGGCGGGGACCGCGTGGTGGACCGAGTTGACCGATGCGGGAGGCGAGGGGATGGTCGTGAAGCCGTTCGTCAACCTGCACCGCGGGGCGAAGGGGCTCACGCAGCCGGGCATCAAGGTGCGCGGGCGTGAGTACCTCCGCATCGTGTACGGGCCGGAGTACACCGAACCCCGCAATCTCGAACGCCTCCGCGACCGGGAGCTCGGGCACAAGCGTTCCCTCGCACTGCGGGAGTACGCGCTCGGACTCGAGGCGCTCGAGCGGTTCGTGGCCGGTGAGCCGTTGTGGCGGGTGCACCAGCCGGTGTTCGCCGTGCTCGCGATGGAGTCGGAGCCGGTCGATCCGCGGCTCTGACCGGGGTCGTCGCGTCGTCCTGAGGAGCGCCGTCGGGTCCCAGGCGAGGGCGATTCCGTCCCCCGAGCGCACAGGTCACGATCCGGTCACGCCGCTACCGTCACCGCCATGAAGATGCTCCCGAAAGCAATCCTCGTGTCCATCCTCGGTGTGGCCGCGTCATCCGGCCTCGTCGGACAGACCGCGTTCGCAGAGGCGGCCGACTCGACGGCGCCCTCCGCGGCGAACGCGACGCGACCGCACATCGTGACGATCGGCGACTCGATCATGGCCGGCTACGGCCTCGCCAGCCCGGACCAGGCGTGGCCCGCCCTGGAGGCGGCGGACGAGCACGTCGACGTCACGAACCTCGCGTGCAGCGGTGCCGGGTTCGTCCGCGTCGGCGACTGTGGGACGGACTTCAACGGGCTCGTCGGGCAGGCCGTCGCGGCGCACCCCGACCTCGTCGTCATCCAGGCGTCCGACAACGACCAGGGTCAGAGCGCCGCTGCGATCGCCAGGGGAGCCTGGAGGACCGTGGCGCGCATCCACGGCGCACTGCCGGATGCCCGCATCGTCGGGCTGAGCACCCTCTGGAACCAGCCCGGGCCCGCGGACCCGGTGGTCTCGGAGAGCTCGGACGCCCTCCAGGCCGCGGTGACCGCCGCCGGCGGGACGTTCGTCGACGTCGGGCAGCCGCTCGCCGGACAGCCGCAACTCCTCCAGGGGGACAGCGAGCACCCGACCGTCGAGGGCCAGCGGGTCCTCGGGGACGCGATCGCGGACGACCTCGCCGCGGCCGGCATCAGCAACTGAGCAACCCGCCGGCCGGTGCCCTGCACCGGCCGGCGACGGTGCGCCCGCGCTCGTCCAGCTCGTCGGACAGCTCGATCTCGTCCCCGCGTACGCCGGGGAGGCGCGGGTGGCCACCCTGCGTCCCCGCCACGACCGTACGATGGTCCGGTGCTCCTGACCATCGACACGTCCGCCGGCACGGCCGTCGCCCTCGTCGACCCGGCCGCCCGGACCGTGCTCGCCGAGCGGAGCACCGAGGACACCCGGCGGCACGCCGAGGTCGTCGGGCCCTTCCTGGCCGACGTCCTGTCGATCGCCGGCGTCACCCCTGCGGCGGTCACGGGCGTGGTCGCGGGCATGGGTCCCGGGCCGTTCACGGGCCTCCGTGTCGGGATCGCCGCGGCGCGGACGTTCGCCGTCGCGCGATCGGTGCCGTTCCTCCCGGTCGTGAGCCACGACGCCGTCGCCGCGGCCGAGGCCGACGGCGGGCCGCTCGTCGTCCTGACCGACGCGCGCCGACGCGAGGTCTACTGGAGCGTCTACGCGGGCGGCAGCGAGGCGGTGGCGACCGGCCGGTCGGACCGGCACCGTGCCTCCCGACCGCTCCCGGTGCGGACCGCCGGGCCCGGGCTCGCGCGCCCGGACGACCTCGACGCCGTGCTCGGTGACGCCGCCGACCTGCGTCGCGTCACCGCGGTGACGATCCCGGCCGGGCGCCTCGGACTGCTCGCCGCCGAACGTCTGGCGGTCGGCGCACCGTTCGCCGACGACGAGCCGCTGTACCTCCGGGACCCGGACGTGACCATGCCGGGTGCGCCGAAGCGGGTGCGCTCGTGAGCTGGCGGATCCGGCCCGCCCGGCCCGACGACCTCGACGCGGTCATGCGGCTCGAGCGGACCTCCTTCCCGACCGACGCGTGGTCGACCGCGCAGATGAGGGAGGAGTTCCGCTCGCCCTACGGCCACTACGTCGTGGCCGAGACGACCGACGAGGCACCGGAGCCGGTCCTGGTCGGGTACGCCGGGTTCTCGTCGTTGCCCGGAGGACACGACGGTGACGTCCAGACGATCGCCGTGGCCGCCGACCACCGCGGGCAGGGCCTCGGGCGAGCGCTGTTCCGCGAGCTGCTCGACGAGGCCGCCCGCCGCGACGTGCGCGAGGTGTTCCTCGAGGTCCGTGCTGACAATCCCGTCGCGCAGGCCATGTACCGCTCGTTCGGCTTCGAGGCCATCGGCACGCGGCCGCGGTACTACCAACCCGACGACGTCGACGCGCTGGTCATGCGGGGCGCGGTCCGGGACCGAACGACGGGAGGCACGGCATGAGCACGACGACGGACGGCCCGCTGGTCCTCGGGATCGAGACGAGCTGCGACGAGACCGGCGTCGGCATCGTGCGGGGCCGCACCCTGCTCGCGAACGTCATCGCGTCGAGCATGGAGGAACACGCCCGCTACGGCGGGGTCGTGCCCGAGGTCGCGGCGCGCGCCCACCTCGAGGCCATGACCCCGACGCTCGAGCAGGCACTCGACACCGCGGGCGTGCGGCTCGACGAGCTCGACGCCGTCGCCGTGACCGCGGGGCCCGGGTTGGCCGGCGCCCTCATGGTGGGGGTCGGCGCGGCGAAGGCGCTCGCGGTCGCGACCGGCAAGCCGCTCTACGGCGTGAACCACCTGGTCGGCCACGTCGGGGCGGACGTCCTGCGTGCCGACGGCACCGACATCGAGCTGCCGACCGTCGCACTGCTGGTGTCGGGCGGCCACACGTCGCTCCTGCTCGTGCGGGACCTCGTCGACGACGTCGAGCTCCTCGGCGAGACGATCGACGACGCTGCCGGTGAGGCGTTCGACAAGGTCGCACGGCTGCTCGGGCTGCCGTACCCGGGCGGGCCCGAGATCGACCGAGCCGCCGCCGATGGCGACCCCTCCGCGATCCGGTTCCCCCGCGGCCTCACCCTGCCGAAGGACATGGCGGCCCACCGGTACGACTTCTCGTTCTCCGGCCTCAAGACCGCGGTCGCCCGCTGGGTCGAGCGCTGCCGCGACGACGGGCGCGACGTCCCCGTCGCCGACGTCGCCGCGAGCTTCCGCGAGGCCGTCGTCGACGTGCTCCTGACGAAGGCGCTCGCCGCGTGCCGGGACACCGGCGTCGACCGGCTCCTGCTCGGCGGGGGTGTCGTCGCGAACCGGCGGCTCCGGGCCGTGGCCGAGGAACGGTGCGCGGCCGCCGGCGTCACGCTCCGGATCCCGCCGCTCGACCTCTGCACCGACAACGGCGCGATGATCGCCGCGATCGGGGCGCAGCTCGTGGCGTCCGGGCACGCCCCGAGCGACCTGGGGATCGCGGCGGACTCGACGTTGCCCGTGACGACCGTGCAGGTCTGACGACGGTGCAGGCCTGACGACGGTGCAGGTCCTGACGACGATGCAGGGCTGACGAGGTGCAGGTCCGACGACGGTGCGGGCCTGACGACCGCGGCGGCGCGGCACCGCGCGTCCGCCGGCCGTGCCTCCCCCGCTCCGGGGGTGCTGGCGGCCGGTCGTGCGCACGCGCCCTGTGGGAGGATCGGCGGGACGCCCGCACCGTGGGCGACGAGGAGGGGAACACGTGTCCGACCAGAACGACCAGCCGCAGTACGGACAGACGCCGTCCGGCCAGGCGCCGTCCGGACAGACACCGTCCGGACACCACGGGTACGGACAGCCCCAGTTCGGACAGCCGCAGCACGGGCAGCAGTCGCCGTACGGACAGCAGGGGCAGCACGGTCAGCAGCCGTACGGGCAGGCGCAGTACGGCCAGCAGCCCTACGGACAGCAGCCGTACGGCCAGCCGCAGTACGGCCAGCCCAATCCCTACGGGCAGCCCGGGTCGGGGTACCCGCAGGCGTCGTCGAGCTGGAACCTGTTCTCGATCCTCGCCATCGTGTTCGGCTTCGTGGTGGCGCCCCTCGGGGTGGTGTTCGGGCACATCAGCCTGCACCAGATCAAGCGCACGGGGGAGCAGGGGCGCCCGCTCGCGCTCACGGGGCTCATCGCGGGCTACGTGATCACGGCGCTGTGGGTCGCCTACATCGTGTTCATCGTCATCTTCTTCGCGTTCGTCGCGTCGCACAACGGCGACTACTCGAACTACCCGAACACCTGATCCCGGGCCTCCCCGGCCGCCCCGCCCCGGCCGCCCGCCGACGGCGGTCCTCACCGAGATCGCACAACACGCCGCTCACCTTCGAAGGTGAGCGGCGTGTTGTGCGATCTCGGTGGATGGGGCCGGGCCGGACCGGCGTCAGGGGCGATCGCACAGGACGGCCGCGTGCCGTCCCTCCAGGCGGGTGAGGACGAGCGTCGCCTGCCCGGACCCGCCCTGCAGGCGCAACCGCCGACGGAACTGCGCGGGGTCCACATCGACGCCGCGCTTCTTGATCTCCACCCGGCCGACGCCGTCCGCTGCCAGCCGCGCGCCGATGCGCTTCGGGTCGAGGGGCAGGACGTCGCGGACGCGGAACACCTGCGCGAACGGGGTGTCGACGGGGGCGTCCGTGCTCAGGTAGGCGATGCCCGACGAGAGCATCCGACCGCCGAGTCGCCGCCCGAGATCTCCGATGAGCCGAGCTCGGATGACCGCGCCGTCCGGCTCGACGAGGTACTCGCCCAGCGGGCCGACCTCGACGTCCTCGGCGTCGGCCGGACCCGTGAGCTCGGCGACCCCGTGCGCGCCGATGACGGTGGCCGCGCGGCGGACGCCCGGCCGCGCGAGGGGACCGAACCACAGCGCGAGTTCGACGACCTCGCGGTCGACGCTCGTCCACTGCGCCTCGGCCGTGTCGGGGACGAGGTCGCGGTCGACGCCCGGCCCGAGCTTGACCCCGGTGGGCAGCTGCGTCGCCGCGGCGAACACCGTGTCGAGGGACGGGGACCAGTCGTCCGGGTCGTCGAGCCGTCGTGTGTCGCTGTGTCCCGCGGTGCGCCGTGCCGGGTCGAGCCACACGCCGTCGACGCGGCCGACGTCGAACCGCGCCGCGTCGCCGAGCTCGACCCGGGCCGCGGGCCACGGTGCCAGGTTGTGCGTGGCGATCGCGGCGGTGACCTCGTCGCGGTCGACGGCGACGACCTCCAGGTCGAGCGCCGCGAGCGCGAGCGCGTCCCCGCCGATGCCGCACCCGAGGTCGGCGACGCGTGTGATCCCGGCGGCGGCGAACCGGCCGGCGTGCTGTGCCGCGACGCGGAGGCGCGTCGCCTGCTCGAGACCGGCCTCGGTGAACAGCATCCGGCCCGCGAAGTCGCCGAACTTCGCCCGGGCCCGCTGACGGAGTCGCGCCTGCGTCAGGACCGTCGCCACGAGCCGTGGATCGTGGCCCTCCGCGCGGAGGCGCGACACGGCACGCACGACGTCGTCGCCCTCGGCCAGGCCCGGGACACGGTCGAGGAGCGCCATGCCCTCGGGCGTGAGCAGCTGTGCGAGGTCGGCGGCGTCCATGCCCCGATCCTCCCAGTTCCCGCAGGACGGTTCGGCAAGCCCCCACTTCCGTGACCGTCGGCGGACGGCTGTCTGAACAGTCGGTGACGACGGTGAACGCAGGGGAAACCCGGCCTCGGAGCGGGCTTACCGTGTTCCGCGGATCCCCCGGACGGGGGTCCGATCAGGGCTTCCTGTGCTGCTCCACAGGACCGGAACGGAAGGGGCTCGGGTGCCGAAGCGGTTCGCGTACGGGATCGTCGGGATCGTCGTCGCACTC
The DNA here is from genome assembly GCF_003234875.1 of Curtobacterium sp. MCBD17_028. Lineage (NCBI taxonomy): Bacteria > Bacillati > Actinomycetota > Actinomycetes > Micrococcales > Microbacteriaceae > Curtobacterium > Curtobacterium sp. MCBD17_028. The sequence goes on along the minus strand of NZ_QKTQ01000003.1, from coordinate 288,910 downwards.
GTCGTGACGGCCGGCATCGTCGTGCCGCACCTCCTGCCGACGCGCGCCGTCCCCGGACACTACGACGTCGCCGCGGGCACCGACGTCTGCGGGACGGGATGGACCGACCCCGCGGGCGGCACGCAGACCCTCCGCATCACGAACACCTCGGTCGCGGGCGTCGAGGTGCAGCTCGAGGACCCCCGGTCCGGGGCCGTGTACCTCGACGCCGAGGGGCTCGGCGCCGGCGCGTCCCAGACCTACCGCGTGCGCCTCGGCTCGGGCGTCTACCGGTTCCGCTGCCTGCCGGCGGACGCCGACGCGGTGGTGGGTCCGGTCGTCCACCTCCACGGCGCGGCGTACGTGACCGGCGCGACGCCCGGGGTCGTGCCCGTCACCCGGAACGACCTCATCCCGGCCGCCAAGGCGTACGGCGACTGGATCGAGGGTCGACTGCCCGTGCTCGAGGCCGACGTCCGGCGGGTCGCCGCCGACGTGTACGGCGGCGACCGCGCGGCCGCCGAGCGGGACTGGCTGACCGGGCACGTGGAGTACGAGCAGCTCGGCGCCGCCTACGGGGCGTTCGGCGACGCCGACACGGCCATCGACGGCACTCCCGCGTCGGGGCGGACCGCGCTCGACGACCCGGACCTCACCGGGTTCCACCGCCTGGAGGCCCTGCTCTGGTCCGGCGCACCGGTGTCCGCGAGCGCTCCGGTCGCCGACGCGCTCGTCGCGGCCGTCCAGCACCTCGAGGCCACGTTCCCGACCGCCCGCATCGACCCGCTCGACATCGGGCTCCGCGCACACGAGATCCTCGAGAACGCGCTGCAGTTCGAGGCCACGGGCGCGACCGACGCCGGCAGCCACACGAACCTGGCCACCATCGCCGCGAACGTCGCCGGCACGGAGCGGGCCCTCGACCCGATCAGGGGGATCCTCCGCACCCGGTACCCGCACCTCGCCGCGACCGATGCGGCACTCGCCGCGCTCACGGCGCGCGTCGACGAGGGCCGCCACGCCGACGGCACGTGGACGCCGCTCGCCGACCTCACGACCACGCAGCGGGAGGACCTCGACGCGTCCATCGACCGCGCACTCGAACTGCTCGCGCCCGTCGCGGCGATCTGCGACATCCGGAGGACCTCGTGACCGACCAGCCCCAGTGCCCGCACGCCGCGGCACGCCGTCCCTCCCGCCGTGGGTTCCTGGCGGGAGCGGCCGGAGCCGGCGCCGGGGCGGCGGCGACCATGACCGCGGCCCTGGCACCGGGCCTCCCGGCCGTGGCCGACACGACCGCGGCGAGCGCCGGGAACCCGGCGAGCGACACCGCGACCGACGGTGGTGCCGCCGCGTCGTACGCGTTCCACGGCGCCCACCAGGCGGGCATCACCACACCGGCCCAGCGGTCGGCGGCCTTCGTGGCGCTCGACGTGACCGCGGCTTCCCGGTCCGAGCTGCGCGACCTGCTGCGCACGATCACGGAGCGCTCGCGGTTCCTCACCCGCGGCGGACAGCCGACCGACGTCGGGATCACGGCACCGCCGTCGGACTCGGGCGTGCTCGGACCGGACGTGCCCGCCGACGGTCTGACGATCACCACGAGTGTCGGGGCGTCGCTGTTCGACGACCGGTACGGCATCGCGGACCGGAAGCCCGCGCGCCTGCGGACGATGGAGGACTTCCCGAACGACGCGCTCGACCGGGCGATCTGCGACGGCGACCTGCTCCTGCAGGTGTGCGCGAACAACACCGACACGGTCGTGCACGCGCTCCGGGACGTCACGCGGGCGACGCGCGGTGCGATGCAGGTGCGGTGGCGACAGGACGGCTTCGTGTCCCCGCCGCGGCCGAGTGGCACGCCGCGGAACCTGCTGGGGTTCAAGGACGGCACCGCCAACCCGTCGACGAGCGACCGGACGGCCATGGACGACCTCGTGTGGACCCGGGCGGGCCGGACCGAGGACGGCGTCGTCGAGCCGGACTGGGTGGCCGGCGGCAGTTACCACGTCGTGCGGACGATCCGGATGCTCGTCGAGTTCTGGGACCGCGTGTCCCTGCACGAGCAGGAGACGATGATCGGCCGCCACCGCGACTCCGGCGCCCCGCTCACCCGAACGCACGAGTTCGACGACCCGGACTACGCGGACGACCCGACGGGCGACGTCATCCAGCTCGACGCACACATCCGGCTGGCGAACCCCCGCACGGCCGCGGCGAAGCGTCAGCAGATGCTCCGTCGCCCCTACAACTACGACGCCGGCACCGACGCGAACGGGAACCTCGACATGGGGCTGCTGTTCACGTGCTTCCAGGCGGACCTCGAACGGCAGTTCGTCACGGTCCAGAAGCGCCTCGCCGACGAACCGCTCGTCGACTACATCTCGCCCGTCGGCGGCGGCTACTACTTCGCCCTCCCCGGTGTCCGCCACGCGGACGACTGGCTCGGGCGACCACTGCTCAGTTGACGCACTGTTCCACACACCACCAGACAGGGGACACCAGTGATCCGACCATCCGCGCTCATGCGGTCGACGAAGGGGCGATTCGCACTCGCCGCCGGAGCGACCGCCGTGGCCGCCGTGACCGTGGGGGCCATCGCCATCGCGCCGCTCACGGCATCGGCCACGAACCAACCGGCCTCGTCGTCGCGCACGAGCACGCCCATCAAGCACCTCGTGGTGTTGTTCGACGAGAACGTCTCGTTCGACCACTACTTCGGGACCTACCCGAACGCGACGAACACCGACGGCACGACCTTCGCCGCCGCCAAGGGCACGCCGAGGGTGAACGACCTCGTCACCTCGGGCACGCTGACGAAGAACCCGAACCTCTACGCGCCGAGCCGGCTCACCTCGTCCCAGGCGCTCACCTGCGACCAGAACCACGGGTACGCCGCCGAGCAGAAGGCCGAGGACGGCGGGAAGATGGACGCCTTCGTCCAGAACACCTCGACCGACACCTGCACGGGCGAGTACGGCAGCCCGGGCCTGGCCATGGACTACTACGACGGCAACACCGTCACGGGTCTGTGGAACTACGCCCAGAACTACGCCATGAGCGACAACGCCTGGGACACGACCTTCGGGCCGTCCACCCCCGGTGCGCTGAACCTCGTGAGCGGCCAGACGCACGGCGGCGTGGCGGTCGACTCCGTGACCGGCGCCGTGGTCAAGGGCTCCACCGCGGTCGCCTCGGCGAACGCGGACGGTGTGGGCACCGTGATCGGTGACCCCGACCCCGCCTACGACGACTGCTCCGACAGCGACCACACGTCGACGTCGAACCTCGTCGCCATGCAGGGCAAGAACATCGGTGACCTGCTCAACGCCAAGGGCGTCACGTGGGGCTGGTTCCAGGGCGGCTTCACGCCGACCACGAAGTACGCGGGCTCCGGCACGTACGCCAAGTGCGACGCCACCACCGCGAACCTCGGCGGGACCGCGGCGAAGGACTACTCGCCGCACCACAACCCGTTCGCGTACTACAAGTCGACGTCGAACCCGCACCACCTGCCGCCGACGAGCGACGCGATGATCGGGCACAGCGACCAGGCGAACCACGAGTACGACCTGTCGGCGTTCACCACCGCGCTCGCGCAGGACAACGTCCCCGCCGTGTCGTTCCTCAAGGCCCCCGAGGCGCAGGACGGCCACCCGGGCTACTCCGACCCGATCGACGAGCAGCAGTTCCTGACGCGCGAGATCAACGCCATCGAGCAGTCGAAGGCGTGGTCCTCGACCGCGATCGTCATCAACTACGACGACTCGGACGGCTGGTACGACCACCAGGCCCCGACGATCCTCAACGGGTCGAAGGACACGGCGACCGACAGCACCATCTGCACGAACGCCCGTGCCGCGGTCGCCGGCGGGTACCAGGACCGCTGCGGCCCCTCGCAGCGCCTGCCGTACCTCGTCATCTCGCCCTTCGCCAAGCAGAACGCGGTCGACCACACCCGGATCGAGCAGACGTCGACCACGGCGTTCATCGAGGACAACTGGGGCCTCGGCCACATCGGGGACGCCTCGTTCGACCGTCGCGGTGGATCACTCGCCGGGATGTTCGACTTCGCGCACCCGCAGCAGCGCGAGGTCCTGCTGGACACCACCACCGGCGCCGTCGCGAAGGTCGTGTCGACCGTCCCGACGCACACGCCGGCCCCGCCGCACGGGCCGGGGAAGCCGGGGAAGCCGGGGAAGCCGGGCTGGGGCGGTGGGCACCACCACCACCACCACCACTGACGCCGCCGCGCGGCGGCGGGGGGACGTGACCGCCTGACGGCCGGGAGGCACGGTGCAAGCCCGCACCGTGCCTCCCGTTCGTCGTCGGTCCGGGGCCGCGGCCGCTCGCGGTCCCGCGCGGAGGAGCACGATGGAGGACATGAGCAACGTCGCCGTCATCGGAGCCACCGGTCACATCGGGAGCTTCCTCGTGCCCCGCCTCGTCCGGAGCGGACACCACGTGGTCGCCATCAGTCGCGGGCACCGCGCCCCCTACGTGGCGGACGCCGCGTGGGACGACGTGGAGCGGATCGTGCTCGACCGCGAGGGCGACCCCGAAGGGTTCCCGCGTGCGGTTGCGGACCTCGGGGCCGACGTCGTCGTCGACCTGACGAGCTTCACCGAGGACGACGCGCGGACCCTCGTCGAGGCGCTCCGTGGGCGCGCCGGGCACCTCGTGCACTGCGGCACGATCTGGGTGCACGGTCCGTCGCTCGTCGTCCCCACCTCGGAGGACGACCCGCGGGGGCCGATCGGCGAGTACGGCACGCGGAAGGCGGCGATCGAGGACCTGCTGCTCGCCGAGTCCGCCCGCGCCGACGGGCTCCCCGCCACCGTGCTCCGCGCCGGCCACATCACCGGCCCCGGGTGGCCCGTCATCACGCCGCTCGGGAACCTCGACGCGACCGTCTGGGAACGCCTCGCCGCGGGGGAGCCGCTCACCGTGCCGGACCTCGGGCTCGAGACGCTGCACCACGTGCACGCCGACGACGTCGCCCAGGCGTTCGCGCTCGCCATCGAGCGGCCGGACGTGGCCGCCGGCCGCGTCTACAACGTCGTGTCGCCGCGCGCGATGAGCGTCCGCGGGCTCGCCGAGGGCGTCGCGAGCTGGTTCGGGCGCACCGCGGACCTCCGTCCGGCCTCGTGGGACGCGTTCCGCGCGTCCACCACGCCGGAGCACGCCGACACGACGTTCGAGCACGTCCGCCGGAGCCACGCGATGAGCATCGACCGGGCCGCGACGGAGCTCGGGTACGCGCCGGGCTGGACCTCCCTGGAGGCCCTCGCCGACGCCCTCGTGTGGCTCGCGGACCACGGCCAGGTCGACCTCGGTGGCTCCGTGCCCGAGGTCGTCCGGACGCTCGCCGCCGGCCGGCGATAGGCTCTTGGCACTCGGATTGACCGAGTGCCAGACCACCCCCTACAGTTGGGGTTGGCACTGCCCCCGGGGGAGTGCCAGCCCCAGTTTTTCTTCAGTACCGAGAAAGAAGAGGTCAGCCGTGGCTGTCAGCATCAAGCCGCTCGAAGATCGCATCGTCATCCGTCAGGTCGAGGCGGAGCAGACCACTGCGTCCGGTCTCGTCATCCCGGACACGGCGAAGGAGAAGCCCCAGGAGGGCGAGGTCGTGGCCGTCGGCCCGGGTCGCATCGACGACAACGGCAACCGCGTGCCGCTCGACGTCGCGGTCGGCGACAAGGTCATCTACTCGAAGTACGGCGGAACCGAGGTCAAGTACTCGGGCGAGGACCTCCTGGTCCTGTCCGCGCGCGACGTGCTCGCCGTCGTCGTCCGCTAGGACAGCACCAGCAGCAGGACCAGCTCCAGCAGGCCCCGTCGGTTCCGACCGGCGGGGCCTGCTGCTGTCCCGGCCCGGGCACCCGGCGTCCGCACGTCAGCCTGGCGCGCGTCCCGTCGGACGACGGCGGTTCCGTCGCCCGGGAACGCGCCAGCCGGGCGACCACGGTGTCGCCGGTGCCTAGGATCGGACGCGTGCCAGCACGACCCGCGTCCGCCGAACCCCGATCGGAAGCGGCCGTCGGCGTCGTCCAGGCCCTGGCCGCGTACGGACTCTGGGGCCTCATGCCGCTGCTGTTCGTGGCCATGGCACCGGCGGGAGCCACCGAGATCGTCGCGTGGCGGATCCTCTTCGCACTGGTGTTCTGCGCCGTCCTGACGGCGGTGCTCCGCGCGTGGGGTCGCCTGGTCGCACTGCTCCGACAACCGCGGGTCATGGGCGTGATGGCGCTCGCCGCGTTCCTCATCGTCGTCAACTGGACCGTGTACGTCGTCGCCACGACCACCGGTCACACCGTCGAGGCGGCCCTGGGGTACTTCATCAACCCGCTCGTGACGATCTTCCTCGGCGTCGTGCTGCTGGGGGAACGCCTCCGCGCCGCACAGTGGGCGGCGGTGGGCATCAGCGTCGTGGCGGTGGTGATCGTGGCCGTCGGGTACGGCCGGATGCCGTGGATCTCGCTCGCCCTCGCGTTCTCGTTCGGGCTCTACGGGCTCGTCAAGAAGCGCGTGAGCGGGGTCGTCGACGCGGTCAGCGGCCTCACCATCGAGACCATGTGGCTGACCCCCGTCGCGGTGATCGGCCTCGTCGTCGTCGCCACCGCGTCCCGTGGGGGGATCACCCTCACGGCGAACGGCTGGGTGCACGCGCTCATCACCATCGCGGCTGGGCCGGCGACCGCGGTGCCGCTGCTGCTGTTCGCGTCGTCCGCACGCCGGCTCAGTCTGTCGACGCTCGGCCTGACGCAGTACCTGACCCCGGTCCTCCAGCTCGTGGTCGGCGTCTGGCTGCAGCACGAGCCGATGTCGCCGGAGCGGTGGGTCGGGTTCGCGCTGGTCTGGGTGGCGCTCGTCGTCCTGTCGACCGACGGTCTGCTCGCCGGGCGCCGAGCCCGGCGCCCCGTCAGCGACCCTGTCCGCGTCGACCCCGTGGTCTGAGCGCGTCGACAGGCTGACGCTGCGACGGGCCTCCGGGCCGAGCGCGAGCAGCGCCGGCACTGTGCACCCGCTGGGTCCGCATCGCCGTTCCCGTTCGTTCCCACAGGTTCGGTCACGGTTCAGCAACGAAACACCACCCTGACGAGACCGCCACACGGCCGAAACAATCGAACCCTACGTTTGCTCGCATCCCAGCGGACGCACAGCTGCTCGACGATCGAAGCGGTCGCGGCCGCTCAGAGAAAGGGCATCACGGATGATCAGAACCAGCAGCGCCGCCAAGGCGTTCGCGATCGCGGGAGCAGCCGCCATCCTGCTCGCCGCGTGTTCGACGGAGAGCGCCGGCAGTGGTGGCGCATCCGGTGCGGCGTCGGCATCGTCGTCGTCGGGCAAGGACCCGGCGGCAAGCTGCAAGGCGCCGTCGAAGCCCAGCCAGGACGCGCTGGAGTACGGCACGCTGCTGCCCCTGACCGGCAGCCTCGCCTACCTCGGGCCGCCCGCCATCGCCGGTGCAGGACTCGCGATCGATGACATCAACGCCGCTGGCGGTGTCATCGGCAAGGACGTGAAGATCTCGACCGCCACCGACTCGGGTGACAGCACCGACATGACGGTGTCGTCGTCCGCGGCCCAGAAGCTCATCGCGGCCAAGGTCCCCGTGGTCCTCGGCGCCGAGTCGTCATCCGTGACCCTGAACGTGGTCGACCAGATCACGAGCAACTGCACGATCGAGATCTCGCCGGCGAACACGGCGACCGACCTGTCCGGCTACTCGTCGTACTACTACCGGACCGCGCCGCCGGACACCGTCCAGGGGTCCGCGCTCGGACAGCTCGTCGTCGGCGACGGCAACGCCAAGATCGCGTTCCTCGTCTTCAACGACGCCTACGGCACCGGCCTGCGGAACACCGTGCAGAAGGCCGTCGAGGCCGCGGGCGGCAGCGTGGTCTACGGCGGGAAGGGCAAGGGGCAGGAGTTCCCGCCCGGACAGACGACGTTCTCGTCCGAGGTGACCGCCGCGCTGGCCGCCAAGCCGGACGCGATCGTCATCCTCTCGTTCGACGAGACGAAGTCGATCGTGCCCGAGCTCGTCTCGCAGGGCTGGGACATGTCGAAGACCTACATGTCCGATGGCAACACCGCGGACTACTCGAAGGACTTCGACCCGAAGACGCTCCTCAACGGTCAGGGCACGATCCCCGGTTCGGACCCGAAGGCCGCGTTCAAGACGAAGTTGACGACGTGGTACAAGACGAACGAGGGCAAGGACCTCCACGACTTCGCCTACGCCGCCGAGTCGTACGACGCCATGGTGCTCACCGCGCTCGCGGCAGAGGAGGGCAAGGGCACCGACGCCGGTACCATCCAGGCGCACATGGCCTCGGTCTCCGGTGCCAAGGGCGGGACGAAGTGCTCGACCTTCGCCGACTGCAAGAAGCTCGTCGACGCCGGCACGAAGATCCAGTACACCGGACCGTCCGGCGTCGGGCCGTTCAACGCCGACAACGACCCATCGAGCGCCTACATCGGCATCTACAAGTACGACCAGGACAACAAGCCGGTCTACCAGAGCGCCATCCAGGGCTCGACCAAGTAGGTCACGTCCGTCTGATCGCAGGGCGGTCCCGGGGCACCGGGGCCGCCCTGCGTCGTCGCTGGATGCACGGTCCGGCGGCTGGGGGTACCGTCCGCGGCATGAGTGACTTCCAGCCCACCACCGCCATCGTCACCGGAGCCGAGTCGGGGATCGGGAGGGCCACCGCGGTGGCGCTCGCCGAGGCCGGGATGGACGTCGGCATCACGTACCTCGAGGACCTCCGCGGCGCGGAGGACACCGCCGCCGAGGTCCGCGCCCACGGACGCCGCGCGGTCGTCATGCAGATCGACGTGACGGACCTGCAGCGCTGCGGGCAGGTCATCGACCGACTCGCGGAGGAACTCGGCGGCGTGGACGTGTTCGTCAACGATGCCGGCACCGGCGACAACGCACCGTTCCTCGAGATGACCCTCGACCAGTGGCGGCACACCGTCGCGACGGACCTCGACGGCGCCTTCGTGTGCATCCAGCACGCGGCCCGACGCATGGTCGAGGCCGGTCGTGGCGGTCGCATCATCGGCATCACGAGCGTGCACGAGCACCAGCCACGCGTCGGGTCCGCCGCGTACGACGCCGCGAAGCACGGCCTCGGAGGCCTGCTCAAGACGGTGGCGCTCGAGCTCGGGCGACACGGGATCACCGTGAACGCCGTGGCGCCCGGCGAGATCGCGACGCAGATGACGGGCAACGAGGACACCGACCCGCACCCCATCGACCGGCCGGGGGTCCCGCTCGGACGCCCCGGGGATGCGCGCGAGATCGCCGCGGTCGTCGCGTTCCTGGCGTCGCCGCTCGCGTCGTACGTGACCGGCGCCTCGTACGCGGTGGACGGGGGCATGCTCCAGATGGGGCCGCAGGCCGGGTCGCACCTGCAGTCGGACGACTGGCGTCAGGCCTGAGTCGCCTCCGCACTGGGCGGCGGAGCCGGCCTGCTGTCGGCGCGCGCCGCCCGTGCGGCCTCACGCTGCGGACGTCGACGGGATCGATCACGGCGGTTCCTCCGACTCGCCGCGGATCGATCGCCGAAGGAGGGCGATGGGGAGGAACGGCGTCAGCGCGGCCGGCGGATCCGGATCGGACCGTGGATGTGGTCGGGATCGATCACGGACCCGCGCTGGGTGATCTCGACCTCCCCGCGCGCGACCATGCGGCGCGCGGCCTGCCGCGTCGGCTCCATCAGGCTGCGCCAGTCATCGCCGCCGAGTGCCCGTGCCGCCTCCGACGGGCAGGTGCTCGACGTGGCGGCGCGCGTGTCGAGCAGACGGGCGATCGTCGCCTCGAGGGCGTGATCGGTGTCGGTCAGGACGCCGTCCCCGGCGGTCCGCTGGTCGTCACCCACGACTGCACGCCTCAGTGGTTGTCGTCCGACGAGTCCGCACCCTGCTGCACCCCGCCGGCGACGCCCTGACGGTGTCCGTCGGGGTCGTCCTGCGGCCAGCCGTTGAACTGCCAGCCGGCGACCGCCGGGTGGTCCTCACCGCGCTCGTAGGCGAACCGACGTGCCGCGTCCCGGGCCTCCTGGCAGGCCTGCACGAGACCCGCGTACCGGTCGGCGTCCACGTGGGACAGGGCGTCGGCGGCGAGCGCGAAGCGGTCCATGTCGTTGAGCATGACCATGTCGAACGGCGAGGTGGTGGTGCCGCGCTCCATGTAGCCGTGCACGTGCATGTCGTCGTGGCCGTGCCGGTTGTACGTCATCTGGTGGACGAGTGCGGGGTAGCCGTGGAACGCGAAGACCACGGGCGTGCCGGGCAGGAACAGGGCGTCGTAGTCGTCGTCGCTGATCGGGTGCTCGTGGTTCCGCGGGTCCCCGAGCGCGAGGAGGTCCACGACGTTCACCATGCGGATCGCGACCTCGGGCGCGTTCGCTCGGATGAGGTCGATCGCGGCGATGGTCTCGAGTGTCGGGACGTCACCGGCGGAGGCCATGACGAGGTTCGGCGTGGCGCCCTCCGCGACGGTGCCCGCCCAGTGCCAGACCCCGACGCCGGCGGCGACGTGCGCGACGGCCTCGTCGATCGGGAGCCAGTCGGGCTCGAGGTTCTTGCCCGCGACGATCACCTCGACGCGCTCGGTGGTCTCGAACGCGTGTCGGGCGACGGCGAGCAGCGAGTTCGCGTCCGGCGGGAACTTGACGCGGACGAGGTCCTGCTGCTTCGAGGCGACGACGTCGAGGAACCCGGGGTCCTGGTGTGAGAACCCGTTGTGGTCCTGCCGCCACACGTGCGAGGACAGCAGGATCGTCAGGTTCGAGACCGGGACACGCCAGTCGATGTCCGCGGAGGACTCGAGCCACTTGAGGTACTGGCCGACCATCGAGTCGATGATGTGCGCGAAGGCCTCGTACGTGTTGAACATGCCGTGCCGGCCGGTGAGCACGTACCCCTCGAGCAGCCCCTCGAGCGTGTGCTCGGACAGGACCTCGGTCACCCGGCCCTCGAGGGCGAGGTGCGCGTCGTCCGGTTCGAGCTCGGCGCGCCAGACGCGGTCCGTCGTCTCGAACACCGCGTCGAGCTTGTTCGAGATCGTCTCGTCCGGGCCGAACAGCCGGAAGTTCGACGGGTTGCGGCGGATGAGGTCCCGGAGCCACGGACCGAGCGCCCCGGTGGCGGACGTGTTGGTCGTGCGGTCGTCGGGGACGTCCACCGCGTAGGGCTCGAGGTCCGGCAGGTCGAGCGCCACCCGGAGCCGGCCGCCGTTCGCGTGGGGGGTCGCGCTCATGCGCTTGTCGCCCTCGGGGCGGATCGTGCCGAGGATCCCGATGGGCTGGCCCTGCTCGTCGAACAGTTCCTCGGGGCGGTAGGAGCGCATCCACTCCTCGAGCTGCCGGCGGTGGTCGTCGGAGTCGCGGACGCCCGGCAGTGGGACCTGGTGCGCACGGAAGGTGCCCTCGACCCGCTGGCCGTCGACCTCCTTCGGCCCCGTCCAGCCCTTCGGCGTCCGGAGGACGATGAGGGGCCACCGCGGGCGCTCGGTGCCCGAGCCACCGCGTGCGGCGGCCTGGAGGTCCTCGATCTGCCCGAAGGCACGTCGCAGAGCGGCGTCGAACAGGGCGTGCACCGCGAACGGGTCGTCGTCGACCCGTGCCGAGTCGACGATGATCGGCGCGTACCCGAGCCCGCGGAAGAAGGCGACGAGGTCCTCTTCCGGGATCCGAGCGAGCACGGTCGGGTTGGCGATCTTGTAGCCGTTGAGGTTGAGGATCGGCAGGACCGCGCCGTCCTTGACCGGGTCGAGGAAGGTGTGTGCCTGCCAGGACGCCGCGAGCGGACCCGTCTCGGCCTCACCGTCGCCGATCACGCAGGCGACCACGAGGTCGGGGTTGTCCAGGGCCGCGCCGTAGGCGTGCGACAGCGAGTAGCCGAGCTCCCCACCCTCGTTGATCGAGCCGGGCGTCTCCGGGGCCGCGTGGGACGGGATGCCGCCCGGGAACGAGAACTGCTTGAAGAACTGCCGGAGACCGTCGACGTCCGGTGTGATGCCGGGGTAGAGCTCGCTCCACGTGCCGTCGAGCCACGCGTTCGCGTCCATCGCCGGACCGCCGTGCCCGGGCCCGCACACGTACAGCACGTCGTGTCCGCGCTCGCTGATGAGCGCGTTGAGGTGTGCGTACACGAGGCTCAGCGCGGGCGAGGTGCCCCAGTGCCCGAGCAGCCGGGGCTTGATGTCCTCGCGGCGGAGCGGGCGGGTGAGCAGCGGGTCGTCGAGCAGGTAGATCTGCCCGACGGTGAGGTAGTTCGCGGCGCGCCACCACGCGTCGATCGCGAGGAGCCGGTCAGAGGTCGAGGCGCTGTGCGACATGGCCCCCACCGTAGGCGCGCTCGAGCGTCACCGTCCACAGGACCGGACGCACGTGCACAGGTCGCCCCCGTCCACAGGACCGGAGACGCCGGTGCGCGCGGTCCCGGGTCGGGACTACCGTCGACCCCGGCGCCGCACCGACGCGGCCCGGGAGGAACGACACATGGAACACCGCTACCTCGGCGACTCGGGACTCAAGGTCTCGGAGATCACCTACGGCAACTGGCTCACCCACGCATCGCAGGTCGAGAACGACGCGGCCATCGCCTGCGTGCGGGCGGCACTCGACGTGGGCATCTCGACCTTCGACACCGCGGACGTGTACGCGAACACGGGTGCCGAGACCGTCCTCGGCGAGGCCCTGAAGGGCGAGCGGCGGCAGTCCCTCGAGATCGCCACGAAGGTCTTCGGGCCGACCGGGCCCAAGGGACACAACGACACCGGTCTGTCGCGCAAGCACATCCTCGAGTCGATCGACGGTTCGCTGCAGCGGCTCCAGACCGACTACGTCGACCTGTACCAGGCGCACCGCTTCGACCACGAGACCCCGCTCGAGGAGACCATGCAGGCCTTCGCGGACATCGTCCGGCAGGGCAAGGTCCTGTACATCGGCGTCTCCGAGTGGACGTCCGAGCAGATCGAGAAGGGCCACGCGCTCGCGAAGCAGCTCGGGGTCCAGCTCATCTCGAACCAGCCGCAGTACTCGATGCTCTGGCGCGTGATCGAGGGCGAGGTCGTCCCCACGTCGGAGCAGCTCGGCATCTCGCAGATCGTCTGGTCGCCCATCGCCCAGGGTGTCCTGACGGGCAAGTACCAGCCGGGCCAGCCGCTCCCCGAGGGATCGCGGGCGACGGACGAGAAGGGCGGCGCGCAGATGATCTCGCGCTGGATGCGCGACGACGTGCTCGAGCGGGTACAGCAGTTGCAGCCGATCGCGCAGGAGCTGAGCCTGTCCATGGCGCAGCTCGCCGTGGCGTGGACCCTGCAGAACGACAACGTCGCGTCCGCCATCATCGGGGCGTCCCGTCCCGAGCAGGTGCACGACAACGCCGGCGCGGCCGGTGTCCGGATCCCGGCAGAAGCCCTCGCCCGCATCGACGAGGTCCTCGGCGACGTCGTCGAGCGCGACCCGGCGAAGACGAACGACAGCTCGCCGAAGACGCGCGAGGCCTAGGAGCGGTCAGCGGCGGCGCCACCATCGACGCCGCCGCTGCCGTTCCTCCGCATCGGCGGCGGCCTGCTCGGCCGCTGCGGCGCGCTCGACCGCGTGTCGGGCCTCCCGGCGGTCGCGCCACCGCTCGATCTCGACGTCGACGTCCCGGACCGGCGTGACGACCGGCGGGCCGCCCATGAGCTGCCGCCGTGCCTCGACGACCCGCGCGTCGAAGTCCTCGACGATCTCGCGGACGCGTCGCTCGCTCGACTCCTCGTCGAGCCGGGCGTCGAGTTCCGCGTCCTCCTTCCGGAGGGCGAGCGCCGGCGGTCCGAGGCCGGTCAGCTCCTCGCGTTCGACGTAGCGCCGGATCCACCAGTCGGGGTCGTGCCGGCCGTCGTTGTCCGGCAGGGGCTTGCCGCGCAGCGGGTTGTGCTCGAACACCCCACGTTCGTCACCCTCCTCGATGAGCGCGTTGGCGTGCGCGACCATGTCCCGGGCACCCCGGAGCCGTCGCTCGGCACGGACCTCGTCGGGGTCGAGTGATCGCGATGCGGGCGTGCCCGATGCCTCCGTCTCGCGCGCCTGCTCCTCGGCGTACTGCGCGAACCGGTACCGGGCCGCTTTCCGCAGCCGGTCCATCCGGGCGTCGGGGTCGTTCGTCATCCTTCCCGGGCCATCTCCTCGATCGTGATCGCCGCGTTGATGAGCGCGAGGTGGGACAGGCCCTGCGGCAGGTTCCCCATGAACTCCCCGGTGTCGGCGCTGATCATCTCGGCGAACAGCCCGACGTCGTTCCCCTGCGCGACCATGTCGTCCATGAGCGCCCTGGCTTCGTCGTCACGTCCCACGCAGGCCAACGCCGACGCGAGCCAGAACGAGCAGGCCACGAACGGCGACTCCTCGTCCTCGAGCCCGGAGTAGCGGTAGACGAGCGGTCCGACCGACAGCTGCTCCCGGATCGCGTCGATCGTCGCGGACATCCGCGGTCCCCGGTCGAACGACGACGAGGCGTGCAGCAGGATCGACGCGTCGAGGGCATCGGTGTCGGGGTGCATGACGTAGTGGCCGAGTTCCTCGTTCCAGCCGTGCTCAGCCACCCACTGCTCGATGAGCTCGCGGTTCTCCACCCACTTGTCGCGCGGGCCGCCGATCTGGCCCTTGTCGTGCAGTTCGATCGCCGCGTCGAGTGCCTGCCAGCAGCCGATCTTGCTCGTCGTGTAGTGGTGGGCCTCCTGGAGCTCCCACATCCCGGAGTCCTCCTCGACCCACTTGTGGCAGGCCTCGTCCGCGAGCCGCTCGAGCACGTGCGCCGTCTGCCGGTCGAGGACGTTCCCCTGCGCGACGTACTGCCGCATGATGTCGAACACGTCACCCCAGACGCCGAGCTGGAGCTGGTCCGCTGCACGGTTGCCCTCGGTCACCGGACCGATGCCGCGCCAGCCGGGCACGTCACGTTCCACGACGCCGTCCGACCGCGCGCCGGAGAGCCGGTAGAAGATCGGCATGCCGTCGCCGTTGTCCGCGATGGTCCGCATGAGCCACGAGACGGCGGCGTGCGTCTCCTCGCGGAGCCCGAACCGCGTCAGCGCGCGGACCGAGTAGGCGAGGTCGCGCACCCAGGCGAACCGGTAGTCCCAGTTCTTGTCGCCGTGCTCGTCCTCGGGCAGCGACGTGGTGGCCGCGGCTGCGATCGACCCCGTCGGCGCGAAGATGAGCAGCTTGAGCGCGAGGGCACTGCGGTGCACGGCGTCCGCCCAGGGGCCGTCGTACGCGAACTCCTTCGACCAGGTCTCCCAGTTGCGGATGGTGCGGTCGACACCGCGCATCGTCTCGTGCGGGTCCGGGATGAACAGCGGCTCGTCGAGCGTCCCGATGACCGACAGGATCGACCTCGAGCCCTCGGACGTCCGGAACCGTCCGGAGAACCGCGGGCCGTCCTCGTGCACGGGCTCGAACCCGAGCTCGACGATGGCGATGCTCACGCCGTCCACCGCCACGATCGAGCCGTTCACCGTGTCGAGTCGTTCCGGTCGGGCCTGCCCGAGGAGCGTGCCCGGCTGGACCGCCCACTCGAACTCGACCGCCCCGCGGACGCCCTGCACGCAGCGCCCGAGTTGGGCCCAGGGCAGTCGTCCGGCCACGCCGGTGGCCATGGCGTCCGTGACCGTGGCCTCGCCGTCGGCGGTGGTCCACGTCGTGCAGAGCACGTTCGTGCCGGGCAGATAGCGGCGCTCCATGTGCGCCGGGCCGGTCGGCTTCAACGCGATGTGCCCGCCGTGCTCGGCATCGAGGATGCTCGCGAAGGGAGCGGGGGAGTCCATGGACGGCACCGGCAACCAGTCGATGCGGCCGTCGCGCCCGACGAGCGCCACGGTGCGGCCGTCGCCGATGGCCGCGTAGGAGCGGAGGGGGGCGTAGCCGTCGGTGCGTTCGGCGTTGTCGGAGGAGTCCGGGGTGTCCGGAGTGCGCTCGGGCATCCTCCTACTCTGCTCCCCTCGACTGCGAGCAGTCCGGCTGCCGTTCCCACCTCCGGTCCACGTGCGCACACCGACCGGTGCGACCCGCGCCGGGGCCTCCCGGGCGTGTCGCGCTTGTGCAGCTCGGGCGTGTCGCACTATGGTCGGTGCTCCGTGCCCGCCCTGGGCACCCGACTGGAGGACCGCCGTGCGCGTCGAACAGCAGCCCCGGAAGCGGAACGAGCAGCAGCTCGTGCCGCTCACGTGGCGTGCGCTCGAGCAGCGGCCCACCAGCAGCTATCCCGTGTAGGCACGGTCGTCCTCCGACGCCCGTGCCCACCCGGCCCAGGGCGTCTTGCGCACCCGTCTCCCGTCGACCACATCGGTCACCGACCATCGTGTCGGTCGGGAGGGACGGTGCCGGTCCGCCCCGGACCGTCACCATCCCGATCCGACGGAAGGCGGAACGATGCAGAAGATCAACGACCGATTGCTCTCGTGGGCGAGTCTCCTCGAGGAGACGACCGAGCAGCAGGCACGGACCACGGCCGCGATGCCCTTCGTGTTCCCGCACGTGGCGCTCATGCCCGACGCGCACCTGGGGCTCGGCGCGACCGTGGGCTCCGTCATCCCGACGCTCCGCGCGGTCATGCCCGCCGCCGTCGGCGTGGACATCGGCTGCGGCATGATCGCCGTCCGGACCCAGTTCGACCGCGCCGACCTGCCGACCGACCTGCGCCCGCTCCGCGAGCAGATCGAGCGGGCGGTCCCGCTGTCGGCCGGGGCCGCGAACCGGAAGGTCGTCGCGACGGCCGCGCCCCGCATCGCGGAGCTCGAGGCGCTCGCCGACGCCGCGGGGTTCGACCCGGCGCGAGCCCTCGGCGGATGGCGCGAGCAGCTCGGCACGCTCGGGAGCGGCAACCACTTCATCGAGGTGAGCGTCGACGAGACCGACCGCGTCTGGCTGTTCCTGCACTCGGGCAGCCGGGGTGTCGGGAACAAGATCGCCCAGCGGCACATCGCGGTCGCGAAGCGGCTCATGGAGCGCTGGTGGATCCAGCTGCCCGATGCCGACCTCGCGTACCTGGTCGAGGGGACGCCGGAGTTCGACCGGTACATCGCCGAGCTCCGGTGGGCGCAGCACTACGCCCTGCTCAACCGCGAGGAGATGATGGACCGCGTCGTCCGCCAGCTCAGCGAGGTCATGGGGGTGCTGGTGGACGAGCAGGAGCGCATCAACTGCCACCACAACTTCACGCAGCAGGAGCGGCACTGGGGCAAGGACGTGTGGGTGTCGCGGAAGGGTGCGATCTCGGCGCGCGAGGGGCAGCTCGGACTCGTGCCGGGGTCCATGGGCACGGCCTCGTACGTGGTCGAGGGGCGCGGCAACGCGCAGTCGCTCGCGTCGTCACCGCACGGAGCCGGGAGGTCCTACTCGCGCTCCGCGGCTCGGCGCACCTTCACGCACGAGCAGCTCCGCGCGGCGATGGCGGGGATCGAGTTCCGGGACACGGATGCGTTCCTCGACGAGATCCCGGCGGCCTACAAGCCGATCGACCAGGTGATGGCGGACGCCGCCGACCTCGTGACGATCCGTCACACGCTGCGGCAGCTCGTCAACGTCAAGGGCGACTGACGCCCCGGGCGCCGCGCCGGGTCACCCCGGCGTGGCGCTCGTCCAGCGTCGGCGGAGCACCCGCTCGACCGGCCCGGAGGCGAACAGCAGCAGGAGCGCGAAGAAGTTGACGGCGGGCACGAGGCTCCCCACCACGGCGGCCAGGAGCAACAGGCCGGCGCTCACGGCCGAGCCGAGGAGCTGCTGGCGGGCGGCGGTGCGCTCGCGGTCGGTCAGGTCATCGCGGCGGAGGAACGCCCGCGCGATCCCGGCGAGCGCCGCGGTGGCGAGCACGAGCGTGCCGACGTAGAGCTCCACGGTGAGGGGGCTCGGCCGGTACGCGGTGATGATCGCCGTCGGCAGGGGCAGCGCGACGATCGCGAACGTCCACACGAGGTTCCACCGCACGACCGCTCGGCTCAGGCGTGTGACGGTGCGGAACAGTTCGTGGTGGGACCACCAGAACCGCGCGATGACCGCGAAGCTGAGCACGAACCCGCCGAACTGCGGCACGTGCTCGCGGAGCAGCGCGCCGACGTCGCCGTCCCGGTGCGCGGCCTCGGGCACGATGTCGACGAGCGGCAGCACGAGCAGCGTGATCGCGATCGCCGCGACCGCGTCGGTGAACACCACGAGTCGCTCGGTCTCCGACTCGCGCTGCGCATCCACGGGATGAGTATGGAGCACGCGTCACGTCCGGGGTGCGTCCTCAGCGCGGCCCGGGTAGACCGGGGTGCATGTCCACCGCCACGACCGGTCCCGTCCGCGTGTTCACCGATGCGAAGGCAGCGCTCGTCGAGAGCATCGTCTGGGACCCGGACGGCCAGCGCCTGCACTGGACCGACATCCCGCTCGGCACCCTGCACACCGCGACCGCGGACGGCGTCGTGGTGTCCTCGGTCCCGCTGCCGCCGCCGCTCGCGTCGTTCCAGCCCCGTGCCTCCGGGGGGTTCGTCGCGGCGCTCGGGGACCGCGTGGTCCTGACCGACGCCGACGGTGCGATCGACCGTGAGCTCGCGACCGTCGAGCACGCCAAACCGGACATGCGGTTCAACGAGGGCAAATGCGATCCCTTCGGCCGGTTCCTCGTGGGGAGCATGGACCTCCAGGGCGACGGCGACGCGGCCCTCTACGCGATCGACCCGGACGGCACCGTGCGCGTGCTCCGAGGCGGGTTCGGCACGACGAACGGGATGGAGTGGTCGCCGGACGGCAGCGTCATGTACGTCACGGACACCGCGGTCTCCACGATCTTCCGCGGCTCCTACGGGCCGGACGGCGAACTCGGCGACCTGGAGCCCTTCGTCAGTGGTGCCGCGCACGACGGCCTGGTGCGCGACGACGAGGGCTGCTTCTGGGGCGCGATCTACGGCGAGGGGCGCGTGGAGCGCTACTCGCCCGACGGCGAACGCCTGGAGGTCGTCGACCTGCCCGCCCCGAACGTCACCTCGGTCGCGTTCGGGGGCGTGGACATGAGCACGCTGTTCATCGGCACCGCGCGCGAGAACCTCACGGAGGAGCAGCTCGAGCAGGCGCCGCTCTCCGGCGCCGTCCTCGCGGTGCCGACGCGGGTGCACGGGATCCCGGCCCACCGCTTCGCGGGCTGACCGCGCAGGGTGGCGGGAGGGACGGGACGGCCGCATCCCGCGCCTCCCGGCCCGTCGCGCCACCCGTTCGGGGGTGCGGCCGTTATCGTCGGTCATCCGCCCGAGCGAGCACCCGGAGGTCCACGTGTCCGACGCCCTGCCGAACGCCACCGTCACCGTCAGTCGCGTCCCGGTCGACGGCACCACCGTCCGCGTGAGCACGATCGGCGCCCCCGGGGACCGTGCGTTCGTGCTCGTCGCGGGCCTCGGCGTCGCGGCGACCCACCGCGAGCGGCTCGCCTCGAACCTCAACGCGTTCGGCCCGGTGCATGCCCTCGACCTGCCCGGGTTCGCCGGGGTCCGACGGTTCCGCGGGACCGTCTCGATCGAGCGGTACGCCGACGCGGTCGAGGCCGTCATCGACGCGCTCGGGCTCGTCGACCCGGTCCTCGTCGGGCACTCGATGGGGGCGCAGGTCGTCACGGAGGTGGCGGCCCGCCGGCCCGACCTCGGCGACGTCGTCCTGATCAGCCCGGTCGTCGACAGCGCTGCGCGCACGGTGAGCGAGTCGATGGTGCGGTTCGCCCGCTCGGTCGTCCACGAGCCGGCCGCGATCCGCTGGCACGCCCTCACCGCGTACGCGTTGTGCGGCTGGCACTGGTTCCGGGCGGTCCTGCCCCGCATGCTCGCGTACCCGATCGAGCGTCGGGCGGACGCCGTGCAGGCCCGGGTGCTCGTCGTCCGCGGTGAGCACGACGCCCTCGTCCCGCGCGACTGGGTGCGGCGGCTCGGGCGCGTGTTCCCGTACGCGGTCCTCCGTGAGGTCACGGGCGGCGCCCACGCCGTCGTGCACGCGCAGGCGGACGTCGTCGCGGCGCTCGCCGTGGCGCACGTGCGCGGGGACCTGCCGGACCGCGGCGTGGCGTCGCTCACCGCGGTGGCGGACACGACGACGAGGTCGGACCTCGACCGACTGCGCCCTGCGGAGGCGTGGCACGTCCTCGTCGCGCGCCTCCGTGAACTCGTCGGCATGGTCCGCGGGGACGACCTGGTCGCGGCCGGGAAGACCGAGCACGCTCGCGCCACCGTCCACGACGACGAACCGGTCGGCGACGCCGAGCAGGTGATCGCGGACGGCGAGCTCGCCGCGGGGTCGGAGGACGGCGCCGAGCGCCGCGCCGACGGCGACGAGCGGTCGACGCCGGTCCGTGGGCCCGAGCGCGTCGAGGACGCGGCCTGAGCGACGGACGGAGGCTGGGCCTCCCGGCTCAGCCCCCGGTGGGGATCCGGCCCGGCAGCATGTCGGGGGTGAGCGCTTCCGCCTCGGCGAGCACCTGGCGCGCCGCGTCACGCTGCCCCTGCACGTTCCACAGGAGCACGCCGCGGGTCACGTCCCCGTCGAGGTAGTACACGACGCCCTGTTCGAGCGGGGCCGCCCAGTCCTCGACCGTGCGGAGCGTCGCCTGGACGCGGCCGACGGCCTCGTACCCGATGTCGAACACGTTCGAGTAGTAGTAGGGCGTGTGGGTGTACGGCTCGTCGGCACCCGCGAGGTTCCGGCCCGCCTGCCGGCCCTGTTCCTGCGCGTTGTCGACGTGCTCGACGCGGCGGCGGCCGAGCACCAGGTCCGGGTACTCGGCCACGTCGCCAGCGGCGAAGACGTCCGGGTCCTCCGTCACGAGCGTCGCCGAGACGACGATGCCGTCGTCGACCGGGAGGCCCGCATCCCGTGCCAGGTCGACGTTCGGCGTGATCCCGAGCCCGGAGACGACCGCGTCGGCGCGGAGCTCGCGGCCGTCGTCGAGCGTGACGATCACGCCGTCGTCGGTCCCGCGCCCGTCGGTGACCTTGCGGCCGCCGACGAGATCGACACCGGCGTCGCGGTACCGGCGCTCGAACGCCGCCGCCAGGTCCGCCGGGAACATGGAGCCGCCGAGCACGTCGTCGGGGTGCACGAGCGTCACGGTCGCGCCGTTCTGCACGAGCGCCGCGGCGAGTTCCGTGCCGATGTACGAGCCGCCGACGACGATGACGTGGGCGTGCTGGTCCGCGAACCCCCGCAGTCGTCGGTAGTCCTCGGCGCTCCGGTAGTCGATCACGCGATCGTCGTGCTCGATCGGCAGCGGCGTGGGTGTTCCGCCGGTCGCGATGAGCAGCCGCTCGTACCCGAACCGCTGTCCGTCATCGGTCGTCACCGACTTCGCCGTACGGTCGATCGCGACCACCGTCGTGCGCAGGTGGATCTCGGCGCCGGTCGCGTCGGCCGTGTGCAGGTCGACCTTGTCCCAGCTGAAGTCCGGATCGGTCCAGAGTTTCTTCGACAGCGCGGGGCGGGCGTAGGGGGTGTCCACGTCGGTGCTGAGGATGCCGATCGAGCCCTGCTCGTCGATCTCGCGGATGCCCTTGGCGGCGGCGTCGGCGACCATGCCCCCGCCGATCACGAGGTAGCGGTGGTCGGTCATCGTGTGTCTCCCGGTCAGATGGTGGCGACCGAGCCGGCGTCGACCCGGTAGTTGGACCCGTTCACGAACGAGGCGCGGTCGCTGCAGAGGAACGCGATGACGCTCGCGACCTCGTCGGGCTCGCCGCGGCGGTGCAGCTCGAGGTAGGGGCGCTCCTCGTCGAGGAACGACTCGATGGCCTCGTCGAAGCCCTGGCCCGTCTGCTCGGCCCGCTTCGTCATCATGGCGTCCGTCATCGGGGTGTGGATGAAGGCAGGGGAGACCGTGTTGACGAGCAGCCCCTCCTTCGCGTAGCTCCGGGACAGTCCCTTGGCGAACGAGAGCACGCCGGCCTTCGCCGCGCAGTACGGCAGCTCGTCGTCGTAGGGCTGGAGGGCGTCCTCGCTCGTCACGTAGACGATCCGGCCCCAGCCACCGTCGCGCAGGTCACCGATGAACTCGCGCGTGATCCGCACCGGGCCCATGAGATCGATGTCGATGGTCGACAGCCAACCCTGCTCGTCGATCTCGTGGAACATGCCCTGGGCGCCCGTGACCCCCGAGGACTGCACGAGGATGTCGATCACGCCGACGGACTCGCGGACCTGGTCGTGGAGGCGGGTGAGGCTCGCGCTGTCGGTGACGTCCGCGGCGAACGCGTAGAGCCGGCCCGGGTGGGCCTCGAGCTTCGCGGCCGAGTCGTCGAGGGCGGCCTGGTCGAGGTCGGTGATCACGACGGTGGCGCCCTCGCTGAGCAGGAGCTTGGCCGTCTGCCAGCCGATGCCGGAGTCCGCGCCGAAGACGAGCGCGATGCGGCCCGAGATGCCGAGGTCCATGGGGTGGTGCTCCTGTCTGTCGTTCTGCGTGCGCGCACGACGACGGCCGCGTCGGCGGATGCCGCCGCGGCCGGTCGCCGGTGCGCCGTGGCCCGGATGGGCGGGTGGCCCGGATGGGCGAGTGACCCGGATGCGCGGGTGACCCGGAGAGGGGTCGGCTCAGCTCAGGCTGGTCGACTGCGCGCTCTCGACGCTCTCGGCGTTCGGAGCGGTCGTCGCCGCCGACAGCGTCTGCTTCGGCGTGCGGTTCTCGGCGCTGACCATCCAGGCGAGCTGCTCGAGGCGGTCGATGATCGCGTGCAGGATGTCCGCGGTCGACGGGTCTTCCTCGTCGACCTCGTCGTGCACGTCGCGCATGGTCCCCACGGCCTGGTAGAGGCGCAGGGTGATCATGTCGACGACGTCGTGGGTCGAGACCTCGCCTTCCGGGAACTCGTCGAGGCTCGAGGTGGCGCCGACGGTCTTCGAGCGACCGTCGGGCGTGGCGTAGAGGGCGCGCATGCGCTCCGCCACGGTGTCGGAGAACTCACGTGCCTCCGTGACGATCTCGTCGAGCTGGAGGTGGAGGTCCCGGAAGTTGTGTCCGAGCACGTTCCAGTGGGCCTGCTTGCCCTGGACGTGCAGGTCGATGAGGTCCACGAGGACCTTCTGGAGATTGCCGGCGAGCTTGTCCGATGCGTGCATGATGGCTCCGTTCCGAGGTTCGGTGACGGTTCCCGGTCTACCCGGTGCGGCATGGTCGACGCTCAGCCGACGTCCGGACACGCGTCCCCCGTGACCGGTCGGCTGGGCGGTCAGTCCTCGTGCGGGTCGACCATGTCGACCGCCGCACGGACGTCCTCGAGGAAGGTCATGACGACCCGGGCCTCGTCCGCCGTGATGGACTCCGCGATGTGCATCATCCGCCGGTGCATGCGACCGAGCGTCGCGCGGACCTCGGTGTCCGTGTTGGTCGTCGGGACGATGACGAGTGCACGACGGTCGGTCGGGTGCGGCTCACGCCGGACGTGGCCGCTCCTGACGAGGCGGTCGACCAGGATCGTCGTCGACGCCGACGAGATCTTGAGGTAGGCGGCGAGGTCCTTCGGGCTGATGGTGCGGTCCGCCCGCTGCGCCTGCAGCAGGAACCGGACGGCCAGGAGGTCCGTCTCGCCCATGCCCATCGCGTCACGGGTCCGGCGACGCATCGCCGTCTCGGCCCCGCGGTAGCGGCGCAGGGCGTTCAGCACGTCGACGCCCCGCTGGGTCGCATCGTCGTCGGGGTACCAGTACCCGGACGGCTCGGTGACCTCCTGCGTGCTCATGCACACCACCCTAACCTGCCTACTTGCTAGACCGGCTAGCGAACGCCGGGACGTACAGGAACCACTCGGGCGGTGGTGCGCGCAGTGGCTGGGCGTGGCGGGCAACGGCCAGCTCGCGCTCGGGATGCGGCCCTCTCTCGGGTCCGCGATCCCTCCGAGCCACCGCCGCGTAGCGTGACGGACGCACCGAACCCGCCGCGAGAGGAACGACGCTTCCGTGTCCACCCAGCCACCGGTCCCCGGGACCGACCAGCCGACCCCGTCCCTCCACGACCCGGACTGGTGGCGCCAAGCCGTCGTCTACCAGGTGTACCCACGGAGCTTCGCCGACGTCGACGGCGACGGCGTCGGTGACATCGCCGGGGTGACCGACCGGGTGCCGTACCTGCGGGAGCTCGGCGTCGACGCGATCTGGCTCAGCCCGTTCTACCCGTCCGCCCTCGCGGACGGCGGCTACGACGTGGCCGACTACCGCGACGTCGACCCGAAGCTCGGGACGCTCGCCGACTTCGACGCCCTGGTCGCGGCCGCGCACGCCGCCGGGATCCGGATCATCGTCGACGTCGTCCCGAACCACACCTCCGACCTGCACGTGTGGTTCCAGGAGGCACTCGAGTCCCCACGGGGCTCCGCCGCCCGGGCCCGCTACGTGTTCCGCGACGGCTCCGGTCCCGACGGCGCGGAGCCGCCGTCCGACTGGGTCTCGAACTTCGGCGGCTCCGCGTGGACCCGGATCGCCGACGGCCAGTGGTACCTGCACCTGTTCGCGCGGGAGCAGCCCGACCTCGACTGGTCGAACCCGGAGGTCCGCGCCGACTTCGAGCAGACGCTCCGCTTCTGGTCGGACCGCGGGGTCGACGGCTTCCGCGTCGACGTCGCGCACGCCATGGCCAAGGACCTGTCGGAGCCGTTCCGGCCGAGCGACCAGGACCACCTGCCCCTCGACGGCAGCGACCCGCTCTACGACCGCGACGAGGTGCACGAGATCCTCGGGTCCTGGCGACGGGTGCTCGACGAGTACGACCCGCCGCGGAGCGCGATCGCCGAGGCGTGGGTACCCGCCCGCCGTCGCGTGCTCTACGCCCGACCGACGGAACTCGGGCAGGCGTTCAACTTCGACCTGCTCGAGGCCCCGTTCGACCCCGAGGCCTTCCGCGCGATCATCGACGAGAACCTCGCGCAGGCGAGTCAGTCCGGGGCCTCGAGCACCTGGGTGCTGTCGAACCACGACGTCGTGCGGCACGCCACGCGGTACGGGCTCCCGGACGGTGCGGACTCGGGCGCCTGGCTCATGAGCGACGGCAGGGAGCCGGTGCTCGACCGCGACCGCGGGCTCCGTCGTGCCCGTGCCGCGTCCCTCCTCGTGCTCGCGCTGCCCGGGTCCGCGTACGTGTACCAGGGCGAGGAGCTCGGCCTCCACGAGGTCGCGGACATCCCGCGCGACCGCCTGCAGGACCCGAAGTGGGCGCGCTCGGAGCACACGGACAAGGGCCGTGACGGGTGCCGCGTGCCGATCCCGTGGAGCCGGTCCGGCTCCTCGTTCGGGTTCGGGCCGGACGGGGCACACCTGCCGCAGCCCGCCGACTTCGGGACGTGGAGCGTCGAGGCCGAGGACGGCGTCGACGGCAGCACGTTGGAGCTGTACCGCGCGGCGCTCACGTTCCGTCGGACGCACCGCGGCGGCGAGGACCTGACGTGGCTCGAGACACCGGACCGGGTGGTCGGGTTCGCGCGCGCCGACGGATGGCGCTCGGTCACGAACTTCGGCACCGACCCCGTGCCGCTGCCCGAGGGCGCCGTCGTCGTGGCGTCGTGCCCGATCGAGGACGGGCTGTTGCCGGGCGAGAGCACGGTGTGGCTCACCGCGTGAGCTGACGGCGGACCGTCCACTGCGTGCGGTGGGCGGCCCGTCGGTCCGTCGGCCCGTCGGTCCGCCGTCCACAGCCGGGAGGCCCGGGCGCGGCCTCCACAACCGGTCCGCTCCGGCCTCGGGGGAGCGACTCCGGTCCCCAGCATGGGCGGCATGACATCAGCACCACGAGCACATCCACCGACACCAGCACGACCCGGGACGCCGGGCGCCGTACCCCGCGCCGCGGCGCTGCGGCGACTGCGGCGCATCGCCTGCGGAGCCCTGGCACTCTCCGCGCTGAGCGCCGGGGCCATGCTCCCCGTGACGAGCGCCCACGCAGCCGAGCTCGCGTTCCCGTTCCACACCGACTTCGACTCGGCCGACGGCGGGACGCTGTCCGGCGACGCCGAGGCCGGGGACGGCTGGCTGCGACTCACGGACGCCGTGCGGAGCGAGGCGGGCTCCTGGGCCACCGACGACGTGTTCGCGTCGGACCTCGGGCTCGAGATCGAGTTCCGGTACGCGATGCACGGCGGCACCGGGGCGGACGGCCTGCTCATGTCGCTGTCGGACGGTGCCGTCGCGCCGGGGGTCGGGCGACCCGGCGCGGCGCTCGGGTACAGCTGCTACGACGACTCGGGCCACTACGGCACCTGCGACGTCGCGGGCATGCCCGGGGCGTTCGTCGGCGTCGGGTTCGACCTGCGCGGCAACTTCTCACGTCCGTTCAACGGGTCCGGCCCCGGTCCCCAGCCCGACCACGTCGTGCTCCGTGGCTCGGGGAACGGCACGGACGGCTACCGGTTCCTCCGCGGCGCGGTCGGCCCCGACGGTGGAGTGGGGACGCAGTCCCGGTCCGACGAACGGACGGTGCACGTCACGTTGCTGCCGGCCGCCGACGGGGTCCTCGCACTCACGGTGCGGTCCGACTCCGGACCGGGTACCCGGATGCGGACCGTGATCGACCAGGTGGCGCTCGAGGGTGACGGACAGGCGCCGCTCCCGGACACACTGCGCCTCGGGTTCACCGCCTCGACCGGGAACTCGACCAACGCCCACGAGGTCGACGACCTGACCGTGTCCATCCCGACCGACGTCGGCATCACGCAGGAGATGCCGGAGCGCGTCGTCGCGGGCACGCACGTCCGGTACACGGCGACCGCGACGAACCGGGGGCGGAACGGCTCCGCGCGCAACGACGTGGTGATCGCGACGCCGACCGAACTGCACGACGTCCGCTGGACGTGCGCCGCCACGGCCGGTGCCGCGTGCGGTGCGGGGTCCGGCGCCGGTCCGGAGATCGCCACGACGGCCGACATCGACCCGGGGGCCACGGTCACCTGGACGATCGAGGGCGACCTCGCTGCGGACGCCACGGGGCAGATCGCGAGCGCGGCACGGATCACCACGCCACCGTCGCGCGCCGACACGAACACGGCGGACAACGCGTCGACGGTCCGGGCCGCGATCGGGACCGACGCCGCGCTGCGCACCGAGAAGGCCGCCGAGCTCCTGCCCGGGGACGTCGAGCTGCTGCCCGGGGGCGTGTTCCGGTACACGATCACCGCGGTCAACGGCGGACCGTCCGACGCGCGCCGGGTCGGTGCGGTCGACGACCTGCCGGAGCCCGTGCGCTTCGTGGGGTCCGAGGACGGCTGTCGCGCCGACGGTCAGCACGTGACGTGCTCCTCGGCGGTCACGATCGCACCGGGCGAACGGCACCGGTTCCGTTTCGACGCCCAACTCGACGCCGGGTACCGCGGCGACGGCGCCGACGTCCTCAACGTCGCGA
This sequence comes from Curtobacterium sp. MCBD17_028, assembly GCF_003234875.1. Taxonomy (NCBI): domain Bacteria; kingdom Bacillati; phylum Actinomycetota; class Actinomycetes; order Micrococcales; family Microbacteriaceae; genus Curtobacterium; species Curtobacterium sp. MCBD17_028. Next base: position 261,538 of record NZ_QKTQ01000003.1, on the reverse strand, counting down.
TCGCCACCTCGCCCGACGACCCGGACGACGGCGACCCGTCGGACCCCGTGCCGCTGCCCGGACCGATCGGCACGATCGAACCGCCCGTCGTGACACCGACCACCCCGCCCCACGGCGGTGAGCACCCGACCGCGACGCCACGGCCCTCGGCCTCCGCGACACCGGTCGCCGTCGGAGCGCACCCGGCCCGGCTCGCCTTCACCGGAACCGTGGGCACGGCTGCTGTGGTCCTGGTCGCGGCGATCGCCGTCGTCACCGGCCTGGGCGTCCGCTCGGTCCGTCGCCGACGTGAGCTCGAGCGACAGGAGGACCCCGCGGCCTGACCGGTCGTGTCGCGCGCCGTCGGCCCGCGGGGTCGGCGGCGCGCGTTCGCGGTTCGAGCATCCTCAGCCGCGACGCCGCCGGCCGGACGGGCCCGCATCGGCCCGGCGGTACCATTGACCGTACGATCAGCCTGCCCAAGAGAGGGATTCCGTGTCCGACACCGTGGACGACGCCGCGCAGCGCGCCCGGTACTGGACGGTCCCGTTGTCCCGGGCACTGCCCGCCGCGGTCGTGGCGATGGTGATCACGTTCTCGTCGAACCACGCCACCTCGCTCGGGCTGGTGCTGTTCGGCGCCTTCGCGATCGTCGAGGGCGCCCTGCTCGGCGTCGGCAGCCTGCGCCGACTCGACGACCCCCGGTCCCGTCGCCTCGCCGTCGTGCAGGCTGCGGTGACCGTCGCCGCCGGCGTCGTCGCGCTGTTCCTCCCGTCTGCGGGACTCCCGGCGTTCCTCGCGGTCGTCACCGCGTTCGCGGTCGTCACCGGGGGCATCGAACTCCTGCAGGGCGTCCTCGCGCGGCGTACGTCGCCCTTCGCCCGCGACTGGATGACCGTCGGGGGGCTCACGGTCCTGCTGGCGATCGCGTTCCTGCTGACGCCTCCGGACTACTCCAAGGACCTCGGCGGCATCGAGCACGTCAGCGGCACCCTCGATTCGTCGATCATCCTCGTCGGCCTGCTCGGCGCGTACCTCGCCCTGACGGCGGTCTTCCACGTGATCGCCGCCCTCTCGCACAAGTGGGGGACCTCGGCACCCACGCCGTCGGCCCCGAACGGAGCACCACACGCATGACCACCCCAAGCCGCCGCGACCGGCTCCGCCCGGTCGAACTCCTCGCGATCTCGGCGATCGTCGCGGTGTTCGTCGGACTCGTCGTCCTGATGTCCACCCGTCAGCCCGAACTCGCGGCGGTGTTCCTCTGCATCGCGTTCATCGTCGTCATCGTCGTGCTGGCGATGTTGCAGCTGGCGGCCACGAGTGAGCAGGACGACAACGACATGCTCGGCGGACACCGGAAGGACGAGGGCGACGACCACCACTGACCACGACCGACGCGAGTCCGTCCACGCACGCAGCCCCCAGCAGGGCGACCCGGACCTCCCGTCGCGGTACCGCCACCGGTACGTGATCCTGACGGTCTGCTGCCTCAGTCTCTTCATCGTCTCGTTGGACGCCACCGTCGTGAACGTGGCGCTGCCGTCGATCGGCCGTGAGCTCCACAGCACGATCTCCGGACTCCAGTGGACGATCGACGCATACACGCTGGTCCTCGCGAGTCTGCTCATGCTGTCGGGGTCCACCGCGGACCGCATCGGCCGACGCAGGACGTTCCAGGTCGGGCTCGTCCTGTTCACCGTCGGCTCGCTCCTCTGTTCGTTGGCGCCGAGCGTCGGCTGGCTGGTCGTGTTCCGGATGGTCCAGGCCGTCGGCGGCTCGATGATGAACCCGGTCGCGATGTCCATCATCACGGCGACATTCGACGACGCCAAGGAGCGTGCTCGCGCGGTCGGCGTCTGGGGGGCGGTGGTCGGCGTCTCGATGGGGGTCGGTCCGCTCGTCGGTGGAGCCCTGACGGACACGATCGGTTGGCGGGCGATCTTCTGGATCAACGTGCCGATCGGCATCGTGGCCGTCGTGCTGACGTTCGCGTTCGTCCCCGAGTCCCGCGCGGCTCGCCCCCGGCGCTTCGACGCCCCGGGTCAGGCACTCGTGGTCGTGTTGCTCGCGGCGCTCGTCGGCGGACTCATCGAGGGTCCACGGCTCGGGTGGGGCTCGGTCGCGGCGATCGCCCTGTTCGCCGCCGCAGCGCTCGCGCTCGTCCTCATCGTCGTGGTGGAACGGCGGCGCCGGGAGCCGCTCGTCGACGTCCGGTTCTTCCGGAGCATCCCGTTCTCGACGGCCGTGCTCACGGCGGTCGGTGCCTTCGGCGCGAACGGTGCGTTCCTGTTCCTCAACGCGCTGTACCTCCAGGAGGTCCGGCACATGTCACCGTTCGAGGCCGGGCTCTGGACGCTCCCCGCCGCGGTGGCGACCATGGTCGTGTCGCCGTTCTCCGGTCGCCTCGTCGCCTCGGTCGGCACCCGGATCCCACTCGTGCTCGCCGGCGTCGGCATCGGAGCGGGCGCGGCGGTCCTCACGACGATCGGCGCGGACACGCCGATGTGGATGCTCGTCGTCGCCTTCGCGCTGTTCGGGTTCGGCTTCGGGATGGTGAACGCGCCGATCACGAACACGGCGGTGTCGGGCATGCCCCGTGCCCAGGCGGGATCGGCTGCGGGGGTCGCGTCGACGAGTCGCCAGACCGGGGTCTCCCTCGGCGTGGCGCTCGCCGGGACGGTCACGGGAGCGAGCGGAGCGGCGGCGGTCCACGCGAGTTTCGCGGTCGCGACGCACGCCATGTGGTGGATCGTCGTCGGCATCGCCGTGGGCGTCGTCGTGATCGGCTTCGTGTCGACGACGGCGCGCGCCCGGCGTTCGGTGGAGGCGATCGGTCACCTGCTCGAGGAGCCGTCCGCGGCCTGATCCGAGCCGGCGCTCCGCTCGGCGCTGCCGACGCGGCCGGTGCCGCCGTCGGTACCGCCGCCGGTGCCGCCGTCGGTACCGCCCACGACCGCTCGGGCGAGGGCGCGTGTGGCGCGGTTCAGAGCGGCGCCGGCAGCGGTGGCGAGACCGACTCGCAGCGGCTCGACCGGGTCCGCGAGTTCGAGCACGACGGCGTCCCCGGCGGTGCCGGGGTCGGGGACGACCGCGACGCCGAGCCCGGTCGCCGCGAACCGGACGACCGACGGCAGGTCGTTCATCTCGGCCACGATGCGGCGCCGGATGCCCCGGTCGCGGAGCGCCGCGTCGAGGATGATGCGGTTCCCGAACCCGCGCGCGGTGTCGACGAACGGCTCGTCCGCGAGTTCGGCGAGGGACACGACACCGCGGTCCGCGAGTCGATGCGGTGGTGCGACGTACACCCGGAACGGCAGGGCGCGGAGCGGAGTCACCGCGATCCCCGGCGGGTCCTGCGGCAGTGCGGTGAAGGCCAGGTCGAGCCGGCCGGCCCGGAGGTCCTCCGCCAGGCCGGTGGTCCCCGCCGCGGAGGCACTGAGGTGCACGTCGACGAGCGGGTGCCGCGCGTGGAAGGTCGTGATGATCCGCGGCAGGTCGACGATGTCCATGTTCGCGAAGATCCCGACGCGCACGCGGCCGCGGAGCTGCGCGTCGGCGGTGACGGCGCCGTCCCGGAGGCGCTCGACCGCGCCGAGCGCCGCCCGGGCGTCCGGCAGGAGCGCCTCGCCGAGGGGGCTCAGGGTCAGACGGCGACCGACCCGGTCGAACAAGGCCCCGCCGAGCTCGCGCTCGAGGCTCTGCAGACCGGCGGACACGGTCGATTGCGCAGCGAAGAGCCGGGCGGCGGCGCGGGTGACGTTGCCCTCGTCGGCGACGGCGACGAACTGTTCGAGCAGGCGGGTCTCCATGCGTCCATCATCGTCCACGTCGATGGCCGTCAGCGGTCCTGTCCGTTGGACACGATTCGGCGCAGTCCTGCACGCTCGGACCATGACCACCACCGCTCCCCGGACCGAACCCGTGCCGCTGCCCGATCCCGTCGCTGGTGCCGGACGCCCGGAGCGGCCCGCCCGACCGACCCCGAGCCGTCAGCGCCACGCGGCCGGGTTCTGGATCGTCGCGGGGAGCTTCCTCAGCGTCATGGCGTTCGCCGCCGTCCCCGCACCGCTGTACGCGCTGTACCAGGCACGCGACGGCTTCCCGACCTTCACCGTGACACTCGTGTTCGCCGCATACGCCGTGGGGGTCATGATCGCGCTCTGGCTCGCCGGGCACCTCAGCGACGTCCACGGACGCCGACGGCTCATCCTCGTGTCGGTCGCGCTCGAGCTCGTCGCCGCCGTGCTGTTCCTCGTCTGGAACGACGTCCCGGGCCTCCTCGTCGCGCGGTTCATCAGCGGACTCGGTGTCGGCACCCTGACGGCCTCGGCCACGGCCCACCTCGGTGAACTCCGGGTCCGAGCGCGCCGGGACGGGGGCGCGGGCGGGAACGCGAGCGTCGTCGCCGGAGCGGTCAACCTCGGCGGCATCGGAGGCGGTGCCCTCGTCGGCGGTGTGCTGGCGGAGTTCGTCCGGCACCCCCTCGTCGTGCCGTACGCCGTGTTCGTCGTGGTCCTCGCGGTCGCCTTCGTCGCCATGCTCGTCGTCCCGGAGACCATCGACACGGGGCGGGTACGCCCGGCCTACCGACCCCAGCCGATCACCGCGCCGTCCGGGGCGGCGGGACCCTTCTGGGCGGCGGGTGCCGGGGCGTTCAGCACCTTCGCCGTGCTCGGCCTGTTCACGTCGATCGCGCCGACGTTCCTCGCGACCACCTTCCACGTCACGGACCGGCTCGCCGCCGGTGCGACGAGCTTCGGGGTCTTCGCGGGCGCTGCGGTCGCGCAGATCGCCCTCGCCCGCCTCGCGATGCGTGCGCAGGTCCGCTGGGGCATGCTGCTCGTCACCGTCGGACTCGCCGGGGTCGCGGTCGGCGCGCTCGTCCTCGTCGTCGCGGTGTTCGTCGTGGGCAGCGTGCTCGCCGGTGCCGGCGTCGGACTGCTCTTCCGGGCCTCCATCGCCGGTGCGGGCAGTCTGGTCGGGCCGGAGCGGCGCGGCGGTGTCCTGGCGGCGACGTTCCTCATCGGCTACGCGGGGATGGTCGTCCCGGTGGTCCTCGCCGGCGCGGTGCTGCTCGTGGTCGCGCCGCTGCCCGTGCTCCTCGGGTTCGTGGTCGTCGTCATCGCACTCGCGCTCTGGGCCGGCAGCCGTCTCGCAGCCCGGGCCTGAGCCGCGCCGCCGGGGTCAGGCGTGGACGTCGTGCTCGTGCCGCTGGTGTGACGCGGGCTCGAGCTGGAAGGTCGAGTGCTCGACCGGCACGGCGAAGTGCTCGGCGACGCACTGCTGCAGCTCGTCGAGGATCGTCGGGGCGTGCGCGGAGGTGAAGCAGTGGTCGTCGATCACGACGTGCGCGGTGAGGGTCGGCACCCCGGTGGCGACGAGTGACGCGTGCAGGTCGTGCACGGCGCGCACGTGGTCGAGCCGGAGGATGTGACGACGTACGGCGTCGAGGTCGAGCCCGGGCGGGGTGGCCTCGAGCAGGACGTCGGTGGTCTCGCGGAGCAGCCGGAGTGCGCGCGGCAGGATGAGCGCACCGATGAGGATCGCGGCGACGGAGTCCGCGCGCTCCCAGCCGGTCAGTGCGACGACGATCGCCGCGGCGACGACCGCGAGGGACCCCAGCGAGTCGTTCAGCACCTCGAGCCGCGCCGCCCGCGCGGTGAACGTCCCGCCTCCGGAGCGTGTGAGCGCCGCCAGCGCGACCGCGTTGCCGACCACGCCGAGGACACCGAACACCAGGAGCGGCACCGCGGGGACGGGGACCGGCGTGACCAGGCGCTGCACGGCCGTCACGAGGACGACGATCCCGACCCCGAGCAGGACCGCGGCCTGCGCGACGGCGCCGAGGACCTCGGCGCGTTGGAAGCCCCAGGTCCGTCTGGCCGTCGGTGAGCGCTGCGCGAGCCGCACCGCGACGAGCCCGATCGCGAGACCGCCCGTGTCGACGACCATGTGCCCGGCGTCGACGAGGAGCGCCAGGGAGCCGGTCACGACGGCGCCGACGACCTCGGCGACGAGGATCGCGGCGGACACGCAGAACGCCACGGTCAACGCGCGAGCGTTGGCCGACCGCGCGCCGTGCTCGTGGTGGTGGCCCATGCCGCCATCGTAGGCATCCGCACCGACCGGGCACCGGGGACGTGACAGGATCCGACCGTGACCCCGAGCGCACGATCGCCCTACGAGGCGAGCACCCGTCCCGGCGCCCTCGACGCGCTGCACCCCCGCTTGCGTGGCTACTTCGGCGCGATCCCCGCGGGGCACGTCGGACGGGGCACCGGCGTCTTCGACGTCGTCGGGACGCCACGACGCTGGATGTGGCCGCTGCTCGCCTGGTTCGCCCGCGACGCGGTCATGGCGCCGGTGTGGGAACGCGACGTGCCGTTCACGGTCGAGAACCGGCCGGCCGTCGACCGGGAGGGACGCATCGCCGTCCTCGCTCGCCGGACGTTCCACTTCCGGTCCGGGCCCTGGGTGATGCAGGACGCGATCACGGCGGACGCCGATGGGCTCGCCGACCACCTGGGGCGCCGCGGCCGGCTCGTGGCCGCGCTCGACGTCGCGGTCGCCGACGGCGCGCTCCGCCTGGTCTCGACCCGCGTGTCGTTCCGGGTGCTGGGACGGATGCTGCGCCTCCCGGCCGCCGTGGCACCGCGGGTGGTCCTGACCGAGCAGTACGACCCGGGCATCGACCGCCAACGCGTGTCGCTGACGCTGTCGGCGCCGCTCGTCGGCACGCTGTACCGGTACGAGGGGTCGTTCGTCCACGGTGTCGTGCCCGACGATGCGGACGCCCCCGGGGGAACCGGCGGACCGGGGAGGCGTCCATGAGCGACAGCGGGAGCGAGCACGGTGCTGCCGGCGGCGGCGGCGGCAGCGGCAGCGGTGGTGGCGACGCGGTGCGGCCACTCGTCGTGGTGGCCGGTGCGTCCGGCTTCATCGGCCGGTACCTCGTCGACGCGTTCCGCGCCGAGGGCGCCGACGTCACGACCGTGGGACGGACCGGCGATGCGGTGTGGGGCGACACCCGCCGGATCACCGAGCTCGTCGACGGCGCCGACCTGGTCGTCAACCTCGCGGGCAAGAGCGTGGACTGCCGGTACGGCGCCCGCAACCGTGCCGAGATCCTCCGCTCGCGGGTCGAGACCACGCGCGAACTCCGGGACGCCATCCGCGCGGCGCGACGGCCGCCGCGGGTCTGGTGCAACGCGTCGACCGCGACCATCTACCGGCACGCGGAGGACCGCCCGCAGACCGAGGCCGACGGCGAGATCGGCACCGGGTTCTCCGTGTCGGTCGCACGGGCGTGGGAGGCGGCGTTCTTCGACGGGGACCTGCCGGGCACCCGTCGGGTCGCGCTCCGCATCGCGATCGTGCTCGGCGACGGCAGCGCCCTCGTGCCGCTCATCCGGCTGGCGCAGCTCGGACTCGGCGGTCCGCACCTGGACGGACCGTGGTTCGCGACGCGTCGCCGTCGCGCCGCCGGGACGTTCCACGAGGACCGGCACACGCACGGGAGGCAGCGCTTCAGCTGGGTGCACATCGCCGACGTGCTCGGTGCCATCCGGTTCGTGCGCGACCATCCGGAGATCGACGGGGTCGTCAACGTCTGCGCCCCCCACCCCACGGACGACCGCGCCATGATGCGGACCCTCCGCGAGATCGTCGGGCGGCGTTTCGGGCTCCCGCTCCCGCGCTGGATGCTCGAACTCGGGTCGATCGCGATCCGGACCGAGACGGAGCTCGTGCTGAAGAGCCGGTGGGTCGTCCCCGCCCGCCTGGAGGGAGCGGGCTACCGCTTCGTGCACCCGGAACTCCGCGGAGCGCTCGCGAGCGCCGTGGCGGAGCACCGGCAGCGCGGTCGTCAGGCGTCGAGGAACCCGACGAGCTCGTCGGCGAGGCCGGTGTAGGTCGCCGGGGTCAACGCGGCGAGCCGCGCCTTCGCTCCGTCGGAGATGTCGAGTCCGTTCACGAACGCGACGAGGTCCTCGCGGCCGACGCGGCGGCCCCGGGTGAGCTCCTTGAGCAGCGCGTACGGGTCCTCGATCTCGGAGCGGCCCGCGGTCACCTCGGCGCGGATGACGGTCTGGATCGCCTCGGCGAGGACCTCCCAGTTGCCGTCGAGGTCGGCGGCGAGGCGGCCCTCGGCCACGGCGATCTCACCGAGCCCGCGGCGCAGGTTGTCGAGGGCGAGCAGGGAGTGCGCGAAGGCGACCCCGATGTTCCGCTGCGTCGTCGAGTCGGTGAGGTCGCGCTGCATGCGGCTCGTCACCAGTGTCTCGGACAGCGTCGAGAACACCGCCGTCGAGAGCTCGAGGTTCGCCTCGGCGTTCTCGAAGCGGATCGGGTTGATCTTGTGCGGCATCGTCGACGACCCGGTGGCACCGGCGACCGGGATCTGCGTGAAGTACCCCATCGAGATGTAGGTCCAGACGTCCGTCGCCAGGTTGTGCAGGATGCGGTTCGCGTGCCGGACCCGGTCGTACAGCTCGGCCTGCCAGTCGTGCGACTCGATCTGCGTGGTGAGCGGGTTCCACACGAGCCCGAGCGACTCGACGAACGCCCGGGAGAGTGCCGGCCAGTCGGCCTCGGGATCGGCGGCCAGGTGCGCCGAGAACGTGCCGGTCGCGCCGGAGAACTTGCCGAGGTACTCGGTGTCCTCGACCTGCGCGAGCACCCGCTCGAGGCGGTGGACGACGACGGCGAGCTCCTTGCCGAGCGTCGTCGGCGTCGCCGGCTGTCCGTGCGTGTGGGCGAGCATGGGGACCGCGCGGAGCTCGACCGCCCGGGTGCGGAGCGCGTCGGTGACGGCTCGGGCGGCGGGCAGCCAGACGTCCTGCACCGTGTCGCGGATGGTGAGCGCGTAGGCCAGGTTGTTGACGTCCTCGCTCGTGCAGGCGAAGTGCGTCAGCTCGGCGATGGCGTCGAGCCCGAGTTCGGACAGCCGGGCGCGGACGAAGTACTCGACGGCCTTGACGTCGTGTCGGGTGGTGGCCTCGAGCCCGGCGAGCTCGTCGATCGCCGCCTGCCCGAAGTCGTCCGCGACGGCGCGGAGCGCTGCTCGGTCGTCGATCGACAGCGGCGACGTCGCGAACATCGCGTGGTCCGTCAGGAACACGAGCCACTCGACCTCGATCCGGACGCGGGCCCGGTTGAGACCCGCCTCGGAGAGGTGTTCCCCCACCGTGTGCACGACCGGGAAGTACCGCCCGTCGAGCGGGCTGATCGGCTGCGGGGGAAGGGGTGTCATGGGGCTCCCTGACGGACTGCCGGTTCGATCTGGTGGAAGAGGGCCCGCGACGCGCGTTCGATGGTCGCGAGGACCCGGTCGAACTCGTGCCGATCCGCGTAGTACGGGTCGGGCACGTCGGCGTGCTGCGGCCAGGCCTCGTCGTACCGCAGCATGAGCGTCACCTTCGCGGCGTCGTCCATCGTGGGGGCCCACGATCGCAGGATGCGCTCGTGGGAGCGGTCGAGTGCGACCACCAGGTCGAACTCCGGGAACCGGTCCGGGTCGAACTGACGGGCGCGATGCCTGGACCCATCGTATCCGCGTGCCGCGAGGGCGGCGATCGTCCGCTCGTCGGCCGGTTCGCCCACGTGCCAGTCGCCCGTGCCGGCGGACGAGACGGCGAAGCGGTCGGCGACCCCGGCCTCCTCGACGATGCGGCGGAAGACGACCTCGGCCATCGGGGACCGGCAGATGTTGCCGCTGCAGACGAAGGAGATGCGGAACGGCGACGAGGTCGGGACGTCGGCGGCCGAGGGCATCTGCACATCATGGCGCACCGTCGGCCACGACGCGAGGGCACCCCCGTCCACCGGACGGTCCGTCATCGGTCGTGCTCGACCCGCGAGCGGTGTCGAGATACCCTCAGGGCGGGAGGGTCTTGCCCTTCACCTCTGGGTACCGGGTGAAGTGGAACGACCCGGTGTTGTTCCGGAATGTCACCCGTGGGCGAGATAACGGCGATGTACGAAGTTTCGCCGTCGCGTCCGCCTGATCACGCACCTAGCCTCCTCGTACCCAGTCAGGGGTACGTGATGTGGTCATCGGAGCGAACGCGTATGGAAGAGATGCTGACCTCGGTCGGGACGGAACAGGCGGCGGACGTCGCCCGGGCGCGAGGCGGAGGTGGTCGGACACCGCGGCCGGGCTACCCGCGACCGCGCCGGTTCCAGCTGCGTCGGCCGCGGTGGCTCGAGGCGCTCGACGACGCCGCTCGCGCGCAGATCGTGTGCGTCCGTGGTCCGGCCGGGACCGGGAAGACCACCGTGGTGGCGGACTGGGTCGACCGCGAGGTCACCGAGGGCGGACGACGCGTCGCGTGGCACGGCGCCCGCGAGACCGACACACGGTGCGGGTTGTGGCGGAGCGTGGTCGCCCAGCTCCGACGGGAAGCGGACGGATCGCAGCCCGAGCACCCCGACCGCGATGACGCGCCGGACGAGGAGGTCGTGGCGGCGTTGCTCACCCGACTCGACGGCGACGAGGTCATCGTGCTCGACGAGTTCGACCGGCTCCGCGACGCCGGGATCGCGGCAGCGGTGGAGGACGACGTCGCCTGGCTGCTCGAACGCACCCGCTGCACGGTCGTGGTCGTGTCGCGGCGCAGCACGGCGTTCGAGGGGACTGCGGTCGCGGCCCGGTTCGACGTCGAGGTCCTCGACACGTCCGGCCTGCTCTTCACCCAGCAGGAGACCGCGGCGGTCCTGACGCTCCGCGGTGTCGCGTTCGACAGCCCCGCCATCGCGATGGTGCACGAGCGGCTGTCCGGCTGGCCGACCGCGGTGCAGCGGCTGACGAACCAGCTCGCGCTCGAACCGCACCGGGTGTGGCACCGCGACGAGCTCGAGCCCGTCGTCCGCCGCATCGCCGTCGAGATCGTCGACGAGTTGACGTCGGGGCTGCGGGGAACGGCGTCGTGGCCGGCGATCGTCACCGGCGCGGTGCTCCCGTTCATGAACAAGGACATGCTCGTCCGCGACGAGGGCGACGCGGCGCAGGTCGCGCAACTCCTCGACGTGGCGGAACGAGCCGGGCTCGGCGCGTGGACCCGCGTGCGCGGCCGCTCCCGCTTCACGCTCACCCCCGTCGTCAAGCGCGTCCTCACGGAGCAGCTGGCCCTGCAGGAGGACCGTTCCATGCCCGACATCGCGGCCGCCGGAGCGCGTCTGCTCGAGGGGGAGGGCGAGATCCGGGAGGCCGTTGGCCTCGCCGCCGCCGCGCAGGACTGGCCGTACCTGGCCGCGCTGACGCGACAGCACTACGCGGTGCTGTGCCGCGACCACCACGCCGAACTCGTGGCGATCCTCGCCGTCGTGCCGCGTGACCACATGGAGACGGACCCCTGGCTCCTCCACCTGCAGGCGGCCATGCACTTCGCCGACGACGGCGGGCGGACGGCGGTGCCGGCCGCGGCCTTCGCCCGGGCCGACGCCGCGGCGCGCGAGCGGTTGAAGTCCGACGTCGGAGCGGAGAGCGTCCGCGACTCGGTCCTCCGCGTCGCGTCCCTCCGCCGCGCCGGGAGCTTCGGACGGGCCCTCGCGGTCGCCCGGTCCCTGCCGGACCTGCTCACGGCGATGCGCACCACGCCGGCAGCGGGCGTGCGCCTGAGCGCGGACGGCCACATGCAGGTCGGCATCACGCACCTGCACGACGGCAGCCACGAGGAGGCCCTGCAGCACTTCGCGCCGCTCGCCCGCTCGAACGAGGACCCGCACCTGCGTATCCAGGCGATGGGCTACTCCGCCTACCTGCACGTCCTGCGCGGGGACGTCCGGCGTGGTCGGGAACTCGTGACCCTCGCGATGCGCGACGGCAGCTGGTTCCCGTGGCGGCACAGCGTGTGGGCGGTCCCCGTCCACGTCGCCGCCGCCCTCGCCGCACTCGAGACCTGGGACCTCCCGACGGTCGACCGGCACATGCGGGTGCTCGACACCCTGCCGTACGACCTCGAGGACTGGCCGCTCGTCGTGCACCTCCGCGCCTTCCGACTGTTGCTCCAGGGCGACGGCCTCGGAGGGTTCGGGGTGATCCGCGACGCCGAGGGCCACTACGGCCGTGACGCCCTGAGCAACCACCACCAGGGGCTCATGCACGTCCTCAAGTCCGACCTGCTGCTGCTCGCGCGGCAGGCGAAGGCCGCGCTCGCCGGCCTCCGCCCGTTCCTCGACGGGCGCGAGAGCGTCGCCGGCGCCCAGGCGCGCGCGCTGCTCCTCGCGGGCAACGCGCCACATGCCCGTCTCTTCGCCGACCGGCTCATGTGGCGGAGCAACCCGAGCCCCCGGACCCGGACCGAGCTCCACGTCGTCCGCGCGGTCGCGTCCTGCCGGCTCGGCGACCTCGACGCCGCGCGGACGTCGCTCGACGAGGCGGCGACGGTGAGCAGCGCGCGGGGCCTGTCCACCCCGTGGTGGCTCGTCCCACGCGACGAACTCGAGGGGTTGTTCGACCAGGTGGCCCCGCACCTCCGGCCGGTGCTCGCGGACGCCCCGTCGGTGTACTCGAGCGACCTCACGGTGCCGCGGCTGACCCGCCGCGAAGGGGTCGTGCTCACGCGGCTCCGGGCACAGGGCTCCATCGAGGACATCGCCACCGACCTGGGGGTGTCGCCGAACACCGTGAAGACGCAGGTGCGGAGCATCTACCGCAAGCTCGGCGTCGGCTCCCGTGCGGAGGCCGTGCGGGTCGCGTACGAGTGGCACCTCATGGGAGCGCCGGAGGGGCAACGGGCCGACGTCTAGGGCCGGGCCACCCTCCCCGCACCAGCGACCGCGCGTGGGCCGCGGAACGGCGGCGGGCCCGCGGAACGGCGACGGGCCCGCGGAACGGCGACGGGCCCGCCGACCGGAGTCGACGGGCCCGTCCACGGGGAAGCCGTGTCAGCCGCGGTAGTTCGGCGCCTCGACGACCATCTGGACGTCGTGCGGGTGCGACTCCTTGAGCCCCGCGGCGGTGATCCGGACGAACTTGCCGCGGGCCTTGAGCTCGGGCACCGTGCGACCGCCGACGTAGAACATGGACTGCCGGAGGCCGCCCACGAGCTGGTAGACCACGTTGCCGAGGGCGCCGCGGTAGGGCACCTGGCCCTCGATCCCCTCGGGGATGAGCTTGTCGTCCGAGGGGACGTCCGCCTGGAAGTAGCGGTCCTTCGAGTACGAGGTCTTCTTGCCGCGGGTCTGCAACGCGCCGAGCGACCCCATACCGCGGTACGTCTTGAACTGCTTGCCGCCCACGAACACGAGGTCCCCGGGGGACTCGTCGCAGCCGGCGAGCAGCGAACCGAGCATGACCGTGTCGGCACCCGCGACGAGCGCCTTGGCGATGTCGCCCGAGTACTGCAGGCCGCCGTCCGCGATCACCGGCACTCCGGCCTCGCGCGCGGCCAGTGAGGCCTCGTACACGGCCGTGACCTGGGGCACCCCCACGCCCGCGACGACGCGCGTCGTGCAGATGGAGCCCGGACCGACGCCGACCTTGACCGCGTCGACCCCAGCGTCGATGAGCGCCTGCGCGCCCGCGCGGGTCGCGACGTTGCCGCCGATCACGTCGACCCCCGCGAACGCCGGGTCCGCCTTGAGCCGGCGCACCATGTCGAGGACGCCCTCGCTCTCGCCGTTCGCGGTGTCGACGACGAGCACGTCGACGCCCGCCTCGAGCAGTGCCGTCGCCCGTTGCCAGGCATCGCCGAAGAAGCCGATCGCGGCACCGACGCGCAGGCGGCCCTCGGCGTCCTTCGTGGCGTCCGGGTACTTCTCGCTCTTGTCGAAGTCCTTGACCGTGATGAGCCCGCGGAGCCGGCCGGACGCGTCGACGAGCGGGAGCTTCTCGATCTTGTGCTGGGCGAAGATCGCGACCGCCGCCTCGGGGTCGATGCCCTCGGGCGCGGTGATGAGGGGCGCCTTGGTCATGACGTCACGGACGAGTGTCGTGCTCTGCTCGAACGGCGCGACGAAGCGCATGTCGCGGTTGGTGATGATGCCGACGAGCGTGCCGTCGGACTCCACGACCGGGAGCCCCGAGACGCGGAACTGCCCGCAGAGTGCGTCGACCTCGGCGACGGTGGCGTCGGGCCGCGTGGTCACGGGGTTCGTGATCATGCCCGACTCGCTCCGCTTGACCTTGTCGACGGCAGCCGCCTGGTCGGCGATCGACAGGTTGCGGTGCAGGATGCCGATCCCGCCCTGGCGGGCCATCGCGATCGCCATGCGCTCCTCGGTCACGGTGTCCATGGCCGCCGACAGGAGCGGTACGGCCACCTCGATGCGCTTGGTGAGGCGCGAGCGGGTCGACGCCTCGCTCGGGATGACGTCGGTGTGCCCGGGGAGCAGCATGACGTCGTCGTAGGTGAGTCCGATGAATCCGAACGGATCCGGCTGGTCCATGGGTCCCTCTCGTCGTTCCGGGCTGGCTGCAGGTGCTCCGGCCACGACGTCGGGTACCGGATGGGACATGGTAACGCGGGCGCGTGGGCCCGCCATTCCCGTAGCCGGGCACCGTCCGACCGGGCGGGAGGCTGGACCTGAGCGGTCCGCCCGGGTTCGGCTGAGCGGACGCTGGGTCCCCACTCGCGCTCCTGTGCATCATCACGGTTCCGTGACGAAGCACGCAGGGAACCTGATGGAAACACAGGTGACACAAACGCTCCGTACTGTCGGCGCAACCGCACGGACCGCCCGATCGGACGGAGGTCGTGCCGGAACCGTCGACGTCCGACGGTCCGAGAGGGAGGCTCAGTGGGTTCCACGACGTCGACGGGCACGGCGCCGCACACGCGCCGTCCCCGCACCCGGGTGGGCCGGCACCGCCCGGTCGTCCTGCTCCTCGCCGCACTGCTGTCGCTCGCCGCGGTCGTGGGCCTCCAGTGGGCGTCAGCGCCGCGCGCGGTCGCGGCCACGGCGGCGACCTGCACGGTGAGCGACGCGAACGGCTGCATCCAGGGCACGATCCTCGACTCGGACCGCGAGCCGGTCCGGGGAGCGGAGGTCCGGGTCACGGGACCCGGTGGGTTCGCCGAGACCTCCACGACGGAGGACGACGGTCGCTGGTCCGTCCGCATCACGACGTCGGGCCGGTACCGGGTCTCCCTCGACCAGACGACCCTGCCCCAGGGGCAGTACCTGGCCGACGCGCAGCAGGACGCGCGCCCCGTGCAGGCCACGGTCGGGTCGAACGCCGGCACGATCTTCCAGCTGACCACCGTCAAGGGCGCGACGAGCGCGAGCCTCGACGACGGTTCGGGCGTCACCTGGGGTCGGACCTGGCAGCAGCTCGCATCCGGCATCCGCCTCGGGCTGCTCATCGCGCTCGCGTCGGTCGGCCTCTCGCTCATCTACGGCACCACCGGGCTCTCGAGCTTCTCGCACGGCGAGCAGGTCACGCTCGGCGGGCTCCTCGCCTACCTGTTCGCGAACGTCCTGGGGTTCGACATCTGGCTCGCCGGGATCATCGTGGTCGTGCTCTGCGCGGCGACCGGGTACCTGCAGGACGCCGTGATCTGGCGCCCCCTCCGACGGCGGCGGATCAGCCTGACGCAGCTCATGATCGTGACGATCGGACTGTCGATCGCGCTCCAGTACGCGTTCCAGTACTTCTTCGGGGCGGCGACGGTGCGGATCCAGCAGGGCAACCCGCGCACGGTCGACTTCGCCGGCGTGACGCTGACCGTGCAGTCGTACGTCGCGATGGGCATCGCGGTGCTCGTGCTGGTCGGGACCGGCCTGTTCCTCGTCCGGACCCGCCTCGGCCGGGCCACCCGCGCGGTGTCCGACAACCCCGCACTCGCGGCGGCGTCCGGCATCGACGTGGACCGGGTGATCCGCTTCGTGTGGACCCTCGCCGCGGGCCTCGCCGGCCTCTCGGGCGTCATGCTCGGGCTCGTCCTCAACGGGGTGAACTGGCAGACCGGGCTGCAGCTGCTGCTCCTCATGTTCGCGGCGGTCACGCTCGGCGGCCTCGGCACGGCGTACGGCGCGCTCGTCGGCTCGATGGTGATCGGCATCGTCGTGGAACTCACGAACCTCGTGCTGCCCGGCGACTTCAAGTACGCCACCGCGCTCGTCATCCTCATCCTCGTGCTGCTGCTCCGGCCGCAGGGCATCTTCGGGCGCGCCGAACGGATCGGTTAGGGAACGGACCATGGACTACCTCGTCAGCCTGCTCACGTCGCTCTCGGCCGAGGCGATCGCGCCCACCACGGCGGCGTTCGCCATCGCCGCGATCGGCCTCAACATCCACTTCGGGCTCACCGGACTGGTCAACATGGGACAGGCCGCGTTCCTGTTGCTCGGCGCGTACGGGTACGCGATCGCGGTCATCCACGGCGTGCCCGTGGGACTGGCGATCGTCATCGCACTGCTCACGGCGATCGTGTTCGCGGTCGTCCTCGGCATCCCGACGCTCCGGTTGCGGGGGGACTACCTCGCGATCGTCACGATCTCGGGCGCCGAGATCATCCGGATGGTGGGGCGTTCCAGCCTCCTGACGACGGTCACGGGCGGGTCGAACGGCCTCACCGGGTCGAGCTACCGCGACTCGTTCAACGCGCTGTCGTTCCTGCCCGAGGGCAGCACGCGGATCCTCTGGTTCGACTTCACGAACAACGGCGTCAACGGCTGGTGGATCCGCATCGTCGGTTGGGGCCTCGTCGCCCTGTTGTCCCTGATGCTGTTCGCGCTCACGCGGAGTCCGTGGGGGCGCGTCCTCAAGGCGATCCGCGAGGACGAGGACGCCGTCCGCTCCCTCGGCAAGAACGTGTACTCGTACAAGATGCAGGCGCTCGTGCTCGGCGGGGTGATCGGTGCGCTCGCCGGCATCGTGTACGTCCTGCCGTCGTCCGTCCAGCCGGACGCGATGGGCCGCTCGATGACCTTCTTCATCTGGACCGCACTCATCCTCGGCGGGGCGGCGACGGTCTTCGGCCCCGTGCTCGGCTCGGTCCTGTTCTTCGTCGTCCGGCTCGCCATCCGCACGCTCGCGAGCGACGTCATCCCGAACTCGATCATGAACACGCAGCAGGCCGAGCAGTTCTCGTACGTCCTCGTCGGGGTCGCGCTCATGCTGCTCATCGTGTTCCGCCCGCAGGGACTCCTCGGGAACAAGAAGGAGCTGACGTTCAGTGTCTGACCCCACGACCGCGGCCGTCGCCCTCCGGGACGTCCCGCACGCGCCCGGTTCCGCCAAGCCCGACCCCGTGCTCCGCGTCGATCGCATCACGCGCCGGTTCGGTGGGATGACGGCGGTGGACGTCGACCACCTCGAGGTACAGCGCGGCGCGATCACGGCCCTCATCGGACCGAACGGCGCCGGCAAGACCACCTTCTTCAACCTGCTCACGGGCTTCGACAAGCCGAGCTCCGCGCCGCGGGCCCTCGCCCGGCGGCGCCCGGAGGACGCGGCGTGGGAGTTCGACGGCCGTCCGCTCGGCTCGGTCGGCGCGGCCGCGGTGGCCCGCGCCGGCATGGTGCGGACGTTCCAGCTCACGAAGGCGCTGTCCCGGCTCACGGTGCTGCAGAACATGCTGCTCGGCGCCACGGACCAGCCCGGTGAGCGGTTCTTCACGGCCCTCGTCAAGCCGCTGTGGGCCAAGCGGGAGGCCGAGATCACCGAGAAGGCGCGCGAGCTGCTCGCCCGCTTCTCGCTCCTCGACAAGCAGGACGACTACGCCGGGTCGTTGTCCGGTGGGCAGCGGAAGCTGCTCGAGATGGCGCGGGCGCTCATGTCCGATCCGACGATGATCATGCTCGACGAGCCGATGGCGGGTGTGAACCCCGCGCTCACCCAGAGTCTGCTCGGGCACATCCAGGGCCTCCGCGACGACGGCATGACCGTCCTGTTCGTCGAGCACGACATGCACATGGTCCGGCACATCTCGGACTGGGTCGTCGTGATGGCCGAGGGGCGCGTGGTCGCCGAGGGGCCCGCGGCCAGCGTGATGGAGGACCAGGCCGTGATCGACGCCTACCTCGGCGCGCACCACGACACGGACCTCGGTGACGACGCGCTCCTCAGCGACGAGACGCTCGACGAGCTCGAGCAGGAGGTCGCGGCCGAGGACGCCGCCCACGACCAGGACCACCCGGCGCCGCCGACGGCGAGCGACCACATCGGAGGAACCACGCGATGACCGCCACCATCGGGGAGCCCGTGCTGCGGGCCGAGAACGTCGTGGCCGGCTACCTGCCGGGCGTCGACATCCTGAACGGCTGCGACCTCGTGTGCGCGCCGGGGGAGCTCATCGGCATCATCGGCCCGAACGGCGCCGGCAAGTCGACGCTCCTCAAGGCGCTGTTCGGGCTCGTGACGGTCCGGAGCGGCAGCGTGACCCTCGAGGGCGAGGACATCACCAACCACCGGGCCGACAAGCTCGTGCGCGCCGGGATCGGGTTCGTCCCGCAGACGAACAACGTGTTCCCGTCACTGTCGATCCAGGAGAACCTGCAGATGGGGATGTACCTGCGGCCACGGAAGTTCGCCGAACGGCTCGAGGTCGTCTACGACCTGTTCCCCGTCCTCGGCCAGCGGCGGGGTCAGCGGGCCGGATCGCTGTCCGGCGGCGAGCGACAGTCGGTGGCCATGGCCCGCGCCCTCATGATGGACCCGAAGGTGCTCCTGCTCGACGAACCGAGCGCCGGGCTGTCGCCGGTGCGGCAGGACGAGACGTTCATCCGCACCCGACGGATCAACAAGGCGGGCGTCTCGATCGTCATGGTCGAGCAGAACGCCCGCCGCTGCCTGCAGATCTGCGACCGGGCGTACGTCCTCGACCAGGGACGCAACGCCTACTCGGGCACCGGCCGTGCGCTCGCGGACGACCCGAAGGTGATCGAGCTGTACCTCGGTACCCTCGCGAAGGACGTCGACGCCGCCGGGTAGGCCGCGCCGACCGCGGGTGCCGCCGTGGGGGCGGCATCCGCCGGGAGGGCCGGACGAGGTCGCGCGAGCGCCGTGCGGTCCTCCCGCCCCCCGCACCACGCCCGGGAGGCCCGGACCGCGCCCGCCCCGCTGCTAGCGTCGGGTCCGTGCCCACGTCCGGCCGCCGCCCCGCTCCCGAACACCGCCCCGTCCTCGACGGCGTGGTGTGGGTCGTGTTCGCCCTGCTCTTCGTCGGCGCGGCCCTCGTGCTCAAGGTGTTCGCGGTGCTCGTCGTCGTGCTCCTCGTCCTCGCCGTCGGACTCGGGCTGACGCTCCGGCTGCTCCGCCGCTCGCGTCGGTGACGCGCGCGGCGGCCGGTGCCGTGCCTCCCGGCCGTGCCCGACGCGTCGCTCGCGGACCGGTGCGCACCGTCCGGCCGGCCCGTTCCCGGGTCGGCCCGGCCCGCTAGTCTGACCCGGTGACTGAAGTCGAGATCGGGGCCGGCAAGCGCGGACGACGGGCGTACGCCTTCGACGACATCGCGGTGGTGCCCTCGCGGCGCACGCGCGACCCGCGCGACGTGTCCGTGCAGTGGTCGATCGACGCCTTCACCTTCGACGCGCCGATCATCGCAGCGCCCATGGACTCGGTGGTCTCGCCCGCGACCGCGGTGCACATGGGCCGCCTCGGCATGCTCGGTGTCCTCGACCTCGAGGGCCTCTGGACCCGGTACGAGGACCCGGAGCCGTACCTCGCCGAGATCCGCGAGCTCGCCGACGGCGACGTCACGGCCCGCATGCAGCAGATCTACGCCGAGCCGATCAAGCCCGAGCTCGTGACCGCCCGCCTCGCCGAGATCCGCGCCGCGGGCGTGCCGGTCGCCGGCGCGCTGAGCCCGCAGCGCACGCAGGAGCTGTACCAGACCGTCGTCGACGCCGGTGTCGACCTCTTCGTGATCCGGGGCACCACCGTGTCGGCGGAGCACGTGTCCCAGAACCAGGAGCCGCTGAACCTCAAGGAGTTCATCTACGAGCTCGACGTGCCCGTGATCGTGGGCGGAGCGTCGACGTACACGGCCGCGTTGCACCTCATGCGGACGGGCGCCGCGGGGGTCCTCGTCGGCTTCGGCGGCGGTGCGGCATCGACGACACGCGCGGCGCTCGGCATCCACGCGCCCATGGCCACCGCGGTGGCGGACGTCGCCGGTGCCCGGCGCGACTACCTCGACGAGTCCGGCGGCCGCTACGTGCACGTCATCGCCGACGGTGGGCTCGACACCTCGGGCGACATCGTCAAGGCGATCGCGGTCGGTGCCGACGCCGTCATGCTCGGCACGGCGCTCGCGCGTGCCACGGACGCCCCGGGCGGCGGCTACCACTGGGGCGCCGAGGCGCACCACCCCGAGCTCCCGCGCGGACGCCGGATGCACGTCGGCTCGATCGCGCCGCTCGAGGACGTCCTCGCCGGCCCGACCCCGACGAGCGAGGGCCGGGCGAACCTGGTCGGCGCACTCCGCCGGTCGATGGCCACCACCGGATACTCCGACGTCAAGGAGTTCCAGCGAGTAGAAGTGGTCGTGGCGCCGTACCACGCCTGACCCGCCCGCTCGGCGGTCGTCCGGAGCCCGGCGCCGCGGGCTGCGTCGCCGGCGTGGCCGACCACGCGGTACGGAGGCGGACATGGCCAGGACGACGGTCTCGAACTCGAACAAGATCGGTCCGGAGGAACGTGCGGCGGCCATCCAGGCCCTGAAGTCACGCGAACTCGACGTGCTCGTCATCGGGGGCGGCATCGTCGGTACGGGGAGCGCGCTCGACGCCGTCACGCGCGGGCTGAGTGTCGGCATCGTCGAGGCCCGGGACTGGGGATCGGGGACCTCCAGCCGCTCGTCGAAGCTCGTGCACGGTGGGATCCGGTACCTGGAGCAGCTCAACTTCGCGCTCGTCCGCGAGGCCCTCATCGAGCGTGGCCTGCTCCTGCAGCGACTCGCCCCACACCTCGTCAAGCCCGTGAAGTTCCTCTACCCGCTCAACCACCGGGTCTGGGAGCGGTTCTACATCGGCATCGGCATGGCGATGTACGACGCGTTCAGCTGGAGTGGCGGGCGACCCCCGGGCGTCCCGCACCACCGGCACCTGTCGAAGCGCCAGGTGATGCGTGCGATCCCGAGCCTCGCGAAGGACGCCCTCGTCGGCGGGATGACCTACTACGACGCCCAGGTCGACGACGCGCGGTACGTCGCGTCCCTCGCCCGCACCGCAGCGGCGTACGGCGCCCACGCCGCCAGTCGGGTGCGGATCGAGGGCTTCGTCAAGGTCGGCGAGCGCGTCGTGGGGGCGAAGGCGCACGACATCCAGACCGGTGAGCGGTTCGACATCCGCGCGAAGCAGGTCGTCAACGCGACGGGCGTGTGGACGGACGACACCCAGGCGATGGTGGGGGAGCGGGGCCAGTTCAAGGTCCGCGCGTCGAAGGGCGTGCACCTCGTGATCCCGCGCGACCGGTTCCAGTCGACCATGGGCATGATCCTGCGCACCGAGAAGAGCGTGCTGTTCGTGATCCCGTGGGGCCGGCACTGGCTCGTGGGCACGACGGACACCGACTGGGACCTCGACAAGGCGCACCCCGCCGCGACCGCTGCGGACATCGACTACATCCTCGAGCACGTCAACCAGGTCCTCGCGGTGCCGCTGACGCGCGAGGACGTCGAGGGCGTCTACGCCGGACTCCGCCCGTTGCTCGCGGGCGAGTCCGACCAGACGTCGAAGCTGTCCCGCGAGCACATCGTCGCGCACACCGTGCCCGGGCTCGTCGTCGTCGCGGGCGGCAAGTGGACGACCTACCGCGTGATGGCGAAGGACGCGATCGACGAGGCCGTCGCCGCGCTCGACGGCCGGATCCCGGAGTCGATCACGGACGAGATCCCGCTGCTCGGCGCCGAGGGCTACCCGGCCGCGTGGAACCGGCGCGGCAGGACGGCCCGGGCGTACGGGCTGCACAAGGTCCGGCTCGAGCACCTGCTCAACCGGTACGGCACCCTCGCCGACGAGGTCCTCCGGCTCGTCAGCGAGGACCCGACGCTCGCCGAGCCGCTGCCGGGGGCCGACGACTACATCGGCGCCGAGGTCGTGTACGCGGCGAGCCACGAGAGCGCCCTGCACCTCGAGGACGTCCTCGCCCGGCGGACGCGCATCTCGATCGAGGCGTGGGACCGCGGCGAGTCGGCCGCACCCGTGGCCGCGCGGCTCATGGCGGGCGTGCTGGGCTGGGACCGCGAGCGCACCGAGGAGGAAGTGGGCAACTACCTCAAGCGCGTCGCGGCGGAGCGGGCGAGCCAGCTCGAGCCGGACGACGCCTCCGCCGACCGCGTGCGGCTCGAGGCGCCCGACATCGCGTTCGGCTTCGAGGAGGACGACGTCAAGGTCGGCGGCCCGGGTCGCCAGGACGGCGGCCGCGCCGAGGACGAGCAGGTGATCGGCGAGAAGACGACCGAGCCGCGCTGACGGCGGCGGCCCCGACCGGACGGCGGACGGGAGGGACGGTGCGGGCGCGCCCCACTCCTCCCGGTCCGCGGCGGCGGGAATCGCGCGAGCGCGTGCGCGGTTAACATGGGCGACAACAAAGGGAGTCATCCATGGTCGACGTTCATCGCGTCAAGCTCCCCGGCGTCGGCGTACTGCACAGCTTCTACACCGACGACGGTGGCAAGTGCGGGGTCATCACGCACCGGTCGGGGCACTCCGACCTCATCTCCTTCGCCGACGTGTCGGACGGCGCCGACCGTGCGCAGAAGGTCTCGCTCCGCCTCAGTGAGGACGAGGCCCACACGCTCGCCGAACTGCTCGGCGGCACCCGGATCACCGAGGGCCTGTCGAAGCTCGACGAGATCCCCGGGCTGTCGATCGACTGGTTCAGCGTCGACTACGAGGACGCCATCGCCGGCAAGCCGCTCGGCGACCTGGCGGCCGCGGGCATCATCGGCCTCACCGTCGTCGCGGTCGTCCGTGGCGACTCGGCGAACCCGGCGCCCTCCGGCGACTTCGTCGTGTTCCCGGGCGACACCATCGTCGTCGCGGGTTCCCCGGAGAAGGTCGCGCGCGCCTTCGCCTACTACCGCAGCGGTGTACTGACGGCGGCGTCCGTCGAGGCCCCGCCCGGAGGATAGGGCGATGCACCTGGGTGGTGAGCTGCTGACCATCGGCGGCCTGTTCCTCATCGCCTACGTCCTCGGACGTCTCGGCAAGCTCATCGGCCTGCCGGCCATCCCGATCTACATGGTGGTCGGACTCATCGCGAGTCCGCACTCCACGTGGATCGGGCTGAGCATCGAGTCGCACACGATCGAGCTCATCGCGACGTTCGGGCTCGTGCTGCTGCTGTTCAACCTCGGGCTCGAGTTCGACCAAGAGGAGTTCTACGGCAACGCGGGCAAGTTGCTCGTGTCCGGCGGTACCTACGTCGCGATCAACATGGGCGTCGGGTTCGCGTTCGGCTTCTCGCTCGGCTGGGGCACGCGCGAGGCCCTCGTCGTCGCGGGGATGACGGCGACGAGTTCGAGCGCGATCGTCACGAAGCTCCTCATCGAGCTCCGGCGCCTCGCGAACGACGAGACGCCGATGATCCTCGGCGTCACGGTCATCGAGGACGTCTTCATCGCCATCTACCTGGCGATCGTGTCCGTCGTGCTCAGCGGCGACACGAACATCTGGGCGGTCGTCGGCAAGCTGGCGCTGTCGTTCGGGTTCCTCATCGTCATGTTCTCGCTCGCGCGCTGGGGCGGCAGGTTCGTCTCGCGTGCCTTCAACACCCGTGACGACGAACTGTTCACGGTGCTGTTCTTCGGGCTCGCGGTGCTGTTCGGGGGGCTCGGAGACCTGCTCGGCGTGACGGACGCCATCGGCGCGTTCGTCATCGGCCTGCTCTGCGGTGCCACCCGGTACCGCGACCGCATCGAACAGCTCGCGCTCCCGATGCGGGACGTCTTCGGCGCGTTCTTCTTCGTCAACTTCGGTCTGGGCCTCGACGTCTCGACGTTCGGCGTCGTCGTGTGGCCGGTGCTCGGCGCCGTGCTCATGACCGTCGTCCTCAACGCGATCGCCGGCCAGGTCGTGGCGCGGATGAACGGATTCGGCGCCCAGGCGGGCATCAACACCGCCGTGATCCTCGTCAACCGCGGCGAGTTCGCGCTCATCCTCGCGACGCTGTCGGCAGCCGCGGGCCTCGAGGCGCGGATCACGGCGTTCGCGGGGCTGTACGTCCTCGTGATGGCGATCCTCGGTCCGCTCCTGGCCGTGAACGCCGACCGGATCGGCCTCCTCGTGCTCCGTCCGGAGCGGCGGCGTGCGCGTGCTCGGACGGCGGCGGAGCAAGCGCGGCGAGCTGAGCGTGATCGCATGTTCGCCGAGGAGATCGCCCTCGTGGAGGCAGCGGGCAGCGAAGCGCGCGAGAATGGTGCACCGGAGGAGGCACCGGTGCTCGTGGAGGACCGCGAACCCGTACCGGCGTCGCCGATCGACCTCCACGCGGAGCAGGCCGGGCAGCAGTCCGACGTCCGCGCCGAACGACAGCGGGATCCGGAGTACTGACACATGTGGGCTGTGGCGCGTCGACCGCGGTGGATCGGTCTCCTGGTCCTGGCGCTCGCCCTCGCGGCGCTGTTCGCGTTCCTCGGGCGGTGGCAGCTCGAACGGGCGATCGCGACGGCGAAGGTCGGTCCCGCCTCCACCGAGAACCAGCAGGTGCTCGACCGCATCACGAAGCCGCAGCGCTCCATGCCGGAGGACCTCGCCGGTCAGCGGGTCTCCGTGCGGGGGCACTTCGTCGCGGGCGACACGGTGGTGCTCACCGGGCGCAGCGGCGGTGGCCGCTTCCAGACGGTCGGGCACTTCGTCGACAGCAGCTCGGGCGCCAGTCTCCCGGTCGTCATCGGGTACGCGGACGCGCGGCGGGTGGCCCTCGCGGGCGGTGCCCGGGCGGCCACGGGTCGTACCGTCACGGTCGAGGGCCGCTACTACCCGTCGGAGTCACCCGACCAGGACGCGTTCCAGAAGGGCGAGCACAGCGCGGTGGCCGCGGCGTCGCTCGTCAACGAGTGGCACGACTTCGACGGCGACATCTACGGCGGGTACGTCGTCGCCACGCATCCGACCGCGGCGCAGGCGCACCTCGGCACCATCGCCGACCGGGCACCCACCCGGAACGTCCAGTTCAACTGGCTCAACCTCTTCTACGCGGTCGAGTGGGTCGTCTTCGCGGGCTTCGCGGTGTTCCTCTGGTACCGCTTCGTCAAGGACGCCTGGGAGCGTGAGCAGGACGAGGCGGCCGGTGACGACGACGGGCCGGACGACGACCGCGATCCCGACCCGGACCTCCCGGTCGGCTCTGCGGGTGCTCAGGACTCCCAGCTGCTCGCCGGGGCCCACGCGGGCCACCGGTAGGATCGGTCCATGGCCCTGACCGTCCGCACGCGTGACATCCGCAAGATCCCGGGGGCGGTCCGCCTGTACCGGGTCTCCGCGTACATCACGGGTGTCATGCTCCTGCTGCTCGTGCTCGAGATGGTCCTCAAGTACACGCCGATGCACACCGAGATGCAGCTGGGCGGCAACGGCTTCTTCGTGCCCGAGGGCACCTCGGGCAAGGCCCCCGGCACGTTCGACCTGTCGATCGGGATCCTCATCGCGCACGGCTGGCTGTACGTGCTCTACCTCTTCGCCGACTTCCGCCTGTGGAGCATCATGCGCTGGAAGCCGCTGCGCTTCCTGCTCATCGCCCTCGGCGGTGTCGTCCCTTTCCTGTCGTTCTTCGTGGAGCACCGCATGGCGGGCATCGCGCTGGCGACCCACCATGAACTCGTCGCGCGGCACCAGCAGGCGCGCCAGAAGGAGGCCGCTCGGTGAGCGAGACCGACCAGCGTCCCGTCCTCGTCGTCGACTTCGGCGCCCAGTACGCGCAGCTCATCGCCCGTCGCGTGCGCGAGGCGAACGTCTACAGCGAGATCGTGCCGCACACCGTCACGGCCGACGAGATCAAGGCGAAGGACCCCGCCGCGATCGTCCTGTCGGGAGGGCCGTCCAGTGTCTACGAGGCCGGCTCGCCCGACCTCGACGAGGGCATCCTGGAGCTCGGTGTGCCCGTCCTCGGCATCTGCTACGGCTTCCAGGTGATGGCGAAGTCACTCGGCGGCGAGGTCGCGAACACCGGCCTCCGCGAGTACGGGGCCACCGACGTCGAGCTCGTCGGTGACGGCGGCACGCTGCTCGGCGGCCAGCCCGCGGCGCAGACCGCCTGGATGAGCCACGGCGACTCCGTGCGCACCGCGCCCGAGGGCTTCGAGGTCCTCGCGTCGAGCTCCTCGACCCCGGTCGCGGCCTTCGGATCCGACGAGCGCAAGCTCTACGGCGTGCAGTGGCACCCCGAGGTCAAGCACTCCGCCGAGGGCCAGCGGGTCATCGAGAACTTCCTGCACAAGGCGGCGGGCCTGCCGGGTGACTGGAACGCCGGCAACGTCATCGCCGAGCAGGTCGAGCGGATCCGCGAGCAGGTCGGCTCGGCGCGGGTCATCGCCGGTCTGTCGGGCGGTGTCGACTCCGCCGTCGCCGCCGCGCTCGTGCAGAAGGCCGTGGGCGATCAGCTCACCTGCGTCTTCGTCGACCACGGCCTGCTGCGCGCCGACGAGCGGAAGCAGGTGGAAGAGGACTACGTCGCCTCGACCGGCGTCCGGCTCGTCACGATCGACGCCGAGCAGCAGTTCCTCGACGCGCTCGCCGGTGTGTCCGACCCGGAGCAGAAGCGCAAGATCATCGGGCGCGAGTTCATCCGGACGTTCGAGTCCGCGGCCGAGGCCCTGGTGCTCGAGGCGAAGGCGGACGACGACGCGGGCGAGGTCAGGTTCCTCGTGCAGGGCACGCTCTACCCCGACGTCGTCGAGTCCGGCGGCGGGACGGGCACCGCGAACATCAAGTCGCACCACAACGTCGGCGGCCTGCCCGAGGACATGACGTTCGCGCTCGTCGAGCCGCTCCGGACCCTGTTCAAGGACGAGGTCCGGGCGATCGGCCGCGAACTCGGCCTGCCCGAGGTCATCGTCGGGCGGCAGCCGTTCCCCGGCCCGGGCCTCGGCATCCGCATCGTCGGCGAGGTCACAAAGGACCGCCTCGACCTGCTCCGTGCGGCGGACGCGATCGTCCGCGCCGAACTCACCGCGGCGGGCCTCGACCAGGAGATCTGGCAGTGCCCCGTGGTGCTGCTCGCCGACGTCCGGTCGGTCGGCGTCCAGGGCGACGGGCGGACCTACGGACACCCGATCGTGCTGCGCCCCGTCTCCTCGGAGGACGCCATGACGGCGGACTGGACGCGCCTGCCGTACGACGTCCTCGCGCGGATCTCGAACCGGATCACGAACGAGGTGCGCGACGTCAACCGCGTCGTGCTCGACGTCACGTCGAAGCCGCCGGGCACCATCGAGTGGGAGTAGGGGCCGCCGGCCCAGGGGCCCCGGCCCCGGGGCCGGTCTGCTCACGCTGACGACAAGTGCGCATGCGCCCGCATGCGCACTTGTCGTCTGTGCGCGCACTTCCCGCTCCGCCACGGCGCCCGGACACGGAAGAGCCCCGCCGACGGGGACGCGTCGGCGGGGCTCGGTCCGGGGTGCGGGGACGAGGTCCGGGAGGGCCTAGTTGTTCCGCAGGATGGCGAGGATGCGCAGGATCTCGAGGTACAGCCAGACCAGCGTGACGATGAGTCCGAACGCTGCGGTCCAGCCGTAGATGCGCGGGGCGCCACGCTCGACGCCGGTCTTGATCTGGTCGAAGTCGAGCACGAGCGAGTACGCGGCCATGAGCACCACGAGGATGCCGATGAGCACACCGAGCGGGATGCCGAACAGCGTCACGTTCAGCAGACCGAACGCGCTGTGCGTGACACCCGTCCACATGAGGACGAGGTTCACGAGCGAGAACGCGAGGTACCCGAGCATCGCGACGAGGAAGAACCGCGTGGCCTTCGGGGTCGCACGGACCTTGCCGGACGTGAAGAGCAGGAGCGTCACGGCGAAGACGCCGAGCGTGCCGAACACCGCCTGGGCGACGATGCCGTCCCACTGGGTGTTGAAGACCTGCGAGATCCCGCCGACGAAGAGGCCTTCGAGCCCCGCGTAGGTGAGGACGAGGGCGGGTGAGGGCCTGCGCTTGAACGTGTTGACGAGCGCGAGCACGAAGCCCCCGATGACGCCGACGATCATGAGCGCCGGGACCATCCACCCGATGACCGCGCCGACGACGAGCACACCGAAGGCCACGAGCGTCTTGACGATCGTGTCCTCGTAGCTCATGCGGTCGGTCTCGACCGGGCCGGCCGCCGGGCGGTCGTACATGTACTGGAGCTGCTCGGGCGTGAGCGGCTGGCCGCCGGCCCGGCCGTAGGGGGCCTGCTGTCCGTACGGGGCCTGGCCGGAGGGGGCGCCGGCGCCGTAGGCACCGTTGCCCCATGCGTTGCGGCCCGCGTCGTTGAAGGCGGGGGACTGGTCGAAACCGGGCTTGAACGCCATGGTGTCCTCGTTGTTCCTGTTCTCTGGGTGCTCTGCGGCCGGGTGTGGTCCGGCTGTCGGGGAGCGTCGCGGGTGCGAACATCCGTGTTCTCTCAGCCTAGAGTCGTTCGACGGCGCCTGGCTGGGGATTCGCGATGAGCGGACTGCGGGCCTCCTGGTGGTGACGGGCTGCCATCACCGGTGTGCTCGCGATCCTGTCGCCGTCCTCTGGGAGAACGCCCGTACGCTCGTGCGCATGCCCGACGAGCACGCGCACACGGCGTCTCCACAGCCCCGCGTCATCGCCCACCGGGGCGCCTCCGGGCACCGCCCCGAGCACTCCCGCGCGGCGTACGACCTGGCGGTGACGCTCGGCGCGGACGCGATCGAGCCGGATCTCGTCGTGAGCCGGGACGGTGTGCTCGTCCTGCGCCACGAGAACGAGATCTCGGGCACGACGGACATCGCGTCCCGACCGGAGTTCCGCGACCGGCGCACCGCGAAGCGCGTCGACGGTCAGCGCGTCACCGGCTGGTTCACCGAGGACCTCACGTGGGAGGAGCTGCGCACCCTCCGCGTGCGTGAGCGCCTCCCCGCCCTGCGGCCGGCGAGCGCGGCGTACGACGGCAGCGGGGGGATCCTCCGCTTCGAGGACCTCCTCGCACTGCTCGACGCCGCACCGCGCCCGGTCGGGCTCGTGGCCGAGGTCAAGCACGCCACGTTCTTCGCCGAGCAGGGGTTGCCCCTCGACGAGCTCGTCGACGCCGTCCTCGGCGAGGCCGGCTGGCGGTCCGATCCGCGCCTCACGTTCGAGAGCTTCGAGAAGCAGGTGCTCCTCGACCTGGCGGCGCGGGGAACGGGCGGTCGCTCCGTCTACCTGATGGAGCGGCGGGGCGCGGCGGCCGACGAGCGCGCCCGGCACGGCTCCGCCGCCCCGACGTACGCCGCGGAGCGCACCGACGCCGGCCTGGCCGGGCTCGCGTCGCGCTTCGACGGCATCAGCGTGGACCTGTCGACCCTGATGGCGGGTGTCGACTCGGTCGCCGTGGGCGACGACCGGGAGGTCCGCAGCGGCCTGGTCGAGCGGGCCCACGCCGCCGGGTTGACGGTGTTCACCTGGACGCTCCGCGCGGAGAACCGGTTCCTCCCCGCGCCACTCCGGCGCGACGGCGACCTCGCGGCGCACGGGGACTGGGCCCGCTGGTTCACCTCGGTGATGCGCACGGGCGTGGACGGCGTGTTCGCGGACCAGCCGGACCTCGCGCTCGCCGCACGGTCGATGCTCCGCTGAGCGCCCCCGCTCAACCGAGCGGCACGGCACGTCGGCCGCGGGCGATCCCCCAGGCGACGAGTGCCGCGGCGACGACGGTGAGGACGAGGGACCCGGTGGTCACGGCCTCCCGGAACCCCGCGGTCTGCGCGGCGGTCCACCCGCCCGCGGTGAGCCGACCGACGGCGGACGCGGCGAGGACGGTCCCCGTGACGGCGAGACCGATGCCGGACGCGACCTCGGTGGCCGTGTCGACGAGCGCGGCACCGATCGTGGTGCGCGCCGACGGCAGGCCGCGGAGGACGTTCACGCCCGCGACGACCCCGACGACGCGCATGCCGGCCGCCTCGAGCACGAGCGCGGCGGCGACCCAGGGGTAGCCGAAGCGCCCGAGCACTCCGTACACGGCGAGGCCGGCCACCACGGCGGCCGCGCTCGACCACGCCGCCCGGTCGATCCCGACGCGGTGGACGAACCGGCCGACGAACGGGCCGCCCGCGACGAGGACGGCGACCTGCGGGAGCATGCCGAGGGCGGCCAGTGCCGGTGCCCAACCCCAGTCCAGCTGGAACTGCAGGGTCACGAGGTACCCGAGCCCGGCGGTGGCGAGTCCGGCGGCGGCCTTGAACGCGAGTCCGCTCGAGACGCGGGGCAGGGCGACCAGGGCGAGGTCGAGCAGGGGGTGCCGCGCGGTGCGTTCGCGGAGCACGAAGAGCGCCGCGGCCACGAGGGCGGCGAGGCTCGCGGCCCACGGCGCTCCGTCCTGCGCACCACGGTCGACGAAGAGCGTCGGTGCGACGAGGCCGAGGACGATCGTCGCCGTGCCGAGCGCCGCGCCGAGGACGTCGATCGGCGCGCGGTGGAGCTCGTCGGGCTCGTCGAGGGCCACGCCCCGGCGGACCCCGATGATCGCCAGCACCGCGATCGGGGCGTTCACGAGCAGGAGGACCTGCCACGGCGCGACCGCGAGGACGAACCCGCCGACGGTCGGTCCGATCGCGAGCCCCACGAGTCCGACCGTCGAGATCAGGGTGGTCGCGCGGACGCGGAGGTCGTCGCGGTCGAAGAGCCGGAACGCCAGCGCCATCGAGCCCGGCGTGGTCATCGCGGCGGCGACCCCCATCACGACCCGGACCGCGATGAGCTCGCCGGTCGAGCCGACGCGTGCGGTCACGAGACTCGTCACGGCGAGCAGGACGAGCCCGACGAGCATGACGCGCCGCCGCCCGAACCGGTCGGCGATCGCCCCGAACACGAGCATCGACCCGCCGAACACGACGGCGTAGGAGCCGGTCACCCACTGCAGTCCCGTCGTCGTCGTGTGCAGATCCCGGCCGATCGTGGGGAGTGCGACGTTGAGGATCGCGTTGTCGAGCATCTCGAACAGGAACACGGCCGACAGGCCGAGCAGGGCGGGCCACGCCTGTCGGAGCGAGGTGGGCGCGCGCCGGGTGGCTCGCGCTCCTGGGACGATGGCGCTGGTGGTCGGGTCGGACATGACGATGACCTTACGTGAGTAAGTTGAGTGACACAAGCAAGTGGAGGAACGATGCCACGGACCACAGCGCGCGGTGGACCCGAGACGCGAGCCAGGATCGCCGCGATCGCGTCCGGCCTGTTCCACGAACGTGGTTTCGACGCCGTGACCGTCGCGGAGGTCGCGCGGGCCGCCGGCGTGTCCAGCGTCACCGTCTTCAACCACTTCCCGCGGAAGGAGGACCTGTTCCTCGACCGCTCGCTCGACGCCGCCGAGCTGCTCCGTGCGGCGGTGCGGTCGCGTCCCGCCGGCACCGACGTCCTGGCTGCACTGCACGCCGTGGCCCTGCGGCTCGTCGACGAACGGCATCCCCTGTCCGGGCTCGACGACCGGTCCGGGCCGTTCTTCCGCACCGTGGCGGAGTCCTCGGCCCTCGTCGCCCGGGCGCGGGAGATCGCCGCGGAACTGCAACGGACCCTCGAGGACGCGGTCCGGGAGGACGCACCGTCCGACGCTGACCCGACCCTGCTCGCGGCCTTCGTCGTGGCGGGCTACACCACCGTGCTCGTGGTCACCGCTCGTTCCGTGATCGCGGGGACCCCGGCGGACGCCCTCGTCGACGACCACCGGGCACGGCTGGGCCGCCTGTTCGACGCGCTCCGGGACGGTCTCGCCCGCTGAGCTCCCGGCGCCGCGGGAGGCCCGGATGCGGGCCGCGGTCGGGCGTCGGACCGATGGCGGTGTCCGTGGTCGCGCCTAGACTGACCCGGTCATGACGATCGTGCTCGACCCCTTCGACTCCGCTCCCGACGACGGGGCGGGTCGACCCGCGCGCAGCGGCACCGCCACCTACGACGACCCCTTCACCGCCGGCCTCAACCCGCAGCAGAAGGCCGCGGTCGAGTACCGCGGCGAGTCCCTCCTCATCGTGGCGGGTGCGGGATCCGGCAAGACGAGTGTGCTCACCCGGCGCATCGCGCTCCTCCTGGCCAACCGCGAGGCCTGGCCGAGTCAGATCCTGGCGATCACGTTCACGAACAAGGCCGCGGCCGAGATGCGCGAGCGTGTCCAGGCGCTCGTCGGCGGGGCGGCCGAGGGCATGTGGATCTCGACGTTCCACTCGGCGTGCGTGCGCATCCTCCGACGCGAGTCCGAGCGGTTCGGGTTCACGTCGTCGTTCACGATCTACGACTCCGCGGACTCGCGCGCACTGCTCAAGCGGATCCTCAAGGACCTCGAGGCCGACGCGCTCGGGCTGACGGTCGGCGCCGCCGCCAACAAGATCTCGAAGCTCAAGAACGAACTGCAGGACGTCGAGTCCTACGCCCGCGACATCAACACGAACGACCCGCAAGAGGTCATGTTCCTCGAGGTGTTCCGGCAGTACTCACGCGAGCTCCGGCGAGCGAACGCGTTCGACTTCGACGATCTCATCGGGCAGACGGTGTTCCTGTTCCGGGCGTTCCCCGACGTCGCCGCGCTGTACCAGCGGCGCTTCCGGCACGTGCTCGTCGACGAGTACCAGGACACGAACCACGCCCAGTACGCCCTGATCCGCGAACTCACACGGCCGGTCGCACCCGAGCAGGTCGACGCGCTCGAGGCATCGGGGCAGCACGTCGACCGCATGCGGGAGCCCGACGGGTCGATCGCGCCGGCGTCGCTCACCGTGGTCGGCGACTCCGATCAGTCGATCTACGCCTTCCGCGGCGCGGACATCCGGAACATCGTCGAGTTCGAGCGGGACTTCCCGAACAGCCGGGTGATCCTGCTCGAGCAGAACTACCGGTCGACGCAGAACATCCTCGACGCCGCCAACGCCGTGATCGCGAACAACTTCGACCGGCAGGCCAAGAACCTGTTCACGGATGTCGGGGCCGGCGAGAAGATCACGGGCTTCACGGGCTACACCGGGCACGACGAGGCCCAGTTCGTCGCGGACGAGATCCAGCGGCTGCACGACGACGAGCACATGGACTACCGCGACATGGCGGTGTTCTACCGGACGAACTCCCAGACCCGTGCACTCGAGGAGATCTTCATCCGCGCGGCGATCCCGTACCGGGTGCTCGGCGGCACGAAGTTCTACGAGCGTGCCGAGATCAAGGACGCCATGGCGTACCTGATCACCGTCGCGAACCCCGCGGACCCGCTCTCGCTGCGCCGTATCCTCAACGTCCCGAAGCGCGGCATCGGCGCCGTCACCGAGACGGCCCTGCAGCGGTACGCCGACCAGAACGAGGTCTCC
Source organism: Curtobacterium sp. MCBD17_028 (assembly GCF_003234875.1). Taxonomy (NCBI): domain Bacteria; kingdom Bacillati; phylum Actinomycetota; class Actinomycetes; order Micrococcales; family Microbacteriaceae; genus Curtobacterium; species Curtobacterium sp. MCBD17_028. The sequence continues at coordinate 228,179 of NZ_QKTQ01000003.1, read as the reverse complement.
CTGCGCGAGGCCCTCCGGCACGCCGACGAACTCGGGTTCGGGCCGAAGGTCCGCACGGCGATCACCGACTTCGCGGCACTGCTCGACGCCGTCGCCGAGAAGGCCCCGACGCAGCCCGTGGTCGACACCCTGACGCAGCTGCTCGACGGCTCGAAGCTGCTCGAGGTGCTCCGGATGTCGCCGGACGCCCAGGACGCCGCCCGCGCCGACAACATCGACGAGCTCGTGGCGGTCACGCGGGAGTTCCAGAAGAACAACCCCGACGGCACGCTCTCGGACTTCCTGACCGAGGTCTCCCTGGTCGCCGCGGCCGACGAGCTCGACGACTCCTCGGGCACCGTCTCGCTCATGACGCTGCACACCGCGAAGGGGCTCGAGTACGACGCGGTGTTCCTCACCGGCATCGAGGAGGACCTGCTCCCGCACCGCATGTCCGCCGGCGAGCCCGGTGGCCCGGCCGAGGAACGCCGTCTGTTCTACGTGGGCATCACCCGCGCGCGGAAGCACCTGTTCCTCTCGCTCGCGATGACGCGCGCGCAGTTCGGTGACGTCAACGTGGCCATGCCGTCGCGGTTCCTCCAGGAGATCCCGGACGGGCTCATCGAGTGGAAGCAGTCACCGGGCATGGCGAACAGCCGTGGTGGCACGCAACCCCGCGCCCTGAACGCCCGGCGCGAGGGCGGCGTCGGACCGGGCGGCGGCGCGGGCTGGCGCGGACGCGGCGGCGGGTTCGCGGGCGGCAGCTTCGACCGGGCCACGGCCGCAGCGAAGACCCGCCCGAAGACCGAGTGGTCGAACAGCGTCTCGGGGCAGGTGCGCGACAACGGCGACATGGAGCTCGCGCCGGGGGACCGGATCTCGCACGTCGACTTCGGTGAGGGACGCGTCACCGCTGTCACGGGCAGCGGGGCGAAGCGGATCGCCGAGGTCCAGTTCGACACAGCCGGGCGCAAGAAGCTCCTCATCAAGATCGCGCCGATCGAGAAGCTCTGACGATCCGCGGGAGCCGGGTCGGGCCTCCCGTCTTGCTCAGCGCACCATGCGGACGGTCGCGCCGATCGGCGGGAACGCGCCGGTGGTGCCGTCGGTCCTGAACCCGTTGCGCCGGTAGAAGGCCTGCGCCCGCGGGTTGTCGGCCGCGACCCACAGCGACGCCGGCCGGTCCGCGAGCGCCGCGTCGAGGAGCGCCTGGCCGATGCCGGTGCCGTGTGCGGCGGCGAGGACGTAGAGCATGGTCAGCTCGGTGGGGCGGTGCGCGTCGGGGCGGTCGTCGGCGGCAGGGCCGGTCGGCTGCTCGTCCCCGTCGGGGTCGTCGGGGTCAGCGGTCGTGGCGAACCCGACGACCGCACCGTCGACGACCGCGACCACCGTGCCGAAGGACCCGGCGGCGAGGTTCTGTTCCCACCGCGCGACGCGCGGCTCGACCTCGAACGCGGGATGCTCCTCCCCGTCGACGAGGTGCGCGTACGTCTCGCGCCACGACACGGCGTGGACCGTCGCGATGCCGCGGGCGTCCGCGGCGGTGGCGGTGCGGACGACGGCGCGGTGTGCCATGCCCTCAGGGTAGGACCGGTCAGGGCTGCAGTCGGTCGACCCGCCAGGAGCCCTCCGCGCTCCGGTAGCGGAGGCGTCGGTACACGCGGTCGCGGGCGCTGAGCCAGAACTCCGCCACGTCCGGCACGAGGCGGTACGCGGCCCATGCGGGTGGTCGGGGCACGTCGCCGCCGTGCTCGTCGAGCAGCGCGTTGGCCTGCGCGATCAGGTCGTCCACGACCGACCGCGGGTCGTGTTCGGCGGGGAAGGCCGCGGACTGGTGGGACGCGGCGGTGGCGGCCCGGGACTTCGGGGACCGCGCCGCGAACAGGGCGTCCGCCGCGGCGTCGTCGAGGCGCACGACATGCCCCTCGAACCGGAGCTGCTGCCCCGTCTCGCGCCAGTAGGCGTGCAGAGCGGCGTTCCGGTTCGCCGTGAGCTCGACGCCCGTGGGGGTGTCCGTGCCCGTGCCGAACAGCAGCCCCTCGTCGGCGAGCTCCTTGACGTCGACGGTCCGGGCGCTGAGCACACCCGTGGGGCTCGCGGTGGCGAGGGTCATCGCGAGCGGTTCGCGGACCTCCCGGGCGGTCGCGGCGTCGAGCCAGCGTCGCGCGAGCGTCATCGGGTGGTCGGGGTGGGCGGTCAGGCCGTCGAACTCCGGGAAGCTGGCGGTGTCGTCGCGGGTGATGCGGTCCGTGGTCACGAGCCCACGATGCTCCTGCGGGCGCGCGAGCGCATCACGACCACGGGCCTTCGAGCGCGTGCTGGGCCGGACTCCGTCGCTTCTGCCATCGGGTCCGACGGTGATCCGCGATGGGTACGACGGGTCCTCCGGGCCCCCGCGGCTCGATCCGCGCGGGCTGTCCGTGGGCGTCACCCCCGTCGTGCGCTCACGTCGTGGTCGGATCCGTCGCACCGAGCGCGGTCGACACGGGGTCCTGCGTCCTGACCCACATCGCGTGCTCGACGGGCAGTTCGTCGATCCACGTCGTGGTGACCGGATCGGGCACGCCCAGCGACGACGACACGTCGTACACCGCCTCGGCGTACCGCAGCGCGGCGTCCTGATCGCGAGCGGTGACGACCACGAGCAGGTCTTCCGGAAGGGACTCGACCGCATGTCGGAAGACCCACACGCGCGGTGTCTCGGCGGTGGCGGGAGCGTGCTCATGGAGTGCCTCGATGAACCGCCGATCCCGACGCGTCACCCGATCGAGCGCGACCTGCGCGCCGACGGGAAACGGCCCACTGGCGCTCACCAGCGCCGCCTTCTCATCGGGCTGCACGACCTGCGGGAAGGGGCGGTCGATGTCGACCACGAGACCCCACTCGTCGGGGATCCGACGGAGGAGCTCGTGCACCGGGATCGACAGCATCCGGGCAGGGGTCCCCGCAGGGATGCGAGCGAGGGCGTCCTCGGGCACGGTGAACCCCAACACCAGTGCGACACCCGCTGGCGTGCTGACCGCCAACGGAACACCCTGCTCTTCGTGTCGGAGGACGATGACCTGTGCCTCGGCGAACCCGTACTTCGAGCGAAGCATCATGTCGCGGTGCGCGTTCCGCGGAGGCGTCAGGGGCATGGGGTCATCCCGTCGTCGTCGGTGGTCGAGGGAGGCGGTACCGGGCTCCCGGGCTCCCCGTCGAACTCCATCATGGCCGCGATGCGCTGCCCGTTTCGACTGCGGTCACCGGTTCCGGCCGCGACGGATTCCGCGTGTGACGTCGGCGTCCGGTTCACGGTTCGAGGACCAACGCGAATCGGGGTCGTTCCGCGCGGAACGGTTGGGGGAAGTCGCGCACGATGCCGTGGCCGTCGCCGAAGTCCTCGACGAGGACACCGGCCGGCAGTGCCGCCGTCGCGAGCAGCTCCGACCAGACGTGGTGGCCCGACACCCGGACGCCCGCCGAGTGCTCGACCAGTCCGGACAAGCGCCGGTAGCGGCCGAAGGCGGAGTGCACGCGCGCGCCCGCACCGCGGAGCTGAGCCACCAGTGCGGGGAGACGGCCCCATCCGCCCTGCGGGTCAGCGGGGTCGCGGAGCGCGGCACGGAGCGGGATCGGACGCCGCATGACCGGATCGGCGGTGTCGGTCGCGACCGTCTCCGTGCCCGGACGAGCGAAGCGGAGGTCCACGGCGTACCGCGAGCCGCCAGCCTCGAGCCCGTCGCGGACCCGCAGTCCGTCACCGTCGTGCCCGAGGGCCGGTACGGCCTCGTACGTGGTCCCCGGCGGCAGCACCCACCGCGCCGCGAACTCGGCGGGCGTCGGCACGGGACCGAGCAGCGTCATCCGTCGGTCAGCGATGATCTCGTTCCCTCGCTCCATCGCTGGCCCTCGGTGTTCGAGGAGTTCGTACCCGGACGCCTGGTACCAGTTGACGAGGCCGAGTAGCCGCCCGTACTCGGGCCACATCGGGACGTGCGACGGCGGCACGACGAGCCGACCCGTGCCGTCGCCGGCGGGCTGGGTCGCCCAACTCGCCGAGCGCGGCAGGATCTCTTCGCCGCCTCGCGTGATCCCGCGGGGGCTCACTGCGCAGCGACGACGTGATGCCGGAGGTCGTCGGCGTAGTCCCAGGGCGTCGCCACGACGAGGCCGCGAGCACCGACACCCATGGAACGGAGTGCGGAGCCGTACTCCTCCATCCGGAGCGTGCCGGGGAGGGGATGGACACTGGCAGGATCCATGAGAGGCCGGTCGATCGACTGGAAGGCCGTGCCCCACGACGAGCGGTCACCTGGGATGAAGACCTCGCTCGCGCCGCCTGCGCCGTACTGCGGATTGGCCACTGCCGATCCGATGGCGTGCGGCAGGGGCTGGGTGACCAGGTAGGTCTCGCCCTGCGGCCGGAAGGTCTGGAACGGGCCGCTCGCGTCGTGCACTCCGACCTGCACGCTGGCGGCGTACTGCGCGGCGTCACCACCAGTCGTGATGAGATCGTGTGCGGGTCCCTCGCTCATCACGTAGAACTCGCCGTTCCCGACCACCTGCAGGCGTTGACCGACGATGGACGTCGGTCGACCCGAGCGCCACGGGTCGACCCCCGGGTAGCCGCTCTTCCAACCGCTCGTTGTGCCCTGCCAGTGCCGGGCGCGAGCTGCGACCGAGGGGAGGTCGGACCGCCAGTACGCCTCCACGCCATCGCGGAAGGCGCCGCGCGCGTTCCGCACGTCCCGCACCCCGGCCGGGAGCCCCGCGACGACGAACGCGCGGAGCGACTCCACCGACCGGAGCGCCGTCCCGTGCCGCACGTTGGCGACGAGGTGCGGGAGCGCGGTGAACGACCGCGCCGTGTTCACCACTTCGGAACCGACGTGCCTGCCTGCGGAGGCGATCCCGCCCGCGAGTCCCGCGCCCTTGGCGAACTCCTCGCCGACCCGGGCCGCGGTGGTGATCCCCTTGCCCATCGGGATGCAGTCGAGGGCCGCGAACGCGAGGTCCCACCCGTCCGCCTGGCCCTTGGTCATCTTGTAGACGGTGTCGGCGAGCACGAGGAGCGCGACACCCGCGACGATCCAGGCGATCGGACCGCCGACGATGAGCGCGATGACGCCCCCCACGGCCACGACGACCTTGGCGACGGAGACGATGTCGCTCCAGACCTCGGACTGGAACACCTCGTCCCAGACGGACTGCTTGCCGAGACCGGCGTCGGCCGCGTGGCCGATCGCGGTCGCCGTGCGACGTTCGCCGTCCTCCCAGTCGCCACGGGCCTCGGCGACCAGACGCTTCGCGGCGTCGATCCGGGACTGCGCGGCGGTGATGGAGCTCTGTGCGGCGTCCACCCCGTCGGATGCCACGGCGGCGTTGTCGGACGCGGCGCGCAGCTGCGCCGGGGTCGGGACCTCCGCGCCGGCGGGCGGCGGCGAGCCGGCGGGGTGCGCGGCGGCGAGCGCGGTGAGACGGGAGGCCGTCGCCGCGTAGTGCGCCGCGGTCGCCTGGGCGTCGTCGAGCCGGTGACGGGCGGCGTCGAGGTCGCCGGCTGCGTCCTTGGCGTCGGCGAGGGCACCGTCGGCGCGGTACTGCGTGTGGTCGACGACGTCGGCCCACCCGAGGAGCGCGGTGGCGACGTCGGCGTACGAGTGCACGAGCTTCGCGAGGTCGGTGGGGGTGTCCTGGATCGCGCGGACGAAGACGTCGGCGGCTTCACCCTGCCAATCGGTGAGCCAGCCCGAGCCGCGGACGGACCGGAGGCGCGTGGTCGCGTCGTCGGCGGCCTCCGAGATGCGCTGGTACTCACGGGCCATCATGCGGACGACGGTGGGGTCGCCGGGGACCGGGTCGAACCCCTGGTCCACGACCGCCCAGCCCGTGGGACGGGACACGGCTACCGCGCCGATCCGGCGGCGGTGGGCCCACCGGCCTGGTCGTCGACCCGCAGGGCGGAGGCGAGGTGGGCGTCGGTCTCGCGGTAGGCGCGCTCGGACGTCGTGAGCATGGCAGCGAGGGCCGCGGTGGAGTCCGTGATCTTCCGGCGCTTGTCCTCCCACCGGTGGTCGAAGTCGTGCAGCGCACCCTGGACGACGCGCGATCCGATCTCGTCGTCGGATGCGTCGACCTGCTTGTGCGCACGCTCCAGCGTGCGGTGCACGGTCGTCAGGTCCCGTTCCAGTTCGCCGAGACCCATGAGGTCGACGAGCAGCCGGTCTGCCATGGCGATGTCCCTCCCCGTCGCGCGGATACGCCCACGACTCGCGCGGATACGCCCACGACCCGTGCGCCGCGGACGGCGCACGGGTCGTGGAGCGATGTCAGCCCTTGAGGCCCGATGCGAGCGACTCGTCGGTCTCGGACAGGGTCTGCGACGCCTTCGTCAGGAATGACGAGAGCCCGTCGAGGCCCTGCACCGTCTGCGTGACGCCCCGGTTGAACTCGTCGTAGGACTCACCGAACGCCACGGACGACTTGTCGGTGACGTAGCCGTCGGAGATGAGCTGCTGGATCTTGCGCTGCAGCGCGGACAGACGGTCCTCGATGTCGGCTTGCCCCGCCTTGAGGTCGGATGCCGCTGCCTCGAGGTCCGCGTAGGACACGTTGATGTTCGCCACTGGTGCTCCCTTTCCCCGGAGTCATGCTGTATTTCCCCCCGTTCGGGGCGTTCCACGGCGCGACACTACCATCGACGCGTCGGCCGCACAGCGGTTCTCCACAGTTCATGCAATCGCATGTGCTAGGGGGCCCCGCTGTCAGAGGTGCCCGCCACGATGGCGGGGCGAGGGGGAGCAGGATGACGTTCACGTTCACGATGGTGGACCGCGACAGCGGTCAGACGGCCAACGTCCACGTCGACGGCGACACCGGGCGGGCGGTCCGCGAGGTCGTGGCCGAGGCCGAGCGGCTGCTCGCGACCGATGTCACGTCCGCCACCGGCCCGGCGACCTACTTCGTGGGCGAGCGCCCGTTGGACCTCGACGCGTCGATCGCCGCCTCCGGTGTCCGTGACGGCGTGGTGGTGAGCCGGAGCGCCGAGGCCGTCCCACCGCCTCCCGTCCGTGCGCTGTCACTCGGCGAGGTCCGGATCGTGTCCGGACCGCACGCGGGCACGGTCGTCCGGGCCGACGCGGGGATCGTCACGATCGGCTCGGGGGCGGCGGCCCAGCTCCGCGTGGAGGCCGCCACCCAGGCCGACGGCCTGGCGGACGCCGCCGCGGCGCTCGGCGGCCAGGGCGTGCCCGACATCGCGCTCCTGGTCTCCGTCGGTCCGGACGGCGCGACCGTGCGCCCGGTCAACGGGTACGCGGGTGCCGCGCTCGACGGCGACCCCGTGGTGACGGAAACCGCATGGGCCGAGGACGCGCAGCTCACGATCGGGTCGGCCTTGCTCGCGTACGGACGCCCGCGGAGCCGCGGAGCGCACCTCGCGCTCGCCGAGGACGGCATGGCCCTGGAGTACAACCGGCCACCCCGCATCCTGCCGCCGGACGACCACGCGCGGTACCAGTTGCCGGTGCCGCCGGTCGAGCCGCCGGCCAGGGCCCTGCCGATCCTCATGGCCCTGGCCCCGATGGGCATGGCCGTCATGTTCGTGTCGACGACGGGGCGCTGGATCTACCTGCTCGTCGCCCTGCTCTCGCCCCTCGTCATGGTGATCACCGGGTTGCAGGGCCGACGGCAGGGCAAGAAGACCCACCGGCAGCGGGTGGCCGAGTACGAGGACACCCGGGCGCGGATCGAGGCGGACGCGACCGAGTCCCTCCGACGTGAGCGTGCTCGGTGGATCGCCAGCGCTCCCGATCCCGCGGACGTGTACGAGACCGCCGTCGGGCCGCTCCCGCGCCTCTGGGAACGCCGCCCGACCGACCCCGACCACCTGCTCGTCCGCGTCGGCACCGCGACGCAGCGGTCCGAGGTGACGCTCGAGGACCCGGAACAGCTCTCGCACAAGCGGACGGTCACGTGGGACGCCCGCGACGTCCCGGTGCGGATCGAGCTCGCCGAGCGGGGCGTGCTCGGGATCGCGGGCCCGGGGGACGACGCGCGCCGGATCGCGAACTGGGTGGTCGCGCAACTGGCGACGCTGCAGAGCCCGAAGGACCTGACGTTCGCGCTGCTCACCGACTCGACCAGGACGGGCCTGTGGGAGTGGATGTCGTGGCTCCCACACGTCCGCCGCGACGGCGCCGACCAGCCGGTCACGAGCATCGCGTCCACCGCGGCCGGCACCGCACGGCTCATCGCGGAGCTGTCCGCCACCATCGACGCCCGGAAGGAGGCCGGTGTCCGGGCCGGGCGGCAGGCGCAGCACGCCGGCCAGATCGTGGTCGTCATGGACGGCGCGCGCCGGCTCCGCGCCATGCCGTCGCTCGTCCAGGTGCTCAAGGAGGGCCCGGCGGTCGGCGTCTTCAGCATCTGCCTCGACCTCGACGAGCGCCTGCTCCCGGAGGAGTGCGACGCCGTGGTCGTCATCCGCGACGGCCGCCTCCGCGTCCGCCAGCAACGGAGCGAGCGGATCGACGACGCCCGCCCGGACCTGGTGGACCAGGACTGGCTCGAGTGGGTGGCGCGGTCGCTGTCGCCGATCGTCGACGCGAGCCCCGACGTCGAGGACGGCGCGGTGCCGTCGTCGTCCCGCCTGCTGGACGTGCTCGCGCTCGAACCGCCGACGTCCGAGGCCGTCCAGGCGCGCTGGACGCTCGGCGGGCGCAGCACGACGGCCGTGATCGGCGAGTCCATCGACGGCGCCTTCGCGATCGACCTGCACCGCGACGGGCCGCACGGGCTCGTCGCCGGCACGACGGGGTCCGGCAAGTCCGAACTGCTGCAGTCGCTGGTGGCGTCGCTCGCGGTGGCGAACCGCCCGGACGAGATGGTGTTCGTCCTCGTCGACTACAAGGGCGGCGCGGCGTTCAAGGACTGCGTCGACCTGCCGCACACGGTCGGGATGGTGACCGACCTCGACACCCACCAGGTCGAGCGCGCGCTGGAGTCGCTCGGGGCGGAGCTCCGCCGCCGCGAGCACGCCCTGGCCGCGGTGGGCGCCAAGGACCTCGAGGACCACCAGGACCTCCGCGCCAAGCGGGCGGCGGCGGGTGACGCCTCGGTCCCGTCCTTGCCCCGTCTGGTCATCGTGATCGACGAGTTCGCGTCGCTCGCCCGCGAACTCCCGGACTTCGTGAAGGGCTTGGTGAACGTGGCGCAGCGGGGCCGCTCGCTGGGCATCCACCTGGTGCTCGCGACCCAGCGGCCGGGCGGCGTCGTGTCGCCCGAGATCCGGGCGAACACGAACATCCGCATCGCGCTGCGGGTGACCGACCAGTCCGAGAGCCAGGACGTGATCGGGGCGAACGACGCGGCGCGGATCGCGAAGACCACGCCCGGACGCGCCTACGTCCGGCTCGGCGCGGCGTCGCTCCTGCCGTTCCAGACCGGTCGCGTCGGGGGTCGCCGTCCGGGGGGCGTCGGCGAGGACGCGGACGTCGCTCCGCTCGTGCGCGAGCGGAGCTTCGCGGACCTCAGCGAACCGGCACCGCGCCGCGCTGCGACGGCTTCCGACCTGGCCGACGTCGAGGTCACGGACCTCAGCGTGCTGGTCCGGGCCGTTGGCGACGCGGCCATGGCGATCGGCGTCCCCGAGCAGCGCAAGCCGTGGCTCCCACCGTTGCCGTCGCTCGTGACCCTGGCCGACGTGGAGGCCGTGTCCGCGGCGACGGCGCCGCTCGCGGTGGCCTGGGGGCTCGAGGACCACCCGGACCGGCAGGAGCAGCGGCCCCTGGTGTTCGACCTCGACCAGGACGGCCACCTGTTCGTCATCGGCTCGCCGCGGAGCGGACGCAGTCAGGCGCTGCGGACCCTCGCCGGCGCGATGGCCCTGCGGCTCGGTGTCGGGGACGTGCACCTCTACGGCATCGACTGCGGCAACGGTGCCCTCCTGCCGATCGGCGCGCTCCCGCACTGCGGTGCAGTGGTGCAGCGACACGAGCCGGAACGTGTCGCGCGGCTGGTGACCACCCTGCTCGGTCTCGTCCGGACGCGGCAGACGGCGTTCGCCCGCGGCGGGTACGGGTCCATCGCCGAGCAGCGCGAGGCCGCGCCCGCCGCCGACGAGGTCCCCATGCCCCACGTCGTGGTCCTGCTCGACCAGTGGGAGGGCTTCATGTCCTCGCTGGCCGAGGTCGAGAACGGCGCACTGCACGACGCCGTCCAGACGCTCCTGCGCGAGGGCGTCGGCGTCGGCGTGCACCTCGTCGTCACCGGGGATCGGACGCTCACCGCCGGGCGCATGTCGAGCCAGGTCGAGCGGAAGCTCCTGCTCGCCCTGGCGGACCGCGGCGACTACGCGTACGAGGGCGTGAACGGCAAGAAGCTGCCCGAGATCATCCCGCCCGGTCGGGGGTTCCGCAACGCCACGGCCACCGAGACCCAGATCGCCGTGCTCCCCGGTGGCGCCACCGGGCGGGCGCAGGCCGACGCCCTCCGCGGGATCGGTGACGAGGTCCGAGCCTTGGTGGCCGCGGACGCGCCCCGGCCGGTCCGGGTCGATGCGCTCCCGCAGGGGATCACGCGCTCCGAGGCGGTCCGGTACCTGCCGGTCGCCGATGCGCGCGCCGGGAGGATCGGGGTCGGTGTGGGCGGCGACGAGCTCCGCTTCCACACCCACGACTTCGTCGACGACACCGCGGTGTTCGTCGTCGCGGGGAGCGCCCGCTCAGGCAAGAGCACGACGTTGGTCGCGATGGCCCGACACGCCCTGGACACGGGCGGGAGCGTCGTCGCGGTCGTCCCGCGCGACTCACCGCTGCGCGCACTCGCGGCCGAGCACGCACGGTGCACCGTGTTCACCGATCCCGGACTCAGCGCCGACGACCTCGCCGCGGCGGTCGAGGGGGCGGAGGGCTTCACCCTCGTGCTCGTCGACGACGCGGAGCTGCTCAAGGAGACCGATGCCGAGCCGGTGTTCCGCGCGATCATGGCGTCGGAGCGGGGGCGCCGCGTCGGCCTCGTGCTCGGCGGTGACGTCGAGGGCGTGGCGAGCGGGTTCCGCGGCTGGCAGGTGGACGCCAAGAAGGCACGACGGGGCCTGCTCCTCGCGCCGCTGAGCACCGTCGACGGCGACCTGATCGGTGCGCGCCTGACCAAGAGCGCGCTGGGTCAGGACCGCATGCCCGGGCGGGGGTTGCTGCACGACGCGGACGACGTCCTCCGGGTGGTGCAGGTGCCGGAGGGCGACTGATCGCGTGCGCGCCGTCAGTCGAGCGGTGTCTCGGGCACGAGCGCGGTCGCCGGTTCGGTGCGGAGCACGTGACCCCCGAAGACGACGACGTCGTCCGGGCGGATCGTGGTGCGCTGGCCCCGCGAGAGCATCGTGGAGGGGAACCCCGGGCGGTGCAGCTCGGCGCCGTTGGCGGAGTCGGCGTCGAGGACCCAGAACGAGCCCTCGGCCCCGAACCCGAACGCCAGGTGGGTCCGGCTGAGCAACCGATCCGGGTCGTCGAGCGTGATCCGGTGGGCGGTGTCGTCGTCGATCCCGGCGGCGTGGAGCGACGGGTCGCGTCCGAGGACCCCGGGGCCACGCACGAGCACGCGTCGGTCGTCGTCGAGCACGAGGACGACGGCAGCGGCGGGCCGCGCCGGCGCCGTGGCGTCGGTGGCCGCGGTGTGCCCGAGCGGCCGCTCCGGGAGCACCGCGAGGAGGTCCCGCACCCGTCCGGCACTCGCCCGCGGCGCGGGCGGTGGCGTCGTCACGACCCGTGCGAGTCGGCCGTCCGCGGCCATGCGCGTGACGTCGTCGGGCGCGACCCGTTCGGGCACGACCGTGACCGGACGACGACGGCGACGGAACCGGAGGCGCATCACCGCGCCTCCCGATCCGTGGCACCGCTCGCGCCCGCGTCGATGAGCTCGAACGTGTCCGTCACCGCCTCGAAGAGGTCGAACAGCGCCTCGGCGAGGTCCACCGCGGGTGAGGCGACGCTGACGAGTGCCACCTGGTCGTCCATCGGCACGAACGTCTGCATCGTCGCGACGGGGAACGACCGCTGCCCGGACGGATCGATGATCCGGCTGATGCCCCAGGTACGCGGGACCCGCCCGACGCGGGGGAGGTCGTGGAGGTCGACGTGCGCGCGCGCAGCCTCGTCGTCACGACTGTCTCGATCGGCCAGCGTGGCGACCCGGTCGGTCAGCGCCGTGAGCGGATCGTCGTCCCCATCGGGCGCCGGGAGCATGCTGACCGTCAGCGCACCGGACACGATCCCGTCGTCGCTCGGTTCCGCGAACGCGGCGCAGTACCGGGCGCCGGAGTCCCAGGCGGACCGGGCGAACCGTCGGAGGATGCGGACGATCTCGGTGCGGTGCTCCCGCAGCGTCGGCTGGTCCCCGACCCGTTCCTGCACGAGGGCGCTGATCGCGTCGTCGCGGTGCTCGGGTCGGACCGGCAGCTCGAACCAGGTCCGCGGCACGGTGATGGCGAAGTGGTCGGCCCCCATGCCGACCACCGTAGCGGCTGAGGCTCAGCGCCTGATGCTCAGCGCCTGACGCTCAGCGCCTGGCGCTCAGCGGCCGAGGCTCAGCGCCTGACGCTCAGCGGCCGACGACGGTGGTGCGGCGTGCGGCCGCCCGTCGGAGCGACCGCAGCAGCATCTGGACCGGGAGGCGCCGCACCGGTCCCGGGACCGCCGCCACGACCCGGCGCAGCACGGCGACGGTGCGGTCGTACCGGCGTTGCTCCGCGCCTCCCCATGCGAACCCGTACGCCGTCCGCAGGTCGGGCGGCAGCATCCCGACGGTGACGATCCGCGCGACGGGCATGAGCGCGCGGATCCAGACGGGCGCGAAGCGCGGGTGGAGCAGGTCCCGGACCACCCCGCGTGCCTCGTCGGTCACCCGGAGCGCCGCGGAGGCCCGGCGCCAGTACGCGTCGAAGGCCGCGGGCGTCGACGGCCACCGGTCCGCGGGGACCCGGAGCGCGCCGCCGAGCGGCTCGTACGCGGTGAGCACGGCTGCGGCCAGCGCCGGGTCGACCGGACCGCGGAGCACCTCGTGCATGCAGAGCGCCGACTCGTACAGGGTCGCGGCGACCCAGAGCTGGTGGTCCGGGTCGTCGGCGCCCTGCACGGGTCGGTGGGCGTGCTCGACGAACGCTGCTGCGGCGCGGGCGTCGGCGGGCGAGCCGAGCACGACCGCGTAGACGTACTGCAGCGTGTGCACGAGCCGCTGCTGCGGTCGGTGCGCGAAGTCACTGTGCCGGGCGACACCGGCCGCGACGACCGGGTCCGCGATCTGCAGCAGGATCGCCCGGCCCCCCGCCATGACGAGCGAGCCGTCCGCCGCGAACCGGCGGACGGCCGGGGAGACGCTCGTCAGAGCGACCGGTACTCGTCGTTGCCGAAGTCGACGCCCTGGGACTCGGGCTCGTCCTCGCCGTCGTTCTCCCAGAGGATCGGTTCGCCCTCGCGCGGGGCACCGCCGGTCGGTCCGTTCGCCGTGCCGTCGCCCGGTTCCGGATCAACGGTCTCGCCGGCGACGGCGTCGTTCGTGACGGTCTCGATGGACTCCTGGATCGCGTCCGGGTCCTCGTCGAACGCGACCTGGTCGTCGGTCGTCGTCTGCTCGCGGAGCTCGGTGGCGTCGTCGTCCGGTCCGATGGCGGGGTCGCTCATGGGGTCCTCCCGTGGTGCTGATGGCGGGGACGGCCGTGGTGCCGTCCCCGTTCGTTCGTACTCGGTCCGGCCGGGGTGTGCCTCCGGACGGTGGCCGGCGTCGCTCCGCGCCGGGTGTCCGGAGCGGGGTGGTCGGCGTCAGGCCGTGACGAAGTGCGTCTCGCCGCCGGTCAGGTGCAGCTGCTCGGCGAGGCCCTTCTCGTCGGTCGCGCCCCAGCGCTCGACGATCTTGCCGTCCTCGAACCGCGCGGTCTGCAGTCCCCGGACGCGGAAGGTCCGGCCGGTGGGCGCGTGGCCCTGGAACTCGCCGCTGTGCGTGCCGGTGATCGTGAACACGACCGAGACGGAGTCATCGTCGGCGACGAGCGTCTCGGGCTGCAGGGCGACGTCCGGGAACGCGGTCGTGAACTCCTGCCAGAAGGCGACGATGCCCGCCAGCCCCGGAGCGGCGCCCGGCGCCGGGTCGTGGTCGACGACGTCCTCGGCCCACACCTCGCCGAACCGGTCGAACGCACGCTGCTGGAGCAGTTCGCCGAGGTGCTGCTGGGCCTTCGTGTTGACGTCCTTGCTCATGGTGACTCCTGTCGTCGGGTCGGCGCGGGTGCGCCGCTGGGCCACCGCGTCGGTGACGGTTCCTGGGTACCCGCACCGGGCCTCCCGGCCCCGGCATCCGGAGGTGCCGCACAGGCAACGCCGTGGCGACGCATCGGACCGCGATCCGCCACGCGGTGTTCACCGGGCGGTCACCTGCGCGACGCCCGAGTGGGCCAGGCTGCTCTGGCTCGGGGGAGTGGAGCGCGGCCGCCGACGGGTGGTCGAGCGGCCGCGCCTTCCCCCGACCCGCGCCGGGCCGCCGGCAGCGGGAGACGACGGCCGTCAGACGGTCCGCAGGAGGCCCCGCTCGCGCACCGCGTCGATCGACAGCACGCGGTACCCCACCGACTCGAAGAACACGGTGATCCGGTCCTCCTCGGTGCTCATGACGGTCCCGTGACCCCACTCGTCGTGCTCGACCTCGGAGTCCGGCGGGTACGCGGCGTCGTTCGAGCCGTCCGCCACGTGGGCGTCCTGCGCGTACGCCGAGCCGGAGGCGCACGTGTCGCAGTTGCCGCAGGGCTGGGGCAGCTCGTCGCCGAAGTAGCCGAGCAGGAACTGGCGTCGGCAACCGAGGGTCTCGGCGTACTGCCGCATCATCGCGATGCGGGACTCCTCGATCCGCTCACGGTCCTCGGCGCGGGCGACCGCGGCGTCGGCGGCGGCGTCCGCGTCCCGCGCGGCGTCGTCGTCGGTGCGGACGAGGCCGTCCTCGGTCTCCTCGAGCGCCCCGCCCTCGACGAGGGCGTTCGCGTAGCGGCCGAGGGACCGCGTGGGCACCTCCGCCGCCTCGGCGAGCTCGGGACGACGGATCGCGCCGTCGTCGGGCACGGCGTCGAACACCGTCCGGAGCTTCGCCTTGGCGGGCGTGCCGGACGCGAAGAACCGCCGCAGCCCGAGGTCCTCGGCCCGGTAGTGGAGGGTCGTGGTCGCCGGATCGCCGTCGCGTCCGGCCCGGCCGATCTCCTGGTAGTACGCGTCGACGGACTCGGGCACGTCGGCGTGCACGACGAAGCGCACGTCCGGCTTGTCGATGCCCATGCCGAACGCGTTCGTCGCGACGACGACGTCGAGGGTGCCGGCGAGGAACGCCTCGTGCACCTCCTGCCGCTCGGACGCCTTGAGTCCGGCGTGGTACGCGCGGACGTTCCGCCCGCGGTCCGCCAGCTCGTCCGCGTACCACTCGGTCTCCTTGCGGGTCGCCACGTACAGCAGACCGGGGACCGGGAGGGTCGCCACCTGCTCGACGACGGCGGCCCGCTTGCCGTCGTCGTCGCTGTGACGCACGACCTCGAGCCGGAGGTTCGGCCGGTCGAACCCGCGGCTCAGCTCGAGCGGGTCCCGCATGGCGAGCCGCTCGACGATCTCGGACCGGACCGGACCCGAGCCGGTCGCGGTCATGGCGAGGACCGTCGGGTGACCGAGCCGCTCGACGACCTCGCCGAGGACCAGGTAGTCGGGGCGGAAGTCGTGCCCCCAGCTCGACACGCAGTGGGCCTCGTCGACGACGAACAGGCGCACGCCGAGGTCGAGCAGGCGTTCGACGACCTCGTCCTTCGCGAGCTGCTCGGGCGCGAGGAACACGTACTCGGCGTCTCCGCTCGCCAGGTCGGCCCATGCCTGTTCGACCTCGCCCGCGGACCGGGTCGAGTTGACGGCGACCGCACGGGGTCCGCCGGTCTGCTCTCGCGCCTCGAGCCCCGCCACCTGGTCGTCCTGCAGCGCGATGAGCGGGGAGACGACGACGGTCGGGCCGTCGATGAGGAGCCCCGCCACCTGGTAGATGCCGGACTTGCCGTAGCCGGTCGGCATCACGGCGAGGGTGTCGCGTCCGCCGACCACCGCCTCGATCGCCTCGGCCTGGCCGGCGTGCAGGGCCTCCCAACCGAAGACCTCGCGGGCGGTCGCCTCGGCACGGTCGCGGATGTCGTCGCTCATGCACGACACCCTGCCGGAGCGCCGCTCGGAGGCGACCCGGCGGCCGGGGTACGACCGGCCCGGAGCGCTAGGCTGGCCGCGGCCGTTGTCTCGACATCGAGCGACCTCGACGTCGAGTGCGACCGTCCGACCAGCGCCGACGCACGACGACGGCGCTGCCCGAAGACGCACATCGCGGTGAGGAAGAACAGCGTGGATCTTTTCGAGTACCAAGCCAGGGACCTCTTCGAGTCCTCCGGCGTCCCCGTCCTGCAGGGCATCATCGCCGACACCCCCGACGAGGCCCGCGCGGCGGCCGAGCGCATCGGCGGGGTCGTCGTGGTGAAGGCGCAGGTCAAGGTCGGCGGGCGTGGGAAGGCCGGTGGGGTCAAGGTCGCGAAGACCCCCGACGAGGCGTACGAGGCCGCGCAGGCCATCCTCGGGCTCGACATCAAGGGCCACACCGTGCACCGCGTGATGGTGGCGCAGGGCGCGCAGATCGCCGAGGAGTTCTACTTCTCCGTGCTGCTCGACCGCGCGAACCGCTCGTACCTGTCGCTCGTCAGCGTCGAGGGCGGCATGGAGATCGAGCAGCTCGCGGTCGAGAAGCCCGAGGCACTCGCCCGCGTCGAGGTCAACCCGCTCACCGGGATCAACGACGCCGAGGCCGAGCAGATCGCACGCCAGGCCGGGTTCCCCGAGGACCTGATCCCCGCGGTCGTGCCCGTGTTCGTCGCGCTCTACGGCGTGTTCCAGGGCGAGGACGCCACGCTCGTCGAGGTCAACCCGCTCGTCCGCACCGAGGACGGCCAGATCCTCGCGCTGGACGGCAAGGTGTCGCTCGACGACAACGCGGGTTTCCGGCACGAGGACCACGCCGCGCTCGAGGACAGCGCCTCGGCCGACCCGCTCGAGGCGAAGGCCGGGGCGCACGGCCTCAACTACGTCAAGCTCGACGGCGAGGTCGGCGTCATCGGCAACGGAGCCGGGCTCGTCATGTCGACGCTCGACGTCGTCGCGTACGCGGGGGAGCGCCACGGCGGCGTCAAGCCCGCGAACTTCCTCGACATCGGCGGCGGCGCCTCGGCGGAGGTCATGGCGAACGGCCTCGACGTCATCCTCGGGGACCCGCAGGTGAAGAGCGTCTTCGTCAACGTCTTCGGCGGGATCACCGCGTGCGACGCCGTCGCGAACGGCATCGTCGCCGCGCTCGGGATCCTCGGCGACGCGGCCACGAAGCCGATCGTCGTGCGGCTCGACGGCAACAACGTGGACGAGGGCCGGCGCATCCTCGCCGAGGCGGCACACCCGCTCGTCACCGTCGTGGCGACCATGGACGACGCGGCCGAGAAGGCCGCCGAACTCGCCGCGGCCGCGGCCTAGAAGGGACCAGCACCATGTCCATCTTCCTCGACAAGGACTCGAAGGTCATCGTCCAGGGCATCACCGGCGGCGAGGGCACGAAGCACACCGCGCTCATGCTCAAGGCCGGGACGAAGGTCGTCGGCGGCGTGAACGCGCGCAAGGCCGGCACGACGGTCACACACGGCGACGTCACCCTGCCCGTGTTCGGCTCGGTGACCGAGGCCATCCAGGAGACCGGAGCGGACACGTCGATCGTGTTCGTCCCGCCGGCCTTCGCGAAGGACGCCGTGATGGAGGCCATCGACGCCGAGATCCCCCTCGTCGTCGTCATCACCGAGGGCATCCCGGTGCAGGACGCGGCGGAGTTCTGGGCACACGCGAAGGCGCTCGGGGGGAAGACCCGGATCATCGGGCCGAACTGCCCCGGCATCATCACGCCGGGTGAGTCCCTCGTCGGCATCACCCCCGCGAACATCACGGGCAAGGGGCCGATCGGCCTCGTGTCGAAGTCGGGCACGCTGACCTACCAGATGATGTACGAGCTCCGGGACCTGGGGTTCTCCACCGCGATCGGCATCGGCGGCGACCCGGTCATCGGCACGACGCACATCGACGCGCTCGCCGCGTTCGAGGCCGACCCCGAGACGACCGCGATCGTCATGATCGGTGAGATCGGCGGCGACGCCGAGGAACGCGCGGCCGACTTCATCAAGGCCAACGTCACGAAGCCGGTGGTGGGCTACGTCGCCGGGTTCACGGCGCCGGAGGGCAAGACCATGGGGCACGCCGGGGCGATCGTGTCCGGCTCGGCCGGCACGGCCGAGGCGAAGAAGGCGGCGCTCGAGGCCGCCGGGGTCCGCGTCGGCAAGACCCCGAGCGAGACCGCGGCCCTGCTGCGGGAGGCAGTCGCCGCACTCGGCTGAGTGTCGCCCGGCCCGCCGCGCGCCGACCCGGTGTGCGGCGGGCCCTCCCGTATCCTCGTCCGCGATGAACCGCCCGGGCACCGCTCTCTTCGCCGCCGTCGAGGCCGTCGTGACGGTCGCCGTCGGCGTCGGGATCGCCCTCGTGCCGCTGACGCTCCTCTGGGGCATCGAGTACGGCCTGCAGGTCCCGTGGCTCGCGTTCTGGCGGGCGGCGGGCAGTGTCTGGCTGATCGGCCACGGCGTCGACGTCACCTTCGTGCTCGACGCCGCCACCGCCAAGGCGACCGGCCTCAGCGGCGCCGACGCGCCCATCGTCCTGACGATCGCGGCGCTCGGGTTCGCGGTGATCACCGCGTGGCTCGGCGCACGCGCCGGTCGACGCCTCGCCGAGACCGAACACCGCGTGACCGGCAGCATCGCCGGCATCGTCGTCGTCGCCGCGTTGGCGCTCGCCGTCGCGCTGTCGACCGTCAGCGTCGCGGCTCGTCCCTCGATCTGGCAGTCGGTCCTGCTGCCGACCCTCTGGTACGCCGTGCCGCTGCTCGTGGCGGCCGAGGTCGCCCGACGCCGCCGGGGCGCCGATCTCGACCCCGCGACCGCCGCGGTGCTCGACGCCGTCGACCGGATCCCGGGCCCGTGGCGCTCCGTGACCGACGTGGCGCTGCGCGGCGGTCTCGGCGTCGTGGCGGTGCTCGTGACCGCGGCGGCCCTGCTCGTCGCCCTGCTCGTGCTCGGGTCGTACGCCCAGGTCATCACGCTCTACGAGCAGTCGCACGCGGGACTCGTCGGCGGCCTCGCGATCACGGTCGGTGAACTCGCGTTCCTGCCCGACCTCGTCGGCTGGGCGATGGCGTGGATCGTCGGCCCCGGGTTCGCGATCGGCACCGGGTCGGACGTCTCGCCGATCGGCACGACCCTCGGTCCGATCCCGGGCATCCCCGTCCTCGGCGCGCTTCCCACCGGAGGACACGCGTTCGGCCTGCTGTCCGTGCTGGTGCCCGCCGTCGGGGCGTTCCTCGTCGCCGCGCTGCTCCGCCCGCGGCTCGTCCGCGCCCTCGCGGAGGGGAACACGGCCGGACGCCGCGCCATCGCCGGCGTCGGCATCGGCGTGGTGGCGGGGCTGGCGACGGGATTCGCCGCGTGGCTGACCGCCGGTTCCCTCGGTCCTGGACGACTCGTCACCGTCGGGCCGTCCCCCGTCGCCGTCGGGGCACTCGCCGCGCTCGAGGCCGGTGTGCCCGCGGTCCTCGCGCTCGCGGTCGGCAGCGACCTGGTGCGGTGGCCGGAGCGCGACTCCTGGCTGCCCCGCCGTGAACGCTGGCGCGACGACGATGCGGAGGCGGCCGCCCCGCTCCCCGTGGACACCATCACCGAGGACGACGACGGCGGGTTCCTCGGCGCGCTCGATCGGGCCGGGGCGGCGGACACGACGACGGTGGGCGGCCGCACCGGTGGCCACTCCCGGTTCCGCGTGACGGGACGCAGCGGTGCGACGATCGCGCACCCCGAGCAGCCGACCGAGCCGGTGTCCGACGGGGACCCGGAGGTCGTCCGCGAGCTCGAGCGCGAGCGCGAGCGGGAACGCGAGGCCGCACTGCCCCAGCTCCCGCTCGGATGGGCGGCGGCCCGGCCGTCTGGGCACACCGAGACCAGAGGGTCGGACGGCGCCGAGTCGACGTCCGCCGAAGCGGTCGGCGGCGAGGCCGACCAGTGGGACACCGACGTCGTCGACGAGATCCCCGAGCACGAGCTCCCGTGGTGGCGTCGGCCCAAGGGCGACGCCGGCCGCTGAACGACACCGCGGCGACGCCGCCTGCTCAACGACACCCGCGGCGACGCCGCCCGCTGAACGACACCCGGTAGGCTGGCGACCGTGCTCGAACTGGTGGTGCTGATCTCCGGTGCCGGATCGAACCTCCGCGCGCTGCTCGACGCCGCACGGGACGCCGAGTACCCCGCACGGGTCGTCGCGATCGGTGCGGATCGTGACGCCGAGGGACTCGACCTCGGCGAGGAGTACGGCATCCCGACCTTCACGGTCCCCTTCACGGCGTTCGCGACCCGGCAGGAGTGGGGTGCCGCCCTGGCCGAGCAGATCCGCCCGTGGACGCCCGACCTGCTCGTGCTCTCGGGGTTCATGCGGCTGCTCCCGCACGACGTCGTCGCCGAGTTCAGCCCCGCGATCGTCAACACCCACCCCGCCCACCTGCCCGAGTTCCCCGGCGCGCACGCCGTGCGGGACGCCCTCGTCGCGGGCGTGCGGGAGACGGGCGCGAGCGTCATCCTCGTCGACGACGGCGTCGACAGCGGCCCGATCATCGTCCAGGAGCGGATCCCGGTGGAGCCGGACGACTCCGAGTCCACGCTGCACGACCGCATCAAGCACGTGGAGCGACGGCTGCTCATCCAGACCGTCCTCGACATCGCCAACGGAACCGTCGACCTGAAGGAACTCGCCCGCGCATGAGCGTCCACGCCGCCGATCCCAGCCTCTACCGCGAGCGCGACCGCGTCGCCGTCCGCCGCGCGCTCATCTCGGTGAGCGACAAGTCCGGCCTCCTCGACCTCGCCGCGGCCCTCGACGCCGCCGGGGTCGAGATCGTGTCCACGGGGTCGACAGCGAAGGCCATCGCCGACTCGGGCATCGGCGTCACCGAGGTCGCCGCGATCACCGGGTTCCCCGAGTCCCTCGACGGCCGCGTGAAGACCCTGCACCCGGCCGTGCACGCGGGTCTGCTCGCCGATCTGCGGCTCGAGTCGCACGAGCAGCAGCTCGCCGACCTCGGGATCGCGCCGTTCGAGCTCGTCGTCGTGAACCTCTACCCCTTCGTCGAGACCGTGGCGTCGGGTGCGGACACGGCGACGGTCGTCGAGAACGTCGACATCGGCGGCCCCGCGATGGTGCGTGCATCCGCGAAGAACCACGCCAACGTGGCCGTCGTGGTCTCGCCGTCGTCGTACGCCGAGGTCATCGCCGCGGTCCGGTCGGGAGGCACGGACCTCGCCCTCCGCCGTCGGCTCGCCACCGCGGCCTTCACCCACACCGCGGCGTACGACACCGCCGTGGCCGCGTACTTCACCGAGCACGTCGCGGGCGGCCCGACGGTCCATGGCGACGTCGCGCAGCCGGGAGGCTCGGGGAACGGATCAGCGGACGGGTCCGGCGCCAGCGGCTTCGCACCGACGATCCAGCTCGAGGGCTCGCTCGCGGCGGGTCTCCGCTACGGCGAGAACGCGCACCAGGCCGCCGCGCTCTACACCGCCGCCGACGGCCACGGCATCGCGCAGGCGACCCAGCTGCACGGCAAGGAGATGTCGTACAACAACTACGTCGACGCCGACGCAGCGCTCCGTGCCGCGTACGACTTCACGGAGCCGGCGGTCGCGATCATCAAGCACGCGAACCCCTGCGGCATCGCGGTCGCGGCACCCGACGCGGCCGACCCGATCGCCGACGCCCACGCCCGTGCCCACGCGTGCGATCCCCTGTCCGCGTTCGGCGGGGTCATCGCGGCGAACCGCCCCGTGTCGCGCGGCATGGCCGAGGCCGTGGCGGACATCTTCACCGAGGTCGTGATCGCACCCGCGTTCGACCCCGAGGCCGTCGAGATCCTGTCCGCCAAGAAGAACATCCGGCTGCTCACCCTGCCGGCCGACTTCGCCCTGGCGCCCCGCGAGGTCAAGCAGATCTCGGGCGGGTTCCTCGTGCAGGACGCCGACCGGTTCACCACGTTCGACCAGGCGACGTGGGACCTCGTGTCCGGGGACGCCGCGGACGACGCCACCCTCGCGGACCTCGCGTTCGCGTGGAAGGCCTGCCGGGCCGTCAAGTCGAACGCGATCCTCCTGGCGAACGCCGGGGCGAGCGTCGGCGTCGGCATGGGCCAGGTGAACCGGGTCGACTCGTGCCACCTCGCCGTCACCCGGGCGGGCGACCGCGCCGCGGGGTCGGTGGCCGCCTCGGACGCCTTCTTCCCGTTCGCCGACGGGCTGCAGGTCCTCATCGACGCGGGTGTCCGGGCGGTGGTCCAGCCCGGCGGGTCCGTGCGCGACGCCGAGGTGATCGCTGCGGCGAACGCGGCCGGCGTGACGATGTACTTCACGGGCGAACGCCACTTCTTCCACTGACGCCCGCCGCGCCGCCCCGGGCGACACGCCGCACCGCATTGCATCGTGCGACTGCCTGCGAATAGTCTGTGAGGCTCCGACCGGCCTCGACACGCCCCACCAGCGCGGCCCGGTGGTCGGCGTGACGATGACGACGACTGGAGTGACGATGAACGCGATGACCAGCACCCTGGCTCCTGCCGGCCTGGACGCCTTCGGAGTCGTCGCCCCGTCCGTCGAGGGACCGACGTTCCGCTAGTCGCCCCCGCGGGGACCAGCACGCCGCCGACGGGCCACCGGTCCGCCGCTCGCGGCGCGTGACGCCTCGGCGTCCGCCCCCGCCCGCCCCACCCGGCCACGCCCGTCGTCACCATGACGTCGGGCGGAGGTCCCGCCTCCCGGCCCGCCCGACGGGTCGGAGGTCGCATCAATCCGCACTCCGGTCCCGACCGGTTCGACGATGAGGTCTCCCCATGTCGAGAACGCCCGCTGCAGCAGCGCGTCCGTCCACCTTCCGCGCCATCGCGCGGATCTACCCCTACGTCCAGCCCGCGATCGGGCGCATCGTGCTCGGTATGGTCGCCGCGATGGTCGCGTCGCTCGTCGCGCTCGCGATCCCGTTCGTCCTGCAGGCCCTGGTCGACGGGCCGCTGAAGTCCGGCGACCGTGGCCAGATCGTCCCCGCGGGCCTGGCGGTGCTCGGCCTCGGGGTGCTCGAGGCCCTCATGATCGCCGCGCGCCGTCGCCTGGTCCTCCGGCCGGGCACGTACGTCGAGTCGCGCATGCGCAACGCCCTCTACGCCAAGCTCCAGGACCTGCCGGTCGCGTTCCACGACCGGTGGCAGTCGGGTCAGCTGCTGTCGCGGTCGGTGTCGGACCTCAGCCTGATCCGACGCTGGTTGGCGTTCGGCATCGTGCTGCTCGTCGTCAACATCGTCACGATCATCGTCGGCTTCGGCGTGCTGTTCACGTGGAGCTGGCTGCTCGCGCTCATCTTCATGGTCGCGTCGATCCCGATCTGGATCAACGGCCTCGTGTTCGAGCGCAAGTACTCGGTCGTCGCCCGGCGCAGCCAGGACCAGGTCGGTGACCTCGCGACGAGTGTGGAGCAGTCGGTGCACGGCATCCGCGTGCTCAAGGCGTTCGGCCGCGGCCGGTACAAGCTCGACGAGTTCAGCGAACAGGCCGAGCAGCTCCGGGGCACCGAGATCGAGAAGGCCCGGGCCATCGCCGGCATCTGGCTGTGGCTCCTGCTCGTGCCCGACGTCGCGTTCGCACTGTGCCTGCTCGCCGGGATCTGGCTGGCGTCGCAGGGCCACCTGACGGTCGGGGAGCTGTTCGCGTTCTTCTCGGCAGCGGCGGTCCTCCGGTTCCCGATCGAGTCCATCGGGTTCCTGCTGTCGATGACGTTCGACACCCGGACCGCGGTCGATCGGTTCTTCGAGGTCATGGACTCCGAGAACACGATCCAGGACCCGGAGCGCCCGCGCACGATCACCGACCCCCGTGGTGCGTTGACGTTCACCGACGTGCACTTCCGCTACCAGGACGCGCCCGCGGGCACGCCGGACCTCGTCGACGGGGTGGACCTCGTCCTGCAGCCGGGCGAGACGATGGCGCTCGTCGGGCTCACCGGGTCGGGCAAGACGACGTTGCTCGCCCTGGTGCCGCGTCTGTACGACGTCACGGGCGGCTCGATCACGATCGACGGTGTCGACGTCCGCGAGCTCACGCGCGAGGAACTGCGGCACCGGGTCGGCGTCGCGTTCGAGGACGCCACGCTCTTCAGCGCCTCGGTGCGGGACAACGTGCTCCTCGGCCGCCCGGACGTCTCGGGGGACGAGGCCGAGGCCCTGCTCCGCGAGGCGCTCGACGTCGCGCAGGCGGAGTTCGTCGACCGGCTCCCGGACGGCGTCGACACCCGCGTCGGCGAGGAGGGCCTGAGCCTGTCCGGCGGGCAACGGCAGCGGCTCGCACTGGCCCGGGCGATCGCCGCCCGACCGAGCGTGCTCGTGCTCGACGACCCGTTGTCGGCGCTCGACGTCGACACCGAGGCCCGGGTCGAGGCGGGACTCCGACGCGTCCTCGCCGAGACGACCTCGCTCATCGTCGCGCACCGCCCCTCCACCGTGACGTTGGCCGACCGGGTCGCGCTCATGCAGGACGGGCGCATCACCGCCGTCGGGACGCACCACGACCTGATGGCCACGAACGACCACTACCGCTACGTCATCTCCTCGCTCGACGAGGACGACGCGACCGCGCGAGAGGAGGCACTGGCATGAGCGACCCCCAGCGGACGTCGGCCAGGCCGGACGCCCCCGGCGAGCCCGAGGACGAGTACCAGACCGAGTTCGAGGAGCGGGCCCAGCCCGCCACGGACACCGCACAGCCGGGAGGCCCGGCCGCCGTCGTCACCGCGGCCGACGACGGGCAGCCGGTCACCGCCTCCATCACCGTGCGCGGTGTGCGCGGCGAGGAGCGGGAGCACTTCACGAAGGCCGAGAGTCGACGGCTCCGGCGTCGGTCGCTCGCGCTCATGCGCTCGCTGCTCGGACCGCTCCGGCGCGACCTGTGGACGATCGCGATCGTCGTGGTGGTGTCGACCGGCGCGCAGGTGGCCGGTCCGACCCTCATCGCGTACGGCATCGACAGCGCGCTGCCGTCGGTGCTCCACCGACAGGACTGGCTCCCCGCGTACCTCGTGGTGGCCGGCTACATCGTCGTCGCCGTCGCGGGCGCGCTGCTCACCGCCTGGTACACCGTGCTCGCGGCGAAGATCAGCCAGAAGATCCTGCTCGACCTGCGCAAGCGCGTGTTCCTGCACACCCAGCGTCTGAGCCTCGAGTTCCACGAGACCTACACGTCCGGGCGGATCATCTCGCGCCAGACGAGCGACCTCGACTCGATCCGCGAACTCCTGGACTCCGGGCTGAACCAGCTCATCCAGGGCGTGCTCTACATGGTGTTCACGGCCATCGCGCTCGTGTCGCTCGACCCGACGTCCGGCCTCGTACTCGCGATCGCCCTCGTGCCGCTGTGGTTCCTGACCCGGTGGTTCCAGAAGCGCTCGCAGCAGCTGTTCCGGGCGACGCGTGTCACGAGCGCCCGGGTGATCGTGCACTTCGTCGAGACCATGACGGGCATCCGGGCGGTGCAGGCGTTCCGCAAGGAGTCCCGCAACCGCGACGAGTACGCCGGGTACGTCGAGGACTACCGCGCCGCGAACGCCAAGGTGTTCAACCTGTTCGGGACGTTCGACCCGGGCCTCGTGCTCATCGGCAACGCGACGCTCGCGGCGGTCGTCATCATCGGCGCGTTCCGCGTCGTCGGTGGCTCGCTCGAGATCGGCGCCCTGCTCGCCGTCGCCCTGTACGCCCGGCGGTTCTTCGACCCGGCCGAACAGCTCGCCATGTTCTACAACGGGTACCAGTCGGCGTCCGCTGCGATGGAGAAGATCTCGGGCGTGCTCGAGGAGGAGCCGAGCGTGCCGGACCCGGTCCGGCCGCAGCACCTCGCCCAGGCGAAGGGCCGCGTCGACTTCGACGACGTCGTGTTCGCGTACAACGCCGAGACGGTCGTGCTCCCCGAGTTCGACCTGCACATCCCGGCCGGTCAGACGATCGCGCTCGTGGGGTCGACGGGCGCGGGCAAGTCGACGCTCGCGAAGCTCATGGCGCGGTTCTACGACCCGTCACAGGGCTCCGTGCGGCTCGACGGCATCGACCTGCGCGATCTCGACCCGCGGGACATGCGGCGCGCGATCGTCATGGTCACGCAAGAGGCGTACCTGTTCTCGGGGTCCGTCGCGGACAACATCGCGCTCGGCAAGCCGGGGGCGTCACGGGCCGAGATCGAGCGGGCGGCGAAGGCCGTCGGCGCCCACACGTTCATCGAGGCGCTGCCCGACGGGTACGACACCGACGTCAACAAGCGCGGTGGCCGGGTGTCGGCGGGCCAGCGGCAGCTGCTGTCGTTCGCCCGGGCGTTCCTGGCGGACCCGCGCGTGCTCATCCTCGACGAGGCCACGGCGTCGCTCGACATCCCGAGCGAGCGGCTCGTGCAGGAGGGTCTCGAGACCCTGCTCGCCGACCGCACGGCCGTGATCATCGCGCACCGCCTCTCGACGGTCGCGATCGCCCACCGGGTGCTCGTCATGGAACACGGGCAGATCGTCGAGGACGGCACGCCGGACGACCTCATCGCGGGTACCGGCCGGTTCGCTCAGCTCCACGCGGCCTGGCGGGACAGCTTGGTCTGACCCGCCGGCCCCGGTCCGGCCGGGCCGGTCCGGCCGTCCCGTCCCGGGCCCGCCGAGATCGCAGAACACGCCGCTCACGTCCTCATGTGAGCGGCGTGTTCTGCGATCTCGGCGACTCCGAGGACGGCGCGGGGGCGGCGCGGGGGCGTCCCGGGACAGGGCAGGATGGTCCCCATGAGCGACGGTGCCCGACCGACCACGACCCGACCGGACCGGACGGGAGGCCCCGCTGCGGCCCTCCCGATCGGCGTGCCCTGGTACGGCGCCCCGCTGCCCGTCGCCGTCCGCCGGTTCTGGCGCGGCTACGTGGTGCTGCGGGGCCGCGCGAGCCGCAGCGAGTGCTGGTGGTGGCTGCTCGTCGCGGCGCTGGTGGGTCTCGTGTTCGGCATCGTGGCCGGGATCGTCTTCGGGGTCACCGTGGCCACGCTGCCCTCGGGCACGACCACGAGCGGCGTCCCGGACGGGCCCGTCATCGCGATCGTCGTCGTCGTGGCCGTCAGCGCGGTCTGGGGCCTCGCCACGCTCCTGCCGACGATCGCGCTCGGGGTCCGACGCCTGCACGACACGGGACGCAGCGGGTGGTGGCTGCTGCTCGACCTCGTCCCGGTCGTCAACCTCGTGCTGCTCGTGCTGCTCGCCCTGCCGACCGCCCCGCGGGGCGACCGCTACGACCTGGAGGCCGGGCGCGCGACCGCCTGACGGCCGCGGCCCGGCGACCGGTCAGGCCGAGGCGGGGTGCAGCACGACCTTCGTCCAGCCCTCGTCGCGGGCGTCGAAGTGCCGGTACGCGTCCGGTGCCTGGTCGAGCGGCAGGTCGTGGCTCACGATGAAGGACGGTTCCGCCTTGCCCGCGGCGATGAGGTCGCGGAGCTGCCGGTTGTACCGCTTGACCGGCGCCTGCCCGGTGCCCATGTGCTGGCCCTTGAAGAAGAACGTGCCGTAGTCGAGCGCGATCTGCCCGTTCTTGGCGAGCTCGTCCGAGGCGCCCGGGTCCTGCGGCAGGTAGACACCGACGACGCCGATGCCGCCCGTGAACCGCACGGACGCGATGAGGCGGTTCAGCACGAGGTTCGGCTGCTCGTTGCCCTCGGGGTCGTGTGCCTGGTACCCGACGGCCTCCACACCGGCGTCCGCCCCGAGCCCCATGGTCTGGTCGAGGACCGCCTGGACGGGGTCGACCTCGGCGTCGTTGATCGGGATCGCACCGATCGACTCCACCAGACGCAGGCGGTCCGGCTGCCGGTCGACGACCATGACCTTCGCGGCACCCTTGATCGTGGCCGACAGTGCCGCCATCAACCCGACCGGGCCGGCGCCGTACACGACGACCGAGTCGCCCGGCTTCACCCCCGCGAGCTCGGTGCCGTGCCATCCGGTGGGGAAGATGTCCGACAGCATCGCGTAGTCGTTCTCCTTCTCGACCGAGTCCTCGCCGAGACGGAGTGCGTTGTAGTCACCGAACGGCACGCGGAGGAGCTCCGCCTGCCCGCCGCGGTACGGACCCATGTCCGCGTAGCCGTACGCCGCACCGGCCGTCTCCGGGTTCGGCTGCGTCGTCAGGCAGAAGCTCGACCAGCCGCGCTCGCAGTTCTTGCAGAAGCCGCAGGCGATGTTGAAGGGGAGGACGACGCGCTCGCCGACCGAGACCTTCTCGACCCCGGAGCCGACCTCGATCACCTCGCCGAGGTTCTCGTGTCCGAAGACGCTGCCCGGCTCGATGTCCGTCCGGCCGTCGTACATGTGCAGGTCCGACCCGCAGATGTTCGTGGCGGTCACCCGGATGAGGATGTCGGTCGGCTTCTCGATCCGGGCGTCGGGGACGTCCTGGACGCTGACGTCGCGCGGTCCGTTGTAGACGACTGCTCGCATGGTGCTCCTCCTGTTCGTCGCCGGACGACGGGAACGCCCGGCCCCCCGGGACGGTACGCGCGGTGCAGGCCGACTCCGGTCAGGGTGTGTCCCCCGCGAGCGGTTCAGGAGGGCGACCAACGCGCCCGACGCATGTCGACCCTCCAGGTCGGGGTGCCCGGCCGGAGCGGGGTCCCCTCGGTGCGCCAGTGCTCGAGGGCGCGGGCCTCGTGCTCGACGGGCGGCAGACCCCCGGCGCGGACGACGCGCCACCACGGCAGACCGTGGCCCTCGTGCGCCATGACCCGGCCGACCTGCCGCGACGCCCGAGAGCCGAGCACCGCCGCGACGTCGCCGTACGTCATCACCCGGCCGGGCGGGATGCCGCGGACCACATCGGCCACCGCGGCGCCGAAGTCCGTGCCGGGGTCTCCGGGCTCGTCCACCACCGGGTTCAGAGTGTCAGGGCGGCGAAGTGCTCCCCGTACTGCGTCTCGCCGATGACCTGGAACCCGATCGCGCGGAAGAACGGCTCGGGGCCGTCGTCGCCGGGCTCGAACATGACGGTCAGCCGGTCGAACCCGCGCGAGCGGGCTTCCTCTGCCAGGCCGTGCACGGCGAACCGGCCGACTCCGCGGCCCTGGGCCGAAGCGGCGACGTTGAGCCGCCAGATGCAGCTGCGGAGCTCCTCCTGGCTGTTCTCGGCGTCGAAGTTCCCCATGATGAACCCGACGACCTCGTCGCCGTCGAGCACCACGCGCGGCCAGGCCGTCGTCGGTCGGACGTAGGCCTCGGCGATGGAGTGCGACACCGGCTGGACGTACTGCTCCTGCCCTGGCTTGAGCGTGAGCGAGTTCGCCGCGACGATCGTCGCGGCGGAGAGGGGCTCGAGGCGGAGGTCCGTCATGCCGGTCAGGGTAGCGGTGCTCCTGCGAGCGGACCAGAGGGGCTGCCACGAGCTTCCGGAGAACCAGGACGCCCGGGCGTGGCGGGTCGGGCGATAGGGTCGGCCCCGGACGAACGGAGGAGCGATGGCCGAGCATCGACGCGGTGCCAACCTCCCGGCCATCGGCGGGTTCAACCGCACCGTGGTCCTCGACGCGATCCGCCGGAGCACCGACGGGCTGAGTCGCGTCGAGCTCGCCGACCGCACGGGGCTCAGCCCCCAGACCGTGTCCAACGTCACCCGGCACCTCATCGACGCGGGCATGGTCGTCGAGTCGGGCACCGTGGTCGCGGGCCGCGGCAAACCCCGCACGATCCTCCGACTCGATCCCACCAGTCGGTACGCCGTCGGTGTCCACGTCGACCCGGCGGTCGTCACGAGCGTGCTCCTCGACCTCACGGGGGCGGTCGTCGCCGGGGCGAGCGTCCCGACGCCCTCCGCGGCGAACCCGGACGACGTCGTGTCGACGATGGCCGACGCGGTCGAGCGACTCGTCACCGACGCAGGCGTCGACCGCGCGGCGGTGCTCGGCGTCGGGGTGGCCTCGCCCGGACCGATCGACCCGGAACGGGGCGTCGTCCTCGACCCGCCGTTCCTGCCCCGGTGGCGGGACGTCCCGGTGCGCGACGCGCTCGCCGCGGCCACGGGCCTCCCGGTCCTGCTCGAGAAGGACGTGACGGCCGCCGCCGTCGGCGAGATGTGGCTGACCGACGAGGCGTCGGCCCGGAACTTCGCCTTCGTGTACTACGGCACCGGGTTCGGCGTCGGGCTCGTGATCGACCACGAGCCGCTCCGCGGAGCGGGCGGGAACGCCGGCGACGCCGGCCACATCATGATCGACCAGGGCCTGCTGGCCGAGCTGCCCGAGGGGCCGGGCCCGCGCCGGACACCGGACCGCGGCAGCCGGGGGGTCGGCACCGCGCCGGTGACGACCCGGGCCACCCGGTCGGGGGAGGGCCGGGCCGAGGTCGGCGACACCGTGACGCCCGAGCGCCTGGTCCGCTTCGGCGCCGCGGCCGGACTGGACATCGGCGCGCCCTGGGCGACCGGGGACGGCCCCACCGACGTGGCCGCGGTCGACGCCGCGTTCTCCGAGCTGTCGGCCCTGGTCGCGGAGGGCGACCCGATCGCGCGGGCGATCGCCGCGGCGGCCGGCACCGCGATGGGCCGTGCGGTCGTGGTCATCGTCAACCTGCTCGACGTGGACCGCGTCGTGTTCGGCGGACCCTTCTGGTCGCGCATCGCCGTGGAGGCCCTGCCCGCGGCCGCGCAGGCGATCGCGTCGTCGCCGGTCCTCGTGGCGAAGCACCCCGTCGTGGTCGAGCAGAGCGAGATCGACGAGGACGTCACCGCCGTGGGAGCGGCGTGTCTGGTGCTCGACACGACGTTGTCGCCCCGGGCCTCCACCCTGCTCATCGACCGCTGAGTGCCGCCCCGGCCGCCGGTCGGCCAGGCAGCCCCCTCTCCGCGAAATCGCACTCGTTGTCGCTCTGAGCGCGTGCTGAACGGCAACGAGTGCGATCTCGCGGGATCGGGGCGAAACGCACCCCCGTGGTGCTTGACAAGCATTAAGTCCATACGGTGGACTAATCGCGGACCGGGCAAGGGAGCCCGAAGCGTCCTGTGGAGCAAAGGAGCACCATGAAACGCCCTCGTCTCATCGCCGCGGTCGCAGCAGCAGCGGTCGCAGCCCTGGCCCTGGCCGGGTGCAGCAGCTCGGGATCCTCGAGCAGCGACACCATCAAGATCGCCTACCAGAAGTTCGGCAGCTTCCAGCAGCTCGACCACCACATGAAGGACGTCAAGGCGGCGTTCGAGAAGAAGTACCCGAACATGACCGTCGACCTGGTGCCGATCCAGGCGCAGGAGAACGACTACTACACGAAGCTCGCGCTCATGAACAAGGCGTCGGCCACCGCGCCCGACGTCATGTACGAGGACACGTTCCTCGTCAAGGCGGACGCGCAGGCCGGGTACCTCTTGCCGCTCGACAAGTACACGGCCAAGTGGAGCGACTGGAGCAAGTTCTACACGAACGCCAAGCAGGCGGGGCAGGGCGTCGACGGCAAGACCTACGGCGTCCCGATGGGCACCGACACCCGGGCACTCTGGTACAACAAGGACATCTTCAAGAAGGTCGGGCTGCCCGTCCCGTGGCAGCCGAAGACCTGGCAGGACGTCCTCGACGCGGCGAAGACGATCAAGGCCAAGGACCCGAGCGTCATCCCGTTCCACATGTACTCGGGCAAGCCGCAGGGCGAGGCCTCCACCATGCAGGGCTTCGAGATGCTCCTGTACGGGGCGGACGGCAAGGGCAACACCCTCTACCAGAACAAGAAGTGGGTGACGGGCTCGAAGCAGTTCGTCGACGCGCTCCAGTTCGTCAAGGACGTCTACCAGGGCGGCCTCGGCCCGACACCGCAGCAGGAACTCGACCCGAACGTCGGCACGACCGTCGCGAACACGTGGCTGCCGAAGGGCCAGCTGGCGATCGACCTCGACGGTTCGTGGCAGTCCGGCACGTGGCTGAAGACCGGGACGGCCCCGTGGTCGCAGTGGTCGAGCGTGCTCGGCCAGGCGCCGATGCCGACGCAGAACGGCCAGGCCCCGGGCTACAACAGCATGTCCGGTGGCTGGACGCTCGCGGTCGGGGCGCATTCCGGGAACCCGCAGGCCGCGTTCAACTTCATCACGATGGCGTTGGACAAGCAGGGGTCGCTCAAGTACGACATCCAGAACAGCCAGATCGCGGTGCGCAGTGACGTCGCCGAGGACCCGACCTACGACGCGTCCAACCCGACGTTCAAGTTCTTCTCCGGACTCGTGGAACACACGAACTTCCGCCCGGCGACGAGCGACTACAGCCAGATCTCGAACGCCATCCAGGTGGCCATGGAGTCCGTGATGACCGGGCAGCAGACGCCGAAACAGGCGGCTGCGACCTACGACAAGGCGGTGATCGGGGTGGTCGGTCAGGACCACACCGTCCAGATCAAGTAGGTGGGCCGGCCGGGCGCCCGCCGCTCAGCGGGATCGCGCCAGCGATCCGCGGCGGGCGCCGGGCGAGCCTGCGAGCCCGGACGGGCCCGCACCGCGCCTCCCGGCCCGACCCGGTCACCCCACCCCACCGGCCACGACCCAGCGAAGAGGCGGTACCCCGATGGCAACCCAGATCGCGCCGGCCCTGCCCGGCACCCGCGGACCCCGACGAACGGACCCGCCCCGGCGGCGGAGCGGACACGGCCTGCGCACGGCCGCACGGGCGACGCCGCTCGTGCCGGCGATGGTCCTCATCGTCGTGTTCCTGGTCGGGCCGATCATCTCGTCGTTCTACGGCTCGTTCACGAACTCCGCGCTCACCGGCGCGGCCGCGTCGAGCCAGCAGTTCGTCGGACTCAAGAACTACGTCGACCTGTTCCAGGACAAGGACTTCCCGAAGTCCGTGCTGCTGACGCTCGTGTTCCTCATCGGCTCCGCGGTGATCGGGCAGAACGTGCTCGGCCTCGGCCTGGCACTGCTCATGCGGGAGGCGAACCGGGTGATCCGGGCACTCGTCGGCACCTTCGTGGTGGCCGCGTGGGTGCTCCCCGAGATCGTCGCGTCGTTCGCGGCCTACGCGTTCTTCAACGACAAGGGCACGCTCAACACGTTCCTGTCGATGATCGGGATCACCGGCGCGAACTGGCTCTACACGTACCCGATGATCGCGATCATCCTGGCGAACATCTGGCGCGGGACCGCGTTCTCGATGCTCGTCTACTCGGCGGCCGTGCAGGAGGTCCCGGACGAGATCACCGAGAGCGCCGAGGTCGACGGTGCCACCGGCTGGCAGCGGCTCGCGTACATCACCCTGCCGGTC
Source organism: Curtobacterium sp. MCBD17_028 (assembly GCF_003234875.1). Taxonomy (NCBI): domain Bacteria; kingdom Bacillati; phylum Actinomycetota; class Actinomycetes; order Micrococcales; family Microbacteriaceae; genus Curtobacterium; species Curtobacterium sp. MCBD17_028. The sequence continues at coordinate 194,725 of NZ_QKTQ01000003.1, read as the reverse complement.
ATCCGGCGGAGCATCTCGACGAACCTCATGCTCACCACCCTGCAGACCCTGTCGGTGTTCACCCTCATCTACGTGATGACCGGTGGCGGCCCCGGCACGAACAGCTCGACCCTGCCGATCCTGGCGTACCAGGAGGCGTTCAAGTTCTCGCAGCTCGGGTTCGGGACGGCCATCGCGACGATCCTCCTCATCGTCGGCGCGGTCTTCTCGATCGTGTACATCCGGGCGCTGAAGCCGGAGGTGGACTGACCATGGCCATCACGATCGACGAACCCACGGCCACCGCGCCGGGGAACGCGCGCACGGGTGCCCGCGACCACGCCCGGTCGCTGCACATGACGAGCCCGGGGCACCGGACGATGCGCTGGGTGGCGAACGTCGTCCTGGCGATCGTCGCGATCTGCTTCGCCGTGCCGCTCGTCTGGCTCGTCCTCGCATCGTTCGACGCGAGCGCGACCCTGAGCGTCAAGCTGCCGACGCACTTCACCCTCGACAACTTCACGAAGGTCCTCACGCCGCAGCTCGCGTTCGTGCCGTTGCTCAACAGCCTCATCCTGTCGGGCGGGTGCGCGATCGTCACGGTCGTCATCGCGATCCTCGCCGCGTACCCGTTGTCGCGCTACCGGATGCGGGTCAACAAGCCGTTCCTGTACGGGATCCTGTTCGGGACGGGCCTGCCGATCACCGCGATGATGGTGCCGGTCTACAGCCTGTTCGTGTCGCTCAACCTCATCGACAACGTCGCCGGGACCGTGTTCTTCCTCGCCGCGACGAGCCTGCCGATGGCGATCTGGATGGCGAAGAACTTCATGGACTCCGTGCCGGTGCAGCTCGAGGAGGCCGCCTGGACCGACGGTGCCTCGATGATGGCGACGCTGACCCGGATCGTCGTGCCGCTCATGCGTCCGGGGATCGCCGTCGTGTTCATCTTCGTGTTCATCCAGGCGTGGGGGAACTTCTTCGTCCCGTTCGTCCTGCTGCTCTCACCCGACAAGCAACCCGCCGCGGTCAGCATCTTCAACTTCTTCGGGCAGTACGGATCGGTGGCGTACGGGCAGCTCGCCGCCTTCTCGATCCTCTACTCCGTCCCGGTGATCGCCCTCTACGTGATCGTCTCCCGCGGCCTCGGCGGCGGGAACGCGCTGGCGGGCGGCATCAAGGGCTGACGCCCGGGAGGCCCGACCGCGATCCGTCACGGACCGCAGCCCCGCCACGCCCCGGCCCGTCCACCAGCGCCGGTCCCGCCACGACCGGATCCGTCACCACCGACCCCTCCACACGCACGCCCGTCACCAGGAAGGCATCCCCGTGCACCACGACGAACCCCTCGTCCAGAGCCGCATCGCCCGGCTCGTCCGCGACCGCATCGACCCCCACGTGCACCGCCGGACCGCTCCCGTCACGATCACGGCCTGGCAGGTGCCGGACGAACCCGTGCCGTTCACCGAGGCCGTCGCGCAGCCGTACGAGCCGTTCGCGATCGGCGACCCGTGGGGTGGGAAGCCCTGGGGCACGACCTGGTTCCACGTGACGGGGACCGTGCCCGACGACTTCGGCACCGCCGAGGGCACGAGCGTCGACCTCGTCGTCGACCTGGGCTTCAGTGCGCGCCAGGCCGGGTTCCAGGCCGAGGGGCTCGTCTTCCGGCCGGACGGCAGCACCGTCAAGGCGATCGAGCCCCGCAACACCGCGGTGCCGGTCACGGCCGGGCCGGGTGGCACGGTGGACCTCTGGATCGAGGCGGCCGCGAACCCCGACGTCGGCGGTCACTTCGCGTACGACGCGACGCCGCTCGGATCGAAGCGCACGGCGGGGCACGAGCCCATCTACCGGCTCCGGGAGCTCGCACTCGCGGAGCGGGACGACGTCGTCTGGGAACTCCAGCAGGACCTGTGGGTGCTCCGCGGGCTCCTCACCGAACTGCCGACGGACTCGACGCGCGGTGCCGACATCCTCCGCACGCTCGAGCGTGCCGCCGACGCGATCGACCCCGACGACGTCGCGGGCACCGCCGCCGACGCCCGCGCGGTGCTGCGCGACGTCCTCGACGTCCCGGCCTCGACGGCGTCCCACCGCGCGGTGGCCGTCGGGCACGCCCACATCGACTCGGCGTGGTTGTGGCCCGTGCGCGAGACCATCCGCAAGTGTGCCCGGACGTTCTCGAACGTCCTCGAGCTCATGGACCGCGACCCCGAGTTCACCTTCGCCTGCTCGAGCGCCCAGCAGTACGCGTGGATGCGGGACCACTACCCGGAGGTCTTCGCCCGCATCAAGGAGCGGGTCGCCGAGGGCCGTTGGATCCCGGTCGGCGGCATGTGGGTCGAGTCGGACACGAACCTCCCCGGCGGTGAGGCCCTCGCTCGGCAGTTCGTCGCCGGCAAGCGGTTCTTCATCGACGAGCTCGGGTTCGAACCCCGCGAGGCCTGGCTGCCCGACTCGTTCGGCTACACCGGCGCCCTCCCGCAGATCATCCGCGCGGCCGGCTCCCGGTGGTTCCTGACGCAGAAGCCGTCGTGGAACGAGACGAACGTCATGCCGCACACGTCGTTCCACTGGGAGGGCATCGACGGCTCGAGGGTGCTCACGCACTTCCCGCCCGCGGACACGTACAACTCCGAGCTGTCCCCGGCGGACCTGCACCGCGGCGAACGGCAGAACAAGGAGCGCGGCACCGCCGACGTCTCGATGCTCCTGTACGGGTTCGGCGACGGCGGTGGCGGCCCCACGCCCGAGATGCTCGCCGCGGCGCACCGCCAGCACGACCTGGAGGGCTCGCCGCGCGTCGAGCTCGGCACCCCGACCGACGTGTACGAGGAGCTCGAGCGCCTGCTGCCGACGCCCGCAGTCTGGTCGGGCGAGATGTACCTCGAGTTCCACCGCGGCACCTACACGTCGCAGATCCGGACGAAGCAGGGGAACCGGCGGTCGGAGCACCTGCTCCGCGAGGCCGAGCTCTGGGCGACCACCGCAGCCGTGCGACTGGGGCTCGAGTACCCGTACGCGGCGCTCGAGGACGCCTGGCACACCGTGCTGCTCCAGCAGTTCCACGACATCCTCCCCGGCTCGAGCATCGCCTGGGTGTACGAGGTCGCGGAGGAGCACTACGCGGCCGTCGCGGCGACGCTCGAGGGGCTCATCGGCACGTCGACGTCCGCGCTCGCCAACGGGGGAGCCGCCGCGCTCGCCGGGGTCGCCGCCTCCTCGACCGCGATCGCCGACGGTGCGGGTCCGCTCGACGCGCCGACCACCGCGGACGCCCTCGGTGTCGGCGGTGACGGGACGACCGGCGCGGTCGTGCGCTTCAACGCGGCGCCGGTGCGCGCGGAGGGGGTGACCGCGCTGGCTGGCGAGGTCGTCCCGCAGCCGGAAGCCGTTCCTCCCGTCCGGCAGGGCGACGCGTGGGTGTTCGACACCGGTCGCGTGGTGGCGACGGTCGACGACGACGGGCTCGTGGCATCCGTCGTCGACGCGGCGTCGGGGCGCGAGGCGATCGCCCCCGGCACCCGGGGCGCGCTGTACACGGTGTTCCGCGACACCCCGAACCAGTGGGACGCCTGGGACATCGACCGGTCGTACCAGCGGCACGCGACCGAGCTCGCGACGGCCGACACGATCGCGGTCGAGGGGGACCGGCTCGTCGTGACCCGTGCGTTCCACGACTCCACCGTCACCACCCGGTTCTCGGCCCTCCGCGGCGAGCCGGAACTCCACGTCGAGACCGAGGTCGACTGGCACGAGCAGCAGAAGTTGCTCAAGCTCGGGTTCCCGATCGACGTCAAGGCCGACCAGGCGTCGTCGGAGATCCAGTTCGGTCACATCGACCGGCCGACCCACCAGAACACCTCGTGGGACTTCGCGCGGTTCGAGACGAGCGCGCACCGCTGGGTGCACGTGGCCGAGCCGGGGTTCGGCGTCGCGGTGGCGAACGACTCGACGTACGGGCACGACATCACCCGCGTGACGCGGCCCGACGGCGGGACCACGACGCTCGTGCGTGAATCGCTCGTGCGCGGGCCGAAGTTCCCGGACCCGTCGGCGGACCAGGGCCGGCACGTGTTCCGCACGGTCCTCCGGGTGGGAGCGACGGTGCTCGACGCCGCCGACAGTGGGTACCGGCTCAACCTGCCGGTGCGCGCGGTCGCGGGTGACACCCCGGTCGCACCGATCGTCACCGTGTCGGACCCGGCGGTGTTCGTGGAGGCCGTCAAGCTCGCGGAGGACCGCTCCGGCGACGTCGTCGTCCGCCTGTACGAGGCACGCGGCGGGCGGGCGACGGACGTGCTCGTCGACCTCGGGTTCCCCGTGGCCTCGGTCACGCGGACCGACCTGCTCGAGCGTGACCTCGCCGCTGGCGAGCCGGGCTCGGGTGCCTGGGGTGCGGACGAGCCCGTGACGCTGACGCTCCGTCCGTTCGAGATCGCGACGCTGCGGGTGCGGCGGGCCTGACGGTGGTCCCGGCCAGCCGGCCGGACCGGCCAGCCGGACCGGTCGGCCGGACCGGCCGACCGGGATCTCGGCGAAGACTCGGCGACCTCTCGGCATCCTTCTAGCACTCGACCTGCCCGAGTGCTAATCTGGTCACAGCTTGAGTCGACGCGACTCAAGTCCTCGATCACTCGACACGAAGGAGCTGATGACGATGGCCAACTTCGACCCGTTCCGTGAGCTCGACCGCATGGCGAGCAGCCTGTTCGAGAGCCGCGGTCCCCGTGTGATGCCGATGGACCTCTACCGCGACGGCGACCACTACGTCCTGAGCGCGGACCTGCCGGGCATCGACCCGGGCTCGGTGGACATCGACGTCGACGGTCAGCTCCTGACGATCCGCGCCGAGCGGACCGTCGGGGCCCCGGACGGCGCCAAGTGGATCACCCGCGAGCGCCAGTCGGGCTCGTTCCTGCGCCAGCTGACGCTCGGGCAGGGGCTGGACACGGCGCGCATCGCGGCGAGCTACGACAACGGCGTGCTCAGCGTCACGATCCCGGTCAGCGAGGCCGCCAAGCCCCGCCGGATCGAGGTCACGACCGGCAACCCGAGCGGCCAGACCCTCCGCGTCGGTGCCGGCGCCGAGGCCGGTCCCGCTGAGCTGCAGTCCTGACGCACGCGAAGGGCCCCGACCATCGGTCGGGGCCCTTCGTCGTGCCCACCACTCCGGCGAGATCGCACTCGTTGCCGCTTTGGACCCGTGCCAAGCGGCAACGAGTGCGATCTCGCGGGTGAGAGGGGGGGAGAAGGCGAAGGGCGGGGTCAGGCCCGGGCGTGCCGGATGACGGGGCGGGCCAGGAGGCCGATGAGCCAGGCGAAGACGGCGAGCACGAACGCGCCGACGATGCCCCACCCGAAGCTGTCGACCCGCAGACCGAAGCCGATCGAGGTCGAGATCCCGGCGACGACGAGCAGCAGGACGGCGTTCACGATGAACGACACGAGCCCGAGCGTCAGGATGTAGATCGGGAACGCGACGATGCGGATCAGCGTCCCGATGATCCCGTTCACGAGCCCGAACACGAACGCGACGAGCAGGTAGGTCAGGACGGTGGCGACGAGCCCCTGATCGCCGAAGGCGTCGACGTGCACGCCGGGGACGATGAGCGTCGTGAGCCAGAGGGCGACGGCGTTGACGACGAGTCGGACGAGGAATCGCATGCCCCCATACTGCCCGCGGGGACCGCCCTGCGCCGAGGGCCGGACGGTGTGCGTCGCTAGGCTGACCGGGTGACCCAGCAGCCCGTCCGCCTCCGTCCCGAGATCGCGGCGCTCCCGGCCTACCGACAGGGCCGTCAGGCGCCCGGCGACGCCTTCAAGCTCTCGAGCAACGAGAACCCGTTCGACCCGTTGCCCGGCGTGGTCGAGGCCGTCCAGCGCCAGACCGCGTACAACCGGTACCCGGACGCCTCGGCGATCGCGGTGCGGGCGGTCCTCGCCGCCCGGTTCGGACTGACGGTGGACGAGGTCCACGTCGCGTCCGGCAGCGTCGCGATCCTGCACGAGCTCGCCAAGGCCGCGGCGGGCCCGGGTGACGAGGTCGTCTACGCCTGGCGGTCGTTCGAGGCCTACCCCGGACTCGTCACGGTCGCGGGTGCCGAGAGCGTGCAGGTCCCGAACCGACTGGACGGTGGCCACGACCTGCCGGCGATGGCGGCCGCGGTCACGGAGCGGACCCGCATGGTGATCGTCTGCTCGCCGAACAACCCGACCGGGCCGATCGTCACGGGCGCCGAGTTCGCCGCGTTCATGGAGTCGGTGCCGACCGACCTGCTCGTGGTCCTCGACGAGGCCTACGCCGAGTTCGTGACGGACCCGGACGCCGTCCGCGGCGCCGGGCTGCTCGAGCGCTACCCGAACCTCGTCGTGCTCCGGACGTTCTCGAAGGCGTACGGGCTCGCGGGCCTCCGCATCGGCTACGCGCTCGGCCCGGCGTCCGTGCTCGACGCCGCCCGGTCGACCGCGATCCCGCTGTCGGTCACGGCGCAGGCCCAGGCGGCCGCGCTCGTGAGCCTGGAGCGCGAGCCGGAACTCCTCGAGCGGGTCGACCGCATCGCGGCGCTCCGGGACCGCGTGCGCGACGCCCTGCTCGACCAGGGCTGGCGCGTCCCGGTCGCGCAGGGCAACTTCGTCTGGCTGCCGACGGGTGAGCGCACAGCCGCCGCCGCCGAGGCGTTCGAGCGGGCCGGGATCATGGTGCGCGCGTTCGCTCCCGAGGGCATCCGGGTGTCGATCGGGGAGTCGGAGGCTGTCGACACGCTCTTGCGGACCGCCCAGCACGTTGTCGGGAGTCTCACGGAGTAGGGCCTCGCGCGGCCAGTAGGTTGGTCCGCATGCCTTCCCCCGCCGCGGGTCCCGCGACGACCACGATCCGCATCCTCGACCCCGACGGGCGGTTCGTCGAGGACGACACGAACGCCGAGTACGCCGCTGTCGCGCGGAACATCCCCGACGACGTCCTGCTCGGTCTGCACCGCGACATGGTCGTCACCCGACGCTTCGACCACACTGCGGCGAACCTGCAGCGACAGGGCCAGCTCGGCTTGTGGGCACCGAGCCACGGGCAAGAGGCCGCCCAGGTCGGGTCCGCGCACGCCCTGCGTCCGCAGGACCACGTGTTCCCCTCGTACCGGGAGCACGCCGTCGCCCTGACCCGCGGTGTCGACCCGATGGAGATCATCGGCGTGTTCCGCGGCAACGCCCACGGCGGGTGGGACCCGGACGCCCGGGGCAACACCCACATCTACACGCTCGTCATCGGCTCCCAGGCCCTGCACGCCACCGGCTACGCGATGGGGCAGCGGCTCGACGGCGTGGTCGGTACGGGCGACCCGGGGGTCGACGCCTGCACGATCGTCTACTACGGCGACGGTGCGACGAGCCAGGGCGACGTCAGCGAGGCGTACGTCTTCGCCGCGAGCACCAGTGCGCCCGTGGTGTTCTTCCTGCAGAACAACCACTGGGCGATCTCGGTGCCGGTGTCCGTGCAGTCGCCCACGCCGCTCGTCGACCGGACCCGCGGGTTCGGGATCCCCAGTGTGCACATCGACGGCAACGACGTCCTCGCGGCCTACACGACGACCCTCGCGGCCGCCGACGACGCCCGCGCCGGTCGCGGCCCCCGCTTCATCGAGGCCGAGACCTACCGGATCGGCGCACACACCTCCTCGGACGACCCGACGCGGTACCGCGGCGACGACGAACTCGCCGCATGGGTCGCGCGCGACCCGATCGTCCGGTCCGAGCGTCACCTGCGGGCGCGCGGCGTGGACGAGTCGTGGCTCGCCGCGATCGAGGAGGAGGCCGAGGACGTCGCGGCCGACGTGCGACGCCGGACCACGGCCCTCCAGGTCCCGCCGATGGAGGCCATGTTCGACCACGTGTACCGCGAGGCGCACCCACGCGTCGCCGAGCAGCGCGCGTGGTTGCGCGCGTACGAGGCGGCCCACGACACCGCAGGAGGCGATGCCGCGTGAGCGGGACCGAGGAGCTCGTCGACTACACCCTGCGCACCCACCCGGGTGCGGGGGCGGTCCCGTCGGATCCGACCCCGGTCCTCCCGATGGCGAAGGCGCTGAACGCCGGGCTCGCCGCCGCGATGGAGCAGGACCCGCGGGTGCTGCTCATGGGCGAGGACATCGGCACGCTCGGTGGCGTGTTCCGGATCACCGAGGGGTTGCAGGAGCGGTTCGGGTCGCAGCGCGTCATGGACACCCCGCTCGCCGAGTCGGGGATCATCGGCACCGCGATCGGCCTGGCGCTCCGCGGGTACCGGCCCGTCGTCGAGATCCAGTTCGACGGCTTCGTGTGGCCCGGGTTCGACCAGATCACGTCGCAGCTCGCGAAGATGGCGAACCGCCTGCCGGCCCACATGTCGGTGCCCGTCGTGATCCGGATCCCCTACGGCGGCCACATCGGCGCGGTCGAGCACCACCAGGAGAGCCCCGAGACGTACTTCGCGCACACCCCGGGCCTCCGCGTGGTGAGCCCGAGCACCCCGAACGACGCCTACTGGATGATCCAGGAGGCGATCCGGTCGGCGGACCCGGTCGTGTTCCTCGAGCCGAAGAGCCGGTACTGGCCGAAGGGGCAGGTCGACCTGGTCGACGGCGGCGTCCCGATGCACACGACGCGCATCGCCCGGACGGGGTCCGACGTCACGGTGGTCGGGCACGGCGCGATGGTGTCGACGCTGCTCCAGGCGGCCGAGATCGCCGAGACCGAGGGCACGAGCCTCGAGGTCGTCGACCTCCGATCGCTGTCGCCCATCGACTGGGAGCCCCTGCTCGAGTCCGCTCGTCGGACCGGCCGTGTCGTGATCGCGCAAGAGGCCTCCGGCTTCGTCAGTCTCGGCAGCGAGATCGCGGCGACCATCGCCGAGAAGACCTTCTACACGCTCCAGGCACCGCCCCTGCGGGTCTCGGGGTTCGACATCCCGTTCCCGCAGTCGAAGTTGGAGCACCTGCACCTGCCCGACGCCGACCGCGTGCTCGAGGCCGTGGACCGCGCGCTCGCCTACTGATCCTGTCCGAGCGCGGTTCCCTGGCCGCGCCGGCCCGACCGAGAACGGAGTCACCATGCCCGTCGCAGAATTCCCGCTCCCCGATGTGGGAGAAGGCCTCACCGAAGCCGAGATCGTGCAGTGGCGCGTCGCGCTCGGGGACGAGGTCAGTGTCGACCAGGTCCTCGTCGAGATCGAGACCGCCAAGTCGCTCGTCGAGCTCCCCTCGCCGTTCGCGGGGACGGTGACGCGGCTGCTCGTGGACGAGGGCGCCACGGTGGAGGTCGGCGTGCCGATCATCCAGGTCGACTGCCCGGTCGAGGTCGGCACCGGCGAGGGCGGCACCGGCGAGAGCGGCCCCACCGGGGCCCGCTCGGGCGCCGGGGCGGCCGACTCCGCGTCCGCCGGCACCGCGGCGGGTGCTGCGGGCCCCGACCGGTCGGGAGGCACGACCGCGGTCCTCGACGCACCGACCGTCACGACGACCCCGCAGATCGCCGACACCGCGATGCCGCTCGGCACCGACGAGGCGTCGGGCGCGGTCCTCGTCGGCTACGGGTCCGCCGCCGGTGCGCCGTCGCGCCGCCGGCCCGGTGCCCGTCGCGCTGCCGCCGTGGCCGTCGAGGCGGGGCGGGCGACCGCTCGGGCCGACCAGGAGGCCGCGCACGAGGCGGCTGCAGCGCGTCGCCCCGCGAGCGTGCCGGCCGCGTCGGCGCTGCCGGTCGTCGCCAAGCCGCCGATCCGCAAGCTCGCGAAGGACCTCGGTGTCGACCTGACCGCCGTCGTCGCGACCGGGCTCGCGGGCGAGGTCACGCGCGACGACGTCATCCGCTCCGCGACCCAGGCCACGGTGTTCCGCAACCTCGAGACCCCCGAGTGGGGCGACGTGCGCGAAGAGCGGATCCCGGTCAAGGGCGTGCGCAAGGCGATCGCGACCGCGATGACGTCGAGCGCGTTCACCGCGCCGCACGTCAGCCTGTTCGTCGACGTCGACGCGAGCCGTGCGATGGAGTTCGTCGCACGACTCAAGACCTCGCCCACGTTCGCCGGGGTCAAGGTGTCGCCGTTGCTCATCATGGCGAAGGCGGTGATCTGGGCGGTGCGGCGGAACCCCACCGTGAACTCGACGTGGACCGACCGCGAGATCATCGTGCACCACTTCGTGAACCTCGGGATCGCCGCGGCCACCCCGCGCGGTCTCATCGTGCCGAACGTCAAGGACGCCCAGGACATGTCGCTGTTCGAGCTCGCGCAGGCGCTCGAACGGCTCACGCTGACGGCGAGGGACGGCAAGACGACGCCCGAGGACATGGCGGCGGGCACGGTCACGATCACGAACATCGGCGTGTTCGGCATGGACACGGGAACCCCGATCCTCAACCCGGGCGAGGTCGCGATCGTCGCGATGGGCACGATCAAGCCGAAGCCGTGGGTCGTCGACGGCGAGGTCCGGTCGCGCATGGTCACCACGATCGGCGCGAGCTTCGACCACCGTGTGGTGGACGGCGACGTCGCCAGCCGCTTCGTCCAGGACGTCGCGTCCGTCATGGAGGAGCCGGCGCTCCTGCTCGACTGACGGGCGACGTCCGGAGCGGCGACGTCCGGAGCGGCGACGTCCCGGGTGGCGGGGCCCGCGCCTCGGCGTCCTCGATCACGCCTAGGCTTGGACCACGACCGATATACCAGGTTTCGTCCTCGAGGAGTCGCCCATGTCCGCTTCGCCCGTGCCCTCGCCTGGACCCCGCTCGGGTCCCGACCGCTCCGGCCGACCACGACCCTTCCCGGCGCGCATCGAGCGTCCGTGGCTGGCCGTCGCGGTCACGATCGTGGTGGTGCTGGTGCTCCCGTTCGCCGTCCTCGCCGGGCAGGCGGTCAGCACCGGGTCGGGCGTGAACCCGCTGTCGTCGTCGCAGGCGCTCCTGCACCAGTCGGCGGGCGAGGGCGTGCTGCTGGTCGTGTTCGCGGTGATCGTGACCGTGTTCGGCGGGTGGCGTCGGGTGCTCGCCGAGAGCGCGTCCGCTCGCCCGTGGTGGGCGGTGGCGGCACTCGTCGCGTACGTCGTGGTGGCGGTCCTGACGTTCCTCGCTCCGGTCCGCTCCGGCGCCGCCGGGTACCTCGGTGCTCTCGTCGTCGCCGTGGTCGCGGTCGCGGTGGTCGAAGAGCTCGTCTTCCGTGGGATCCTCGTGTCGGGGCTCCGCCGGGCGACACCGGAATGGGCGGTCTGGCTGGTGTCGACCGCGGTGTTCGCCCTCATGCACCTGCTCAACCAGGGTGAGGCGGCGGGTGGTCTCTACCAGGTCGTGACGACCTTCGTGCTCGGCTCGGCCTGCTACCTGGCCCGACGCGTGACGGGGGCGCTCTGGGGCGCCGTGCTGCTGCACGCGCTCTCCAACGGGATCCTCGGGTTCCGCGGGCACGCCGCCGTGGGCGTTCCGCCGCTGCTCGTGGTCGCCGCGACGGCGGTCATCGTGGTCGCCGCGGTCATGGGGATGGTCGTCGCGCTCCGTCGCGCTCCGCAGGACCGGGTCCACACCAGCGGCAGGGCGACCCCGCGCTGAGCGCGTGGTGGCTCAGCGGTCCTCGACGTCCTCGATGTCGTCGACGTCCTGTTCGACGTCGGCGAGTCGCTGCTGCCACACGATGCTCGCGGCCGCACCGCCGAGCACCTCCGTGGGCTCACGGTCCTGCTCCTGCGCGAGCGCGCTCCCGAGGCCGGCCGTGAGGCTGCCGCCCATGGCCCCGAGGGTCTCGACGACCTGTTCCTGTCGCGGCGTGAGTGGTTCGTCGACGAGTTCGGCGACGACCTCGCGGAGGTTCTCCTCGCTCGCGCGGAAGGCGTCCTCGTCGCCGGTCGTCATCGCGGTCGCCTCGCCCACCATGGCGAGCCCGAGACGCGCTGCGTCGTCCTGGATCCGTGTCACCCGTTCCGTCTGTGTCGTCTCGGGGTCGTCCTGGTCGATCCGTCCGTGCTCCTGATCCGTCATGCCGGGGACGGTACGCGCTCTCCATGGACGCGCGTCGGGTACCCGGCTGTCCCCGGAACGTGGCCGTCGCGTCGGTTGCGGACACGCGCGGCCCTCGCCCGGTTGGATGGACGGATGAGCCGATCCTCCCGTCATCCCCTCGGTGTCACCCTCGTCGAGGATGGTGCCAACGTCGCCGTGTTCTCCGCCACCGCCGACCGCGTCGAGTTCTGCCGGTTCGACGAGGACGGGACCGAGCACCGCACCGAACTCACGAACCGCACCGGGTACGTGTTCCACGACATCGTCCCGGACGTCGCCGTCGGCACCCGGTACGGCGTCCGCGTGCACGGTGCGTGGGACCCGGCGAACGGGCTCCGCCACAACGCCGCGAAGCTCCTGCTCGACCCGTACGCCACCGCGATCGACGGCGACTACGAGTGGGGCCAGGCGCTCTTCGGGCACAAGATGGACGCCCCGGACGAGATCGACGACACCGACTCCGCCAGCGCCATGCCGAAGTGCGTCGTGGCCGATCGGGCGTTCGACTGGGACGACGACGCCCCGCTCCGCACCCCGCTGTCCGACACGATCGTGTACGAGACGCACGTCAAGGGGTTCACGAAGCAGCACCCCGACGTGCCCGAGGAGATCCGGGGCACCTACGCCGGCATGGGGCACCCCGCCGCGATCCAGCACCTCGTCGACCTCGGCGTCACCGCGGTCGAGCTCCTGCCGACCCACCAGTTCGTCCAGGAGGCGACGCTCACCGACAAGGGTCTGCGGAACTACTGGGGCTACAACACCATCGGCTTCCTCGCACCGCACAACGAGTACTCGTCGTCGGGCACCGCCGGGCAGCAGGTGCGCGAGTTCAAGGAGATGGTGAAGGCCCTGCACGCCGCCGGGCTCGAGGTCTTCATGGACGTCGTGTACAACCACACTGCCGAGGGCAACCACATGGGGCCGACCCTGTCGTTCAAGGGCATCGACAACACGTCGTACTACCGGCTCGTCGAGGGCGACGAGGAGCACTACTTCGACACGACCGGCACCGGCAACAGCCTCAACGTGGCCCACCCGGCCGCCCTCGCGCTCATCATGGACTCGCTGCGCTACTGGGTCGAGGAGATGCACGTCGACGGCTTCCGGTTCGACCTCGCGACGACGCTCACCCGCCAGGGCGGCGAAGCCGAGAAGTTCTCCGCGTTCCTCGACATCATCCACCAGGACCCGGTGCTGCGTGAGGTCAAGATGATCGCCGAGCCGTGGGACACCGCCGGGTACCAGGTCGGCGGGTTCCCCGCGGACTGGTCCGAGTGGAACGGGAAGTACCGGGACGACCTCCGCGACTTCTGGCGCGGCACCCCGGGGTCGCTCGGCGCCGCCGTCCAGCGCGTGCTCGGCAGCCCCGACGTCTACGAGGCGTCCCGCCGCTCCCCGCTGTGCAGCGTCGACTTCGTCACCGCGCACGACGGGTTCACGCTCGCCGACCTGACGATGTACGCCGAGAAGCACAACGAGGCCAACGGCGAGGACAACAACGACGGCGAGAGCGACAACCGCTCGTTCAACGGCGGCATCGAGGGACCGACCGACGACGGCTCCGTGAACGACTACCGGAACCTGCAGCGCCGGAACTTCCTCGGGACGCTGCTGCTGTCGACGGGCGTGCCGATGATCCTCGGGGGCGACGAGATCGCCCGGAGCCAGGGCGGCAACAACAACGCCTACTGCCAGGACGACGAGATCTCGTGGTACGACTGGGCTGCCGCCGACCGCGAGCTGCAGGCGTTCACCGCCTCGGCGATCGCGTTCCGCAAGGCGCACCCGGCCCTGACCCCCGAGTGGTACCGCGTCGCGCCGGAGCACGGCGTCGAGACCGTGCAGATCCTCCGCGCCGACGGTGAGCCGTTCGGCGACGACGACTGGGAGGACCCGCTCAACATGGCGGTGACGCTGCTGCTCACCGACGGCGAGGACGTCGTCGCGGTGCTGCTCAACGCGTCCGAGACCGTCGTCGAGTTCACGCTGCCGGAGCGCCCGGGCGGCGGCGACTGGTCCCTCGGGCTGTCGAGCGACGCGGAACAGCAGGTCGAGGAGGGCGCGACGACGCTCCTGGTGCGCGACGCGTCCTTCACCGCGCTCGTCTGAGCACTGCGCGCGGGACCACGGACGGGTGGTCGGGCGTCACGCCCGGCCACCCGTCCGTCGTGCCACCCGCCACACGTCGACGCGGTCCTCGCCCGAACCGAACCGTCGTTCGAGCACGGCCCGCCGCACCGCGGCGCGGACGAGGGGCAGGTGCGGCAGGTCCTCGCGCACGGACACGGTCGTGACCACGTAGTCGACCGTGCGGCCGTCGTCGGTGCGGCCTCGGACCTCCGGATCGCTGTCGAGCTTGTGGAACCACACGACGTCGTCGGGGTCACGGCCGGCGCGCACGAGGTCGAGCCACATGGCGTCGTCGACCACCACGACCGCGTGCCGACCGACGTGGGCGGCGAGCCACCGTTCGGCGGATCGCATCGGACGGTCGGCATCGGCGGTCGTCAGCCAGCGGAGGCCCTGCGTGGCGCTCGGCACCCAGAACGCGCCGACGGCGACCACCGCGAGCACCGTGCCGGCCGCCATGGCACGCGTCAACGACCGGGGGAACCGGCGGTCGTGTCGCAGCCATGGGCGCAGGCTGCCCTCCACGACGAGCGCCACGAGGACGGCACCGAACGGCAGGAGCACGACGACGAACGGGACGGGCAGGTACCCGCCGGGCCGGAGCGCCACGGCGACGTGTCCGAGCACGAGGACGGCGATCGGGCGGAGCCGCTGCCGGGCCGTGGCGAGCACCGCGGCGGCGAGCCCGGCGACGACGAAGGGGGCGTCGAGGGACCACCACGACGCCAGCGTGCGCGCGGTGTCGCTCGTCGCGTCGAGGACGGAACCCCCGGCCTCCCGACCGGCGACCTGGAACCACGCCGACCCCAGGAGGCTCACGTGACCCGCGCCGGGGAGGAGTTCGTCCTTGATGGCGGCCGACACCGGGTACACGGCGACGAGCAGGACGAAGAGCGGCACCGCGACACCGGCGGCGGTGCGGCGGACGGCCGGGTGCCCGCGCTGCGCGGCGACCCACGCCAGGAACGGGACGACGAGCACCGTCGTCTCCTTGGTGAGGACCGCGACCGCGCACGCGGCGGCCGCGCCGGCCCAGGCCGGCAGCTGACGGTGTCGCGCCGTGACCAGGACCGCCGCGAGCAGGACCCACGGCACGGCGAGGTCGTCGAGGTAGACCATCCGGTGGAACGCGACCGCCAGCGGCGAGATCGCGAAGACCGCCGCCGCGACGGTGGCCGCGACCGGGGAGCCGCCCAGGCGTCGGGTCAACAGCCAGGTCAGGACCGTGGCCGCGAGGGTGGCGGTGACCACGGCCTCCCGGCCGGCGAGCACCGCGGACTGGTGCCGTGCCAGCGCACCCGTCGCGCCGAACCACAGGGCGAGTTGCATCCACCCCGCCGGGGGATGGTCGTACCAGTAGGTGTAGTGGGCGAGCGCGCCCGAGTGCAGTGAGGACCAGGCCTGCGCGACGTACGTGCCCTCGTCGTCGGCGCGCTGGGGCGTGCGGCCGAGGCCGACGCACAGTGCCACGATCTCGACCACGAGCACGGGTCCGCACCAGACCACTCCCCGCAGGACCGCGGAGCGGCTGCTCACGCCGGGGCCCGGCCCGGCGTGGGGGCACCGCGCCGCTGACGCCGGTGCAGGCCGGTGTGCACCGTCTTCTGCCACGAGTGGTCGCCGCGCACCTCGCGCCACACCGCGACGACGGCCGCGACGGACAGGACGACCTGGAACGGGATCGCCCCGAGCACGAGTCGGACGTGGTCCGCCGGCCGGACCCGACGGCCGAAGGCGCGACCGAACTGGTCGAGCGCGAGGCACTCGACCACGAGCATGAGCGCGGACGGCGCCACGGGCGCGAGCGTCACGAGCGTCACGGGGACCGGGAGGCGCACCGCCAGCGTCTCGACGACGGCCACCGGGACCGACATGCCGATGAGCACCTGCGCGAACGGCATGCCGAGCACGACGCGGGCGAGCGTGCGCCGCCGCCACGACGGGAGGCCCTTCCAGGCGCCGCCACGCAGCACCTGGAGGAACCCCTGGTTCCAGCGCACGCGCTGGCGGAGGAGCCCCCGGAGGTCCGGCGGGGTCTCCTCGCGGGTCGAGTACGTCGGGTCCGTGACGACGTCGATCCGGGCGCCCGCTGCGGAGAGCCGGATGCCGAGCTCGCAGTCCTCGGCGAGGCAGTCGTCCTGCCAGCCGCCGATCCGCTCGAGCACCCGACGGCGGACGAACACGGTGTTCCCCGCGAGGGGCACGACCCCCGCCGCCGCGTGCGCGTGCAGCCGTGACCCGAACCACAGCGCGTACTCGACCACGTTCCGGACGCGCCACCACGACCGCGCGTGGTTCATCAGCTGCACCCCGCCCTGCACCACGTCCGCGCCCGTCTCCGCGAACCGCGCGTCCACCCGCTCGAGGAGTCGCTCGTGCACGTCGTCCTCGGCGTCGAACACCCCGATGACGCTGCCCGCGGCGACCGCGAGCCCACGGTTCAGGGCGCGCGGCTTCGTCTTCACCCGCCCCCGGTCGACCACCACGCGGACGTGGTCCGGGTGCCGGGCCGCCGCGGCCTCGGCGATCCGGGCCGTCGCGCGGTCGTCGTGCCCGACGATGACGATCACCTCGAACCGCGGGTGCGTCTGGGCGGCGAGCAGGTCGAGCGTGTCCGCGAGGACCCCCTCCTCGTGCCGGGCCGGCACGAGGAGCGAGAACGACCGCGTGCACGCCCGCGGCGTCCGGTCGAACCGGCTCCGCGCCACCCGCTCCGGTGATGCCTGCGTGTGCAGGGACCACAGGAGCGTGAGGGCCGCGAAGGCCGTCAGGGCCGCGGCGAGGGCGAGGTGCGTGGCGATCGCGGCGGCGAGGAGTGGCGCGTCGAGCACGGGGTCCCTCCACATCACGGGGCGTCGGGGGTCGGCGTCCCGAGACCGCATGGTGTGCGGGTCCGGACGTGTCGAGGACGTCGAACCGCACCGATCCGCCCGTCGGCGTCGCTCCTTTACGGCACGCACTCACCCGGGCGGGGATCCGCTGTCACCCGCGGTCCCGTCCCGCCGGATGACCCTGGCGCTCCCAGCGCTGTTCGCTACTGTGTGCTCGACTGGTCATGTCCGCACAGGACCAGCCCCCGGTCGCCGGGCCTCCACTGCGGGCGAGGAGTACGACGCGTGGCACGACGCAGCGACGAGGGTGCGGCACGACGGATCACCGAGAGCGCGATCCCGAAGCACGCGCAGCTCCGGCGGATCCTGCTCGAACTCGTGACCGAGCGACTGCAGCCGGGCGCCGCCATCCCCTCGGAGCGGCAGCTCATCACCGAGTACGGCGTCAGCCGCATCACCGTGCGCGAGGCCCTCGGCCAACTCGTCAACGAGGGCTACCTGACGCGTGTCCGCGGCAAGGGCACGTTCGTCGCGCACCGACCCGTGCAGTCGACGCTCCACCTCGCCTCGTTCACCGAGGAGATGCGTGCGCTCGGACACACGCCGACCACGGTCGTGCTCGTCCGGGAGGAACGGGTCGCGCCCGCGGACACCGCGGCCGCCTTGCACCTCGAGTCCGACGACGTCGCCGTCCACCTGAAGCGCCTGCGGCTCGCCGACGGCGTCCCCGTGTCGATCGACGACGCCTGGTTCTCGCGCGCCGCGTACCCGGGGCTCCTGGAGCACGACCTCAGCGGCTCGGTGTACTCGCTGGTGGCCGATCGGTACGGGCTGCCGATCGTCCGCGCGGTGCAGACGGTCGCGGCGGACCCGGCGAGCGACGACGTGGCGACACTCCTCGGCACGCGGACCGGGGCGCCCGTGCTCGTGTTCGACCGCGTGTCGTTCGCCGAGCCGGGCCCGGTGGAGCACACCCGGAGCTGGTACCGGAGCGACCGGTACCGGGTCCAGATGGAGGTCTCGGCCGAGGCGCCGCGGACGATCGCGCTGATCTAGGTCGTGTAGAGCGTCGCGCCCTCGGGCACGGAGCTGCCCACGGCGTCCTGGGGGACCGAGTCGGGCGTCGAACCGAGGACGACGACCGGGCACACCGGGGCGTAGCCGGCCGCCACGATCGCCGCCGGGTCGAACCGCACGACGGGGTCGCCGGCCGCGACGGTGTCCCCCTCGGCGGCGAGGAGCTCGAACCCCGCACCGCCGAGCTTGACCGTGTCGATGCCGACGTGCACGAGGACGTCCGTGCCCTCGGCGCCCTCGATCGCGAACGCGTGCGGGTGGAGCTTGACGATCGTGCCCGCCACGGGCGCCACCGCCGTCACGGACCGGGCGTGCTCGTCCGGGCGCACGGCGACGCCCGCCCCGACGAGCTGGCCCGCGAACACCGGATCCGGCACGTCGGCGAGCCCGACGACCGGTCCGGCGAACGGCGTGCGGACGTCCGTCACAGGATGTCCTCGATGTCCTGCGCCAGGTTGTCGGCCTCGGGGCCGACGATCACCTGCACGCCGGTGCCCATGGCGACGACGGCGATCGCACCCGCCTGCTTGAGCGCGGCCTCGTCGACGAGCGACGGGTCGACCACCTCGGTGCGGAGGCGCGTGATGCAGCCCTCGACCTCCTCGATGTTGTCGGCGCCGCCGAGTGCTGCCACGATCGCTTCTGCCTTCGACATGGGTCCTCCTCCAGGGGATGAACTGCGGTCTCGACGGGGCCGGGACCGGGTTGTTGACACGGACCACGCTGATGTGGAGACTACAGCGAACTGGTCATGACCGGACAGGACCGGCACTGTTCTCGAACAGTACCGACGCGGGATCCGGGCATCAACCACCCATGCTCCACCCGATGACGAGAGGATCCACCATGACCACGGCCGAAGCCGTCCCGGTGTCCACCCCACCGGCCAAGAAGCCCAGTCGCGCGTTCGCCAACCTGCAGCGGCTCGGCCGGAGCCTCATGCTCCCGATCGCGGTGCTCCCGGCCGCCGGCATCCTGCTCCGCCTCGGGCAGGCCGACCTGCTCGGCGCCATCCCCGGGTTCGGGCAGTGGGCCGCGGTCATCTCCGCCGCCGGCAACGGCGTCTTCACGTGGCTGCCGCTCATCTTCGCCGTCGGCATCGCGATCGGGTGGGCCAAGAAGTCCGACGGGTCGACCGCCCTCGCCGCGGTCGTCGGCTACATGGTGCTCTCGAGCGTGTTCACCGCGATGTCGCCCATCGTGCTCGGCACCCACAAGAACGCCGCCGGCACCGTGCCCACCATCAACTACGGGGTCCTCGGCGGCATCGTGATGGGGCTCGTGTCCGCGGTGCTCTGGCAGCGGTTCCACCGGACGAAGCTGCCCGACTTCATCGGGTTCTTCTCCGGCCGACGCCTGGTCCCGATCCTCAGCGCGTTCGCCGGGCTGTTCATCGGCGTGGCGATGGCGTTCCTCTACATCCCGTTCGACGCCGTGATCACCTGGATCGGCAACGCGGTCGCGTCCAACTCGGTCGTCGGCGGCGGGATCTACGGCGCGGCGAACCGCCTGCTCATCCCGACGGGCCTCCACCAGATCCTCAACTCGGTCGTCTGGTTCATCATCGGCGACTACCACGGTGCGCATGGCGACCTCAACCGCTTCTTCGCGGGCGACCCGCACGCCGGCATCTTCATGACCGGGTTCTTCCCGATCATGATGTTCGGTCTCCCGGGCGCGGCCCTGGCGATCTGGCGTCACGCGAAGCCGCAGAACCGCAAGGTCGTCGGCGGCATCATGCTCTCGGCCGCGCTCACCTCGTTCGTCACGGGCATCACCGAGCCGCTCGAGTACTCCTTCATGTTCGTGGCCTGGCCGCTCTACGTCGTGCACGCGGTCCTGACCGGCACGTCGCTCGCACTCGTCAACGCGCTCGGGATCCACGACGGCTTCACGTTCTCCGCGGGCGCGATCGACTACGTGCTCAACTTCGGCAAGGCGCAGGGTGCGATCTGGCTCATCCCGATCGGCATCGCCTACGGCGTCATCTACTACTTCGTCTTCAGCTTCGTCATCAAACGCTGGAACCTCCGGACCCCGGGGCGCGAGGACGACGCGGCGGCCGAGTCGGTCGAGGCGGCCACCACGCCCTGACGTGGCGCGACGGACGGGAGGCGCGGTGCCGGTCGGTACCGCGCCTCCCGTCCGTGGTTTTGACGATCATTCTCAACAGGTCTAGCGTCGAGGGGCGGCAGCGCACGGGCGTTCGCCGCGAGGAAGGACCGCCGTGACCCCGCGCGCACCCCACGAGGACGAGCAGGACGCCGTCCTGTCCCTGCGTGGCGCCGGGCTCGCGTACGGGTCACGGCACCTCTGGCACGACCTCGACCTCGACGTCCGGCCGGGTGAGTTCCTCGCGGTCCTCGGACCGAACGGCGCCGGCAAGACGAGCCTGCTGCGCACCGTGCTCGGGCAGCAGACGCTCACGACCGGCTCGATCCGGTTCCTCGGCGAACCCGTCACCCGCGGACACCGGCGCATCGGGTACGTCCCCCAGCAGCGGCTCATGGAGTCGGGCACGCCGCTGCGGACCCGGGACCTGGTGGCGCTCGGGGTGACCGGGCACCGGTGGGGCCTCCGCCCGGCCCGCGCGGCGGAACGCGCCCGCATCGACGCGATCCTCGACGAGGTCGGCGCCGCCGCGTTCGCCGACGCCCCGGTCGCCGAGCTGTCCGGCGGCGAGCAGCAGCGCGCCCGGGTCGGCCAGGCGATCGCCGCGGATCCCGCGCTCCTGCTCTGCGACGAACCCCTCATCTCGCTGGACCTCCGGCACCAGCGCGAGGTGACCGCGCTCATCGACCGGCAGCGTCGCCAGCGGGACGCCGCCGTGCTGTTCGTGACGCACGACGTCAACCCGATCCTCGACGTCGTCGACCGCGTGCTCTACATCGCGCGCGGCCGCTTCCGGATCGGCGCGCCCGACGAGGTCCTCCGCGCCGACGTCCTGTCCGACCTGTACGGCACGCCGGTCGACGTCGTCCGGACCATGGGGCGGATCGTCATCGTCGGTTCGAACGACCCGCACGACCACCTCGGTGAGCACCACCACCACGAGGGCGATCACGACCTCCGGATCGCCGACGACGCGACGGAAGGACCGGCGCGCCGATGATCCTCGCCACCGACCTGCACCAGCTGCTCTCGACCGTGTTCTCGTTCCAGGACTTCGGCGCGCTGCTCGGCCTCGTGCGGAACTCGATCCTCGCCGGCGCGGTACTCGGGATCGTCGGGGGGCTCATCGGGCCGTTCGTCGTGGCCCGCAACCTGCCGTTCGCCGTGCACGGCATCAGCGAGCTGTCGTTCGCCGGGGCGTCCGCCGCACTGCTCATGGGCGTCGACGTCGTCGCGGGGTCGCTCGTCGGGTCCGTGCTCGCCGCGGTCGTCATCGGCCTGCTCGGATCCCGGGCCCGCGAGCGCAACTCGATCATCGCGGTGCTCATGCCGTTCGGCCTCGGCCTCGGGATCCTGTGCCTCGCGCTGTACCGGGGCCGCGCGGCGAACAAGTTCGGGCTGCTCACCGGGCAGATCGTGGCCGTCGACGACCCCCAGCTCGGCATCCTGCTCGTCGTCGCGGCGATCGTCGTCGTGACGCTCCTCGTCATCTGGCGACCGTTGCACTTCGCCAGCGTCGACCCCGACGTGGCCGCGGCCGCGGGACTGCCGGTCCGGACCCTCGCCCTCCTGTTCATGCTCGTCCTCGGGCTGGCGACCGCGGTGTCCGTGCAGGTCGTCGGGGCCCTGCTCGTGCTCTCGCTGCTCGTCACCCCCGCCGCGGCGGCCCTCCGCGTGACCGTGCACCCCGTGCTCGTGCCCGTCCTGTCGATGGTGTTCGCGGTGACGAGTGTCGTCGGCGGCATCCTGCTCGCCCTCGGCGGAGGCCTGCCGATCAGCCCGTACGTGACCACGATCTCGTTCGCCATCTGGGTCGTCTGTCGGATCGTCGGTGGTCGGCGGGACGCTCGGGGGCGGGACCGCATCGCCCGCCGAGCGGCACGCGAGGACCCAGTGACCACGACGACCCCAGCGGAGGTGGGCGCATGACCCCGACGGACGCGACGGACGCGACGGACGCGACGGACGCGACGGACGCGACGGACGCGACGAACGCCCTGCCCGCGGCGGACACCGCCGACGCGACCCCGCACAAGCGCACGACCCGGCAGCGCGGGGCGGTGCGCGAGGCCCTCGACGCCACCGAGGGCTTCGTGAGCGCCCAGGGTCTGCACGCCCGGCTCCGCGACACCGGGTCGACGATCGGCCTCGCGACCGTCTACCGCGCGCTCGGCGGTCTGGCCGACGAGGGCGCCGCGGACGTCCTGCAGCAGGACGGCGAGACCCTGTACCGCGCCTGCACGCCGGGCACGCACCACCACCACCTCATCTGCCGCACGTGCGGCACCACCGTCGAGATCGAGGCGGACGAGGTCGAGTCGTGGGCGCAGCGCGTCGCCGCGGAGCACGGGTTCACCCGCGCGAACCACGTCGTCGACGTGTTCGGCGAGTGCGCGTCCTGCAGCGCGCGGCGCTGACACGGGGCGGCGCACCGCACCACGGGTCGGCCGGGAGGCACCGCGCGTGCCCGGCACACGCCCTCCCCGTCCGTCCCGGGTCGGCGTTAGGCTGCGGCGCATGTACGTGATCCTGGTGCCGGGGATGTGGCTCGACGCGAGCGCGTGGGACGACGTCGCCCCGGTCCTCCGCGCCGCCGGGCACGAGGTCGAGGCCGTGACGCTCCCCGGGATGCACCCGGGCGACGACCCCGCGTCGGTCGGGTTCGAGGACCAGGTCCAGGCCGTCGTGGACCGCGTCGACGCGGCGAGCCGCACGACCTCGGGTGCCGAGTCGATCGCCCTCGTCGGGCACTCGGCCTCGGGCGCCGTGGTCGGCGTCGCGGTCGACCGCCGGGCGGCGCGGATCCGTGCCGCGGTGTACGTCGACGCGATCCCGTTCCCCGAGGGCGACTGGGACAACGACGAGTTCCCGGTGGTCGACGGCGTCGTGCCGTTCCCGGAGCGCTCGGCGTTCGGCGAGGCCATGGTCCGGGACACCACCGACGAGCAGTGGGCGGCGCTGCAGGCGCGGGCGATCCCCGTGCCCGCGGGGGCGACCCGACAGCACTTCCGGCTGACGGACGAGGCACGCCGCCGGGTCCCGACGACGGTCATCACGAGCGAGATGAGCCCGGACGAGCTCACCGCGGGGATCACGGCGCACGCGGACTGGGCGACCGAGCTCGCGGCGACCGAGGACCTCCGCATCGTCGGCCTCGACACCGGGCACTGGGCGATGTCCACCCGGCCGGCGGAGCTCGGGGCGCTCATCGTCGAGGCGCTCGCGCCGCGGCCGACGCAGGGGGTCTGACCCCGCGTTCGCCGGCGCGGCATTCGCCGGCCCTGCGCTCGCCCGGCCCGGTGCCCACCTGCCCTGCGCCCGGCCGGACCGGTCCCGACCCGGACCCGCGTAGCCTCCCGGCCATGGACGTGAGCACGCTGACCACGTGGGCCGGCGCGACCGACTACGACCTGGCGCGCCAGGTACTGCAGCGTGGTGTCGCGGCGGTCTACGCCATCGCGTTCCTGTCCACGCTCGCGCAGTTCCCGGCGTTGCTCGGTGAGCACGGCCTCCTGCCCGTGCCCCGGTACATGCGGCTCCGGTACGCGCAGCAGCAGCCGATCGTGTGGCGGTGGATCCCGTACACCGACCGGCGGCTGCGGATGCTCGCGGGAGCGGGCGTCGTGCTCGCGCTGTCGGTCGTCGCCGGGTTGCCGCAGCTCGGGCCCGCCTGGGTGCCCGCGGTCGTGTTCCTGCTCATGTGGCTCGGGTACATGTCGATCGTCGACGTCGGCCAGACGTTCTACGGCTTCGGATGGGAGTCGTTGCTCCTCGAGGCCGGGTTCACGGTCGCGTTCCTCGGCTCGGACGACGTCGCCCCGTCGGTGATCGTCCTGTTCGCGATCCGCTGGCTCGTGTTCCGGCTCGAGTTCGGCGCGGGGATGATCAAGATGCGGGGCGACGCGTCGTGGCGGGACCTGACCGCGCTGTACTACCACCACGAGACGCAGCCGATGCCGAACCCGATGAGCCGCACCGCGCACCTGCTGCCGAAGCCCGTGCACCGGTTCGAGACGCTCGGCAGTCACGTCGTGCAGCTCGTCGTGCCGTTCTTCCTGTTCGCACCCCAGCCGGTCGCGAGCATCGCCGCGGCGCTCGTCGTCATCACGCAGCTCTGGCTCGTGGTGAGCGGCAACTTCGCGTGGCTCAACGTCCTCACGATGCTGCTGGCGTTCGCCGCCATCGACGACCGGGCGTTCGGTGCGGTGATCCCCGCAGTGGACGCTGCCGCAGGGCCGACCGCGACGCCCATGTGGTTCGTCGTGCTCACCGTGCTCGTCGGGCTGCTCCTGCTCTGGCTGTCGTGGCCGCCCGCGAAGAACCTGGTGTCGAAGCGCCAGCTCATGAACGCGAGCTTCAACCGCTGGCACCTCGTCAACGCGTACGGCGCGTTCGGCAGCGTGACGCAGCAGCGGTCCGAGGTCATCGTCGAGGGCACCGAGGCCGAGGTCCCGCAGGAGGGCGACTGGGTCCCGTACGAGTTCAAGGGGAAACCGGGGGACCCGCGCCGGCGCCCGCGGCAGTTCGCGCCGTACCACCTGCGGCTCGACTGGCTCATGTGGTTCCTGGCGCTCGGCGCCGACGACGGCTGGTTCCGGGTGTTCGTCGTGCGCCTGCTCGAGGCGGACCGGCCGACGCTCCGCCTGCTCCGGGTGGACCCCTTCGACGGGCGGCGTCCCCGGTGGATCCGTGCGCGGATGTTCCTGTACCGGTTCGCGACGCGTGAGGAGCGCCGTGCGACGGGCGTGTACTGGGTGCGGCAGGAGCAGTTCACCCTCGTGCGGCCGACGGGGATGGCGCCCCAGCGCGAGCGGTGACCCCGGGTGCGGTCCGGCCCCGCCGCCGGCCCCGGTCGGGCCTCGGCTCCGCCGGCCCCGGCTCACGAGCGTGCAAGACGGGCCGCTCACGTTCCTCCCGTACGGCGAGTCGTGCTCTCTCGGCGGACGCGAGCGGGGCGTCGTGCTCTCTCGGCGCGGGAGCGAGCGGGGCGTCGTGCTCTCTCGGCGCGGGAGCGAGCGGTGGCCGCGTGCGGCCGGCCGGGAGGCGCGGCTTGCGACGCACCCGGGCCTCACGTAGGCTTGTCGCTTGGTCCGTCGCGTCCGCGCGGCGAACTGTTGTTCTGCCCTCCGACCATCGCAGCAGCCGTGGTCGCGCGGATCCGCTCCCTCGGGAACGGACGGGGCGGTGCGCACACCCCCCTCGCTCCTGTCGATCGGTCGACACGAGCGCGTGCGCGCCAGGCAAGTGACCTTGGGTGTGGCCGATCCGGCCGCACGGTAACCATCTCAGGAGGAGACCATGGCAGCAGTCTGCCAGGTGACCGGCGCCGTTCCCGGCTTCGGGCACAACATCTCACACTCGCACCGTCGGACGAAGCGCCGCTTCGACCCGAACGTGCAGAAGAAGACGTACTTCGTGCCGTCGCTCCGGCGCAACGTCACGCTCACCGTCAGCGCGAAGGGCATCAAGGTGATCGACGCCCGCGGCATCGAGTCCGTGGTCAAGGACATCCTGGCCCGTGGGGAGAAGATCTGATGGCCAAGCGCGGTCAGGACATCCGTCCGATCATCAAGCTCCGTTCCACGGCGGGCACCGGGTTCACCTACGTGACCAAGAAGAACCGCCGGAACAACCCCGACCGCCTCGTGCTCAAGAAGTACGACCCGGTCATCCGCAAGCACGTCGACTTCCGCGAGGAGCGCTAAGCATGGCCAAGAAGAGCAAGATCGCCAAGAACGACCAGCGCGCGGTCATCATCGAGCGCTACGCCGAGCGTCGTCTCGAGCTGAAGAAGGCCCTCGTGGACCCGAACGGCACCGACGAGAGCCGCGAGGCCGCCCGCGTCGGCCTGCAGAAGCTCCCGCGCGACGCCTCGCCGGTCCGCTACCGCAACCGCGACGCCATCGACGGTCGCCCCCGCGGCAACATCCGCGAGTTCGGCATCAGCCGTGTCCGCTTCCGCTCCATGGCGCACCGCGGCGAGCTCCCCGGCATCACCAAGTCGTCCTGGTGACGCCGACCCGCTGACACCGCGGGTCACCACGAACGAACGCTCCTCGTCCCTCGGGTCGGGGAGCGTTCGTCGTTCCCTGGGTGATGCGGTCGACCCAGGGTGATGCGGTCGGCCGCGGGTGATGCGATGGACCGGGCGCTCGGTCACACGGGTCACAGCAGCCCCAACAGTCCCGAGGAACCGCGAGAATCCGGGCGAGTTGGCCGGGATGCGCCCGGGTGGCTGGTAGGTTCGCCTACGGTTCCACGGGCCCTCGGCCTCGTGGTCACCCCGCTCGGGTGCGGCATGCGCCCGGTCTGTACCGCTGAGAGTCCGAGGAGGACATCCATGGCTGACAAGTCCCTCAACCGCACCGAGCTCGTCGCCGCGATCGCGACCGAGTCGGGCCAGAGCCAGGCCGCCGTCAACGGCGTCGTCGACGCGCTCTTCTCCGTCGTGTCGAAGTCGCTCAGCGAGGGCGCCAAGATCTCGATCCCCGGGTGGATCGCGTTCGAGAAGACCCACCGCGCCGCCCGCACGGGCCGCAACCCGCAGACGGGCGAGGCGCTCGAGATCGCCGCGAGCGACAGCGTCAAGGTGAGCGCGGGCAGCAAGCTCAAGGCCGCCGTCAAGTAACGACGGCGGATCGACGACGGGGACGGCGCATTGCGCTGTCCCCGTCGTCGTTCCCGGCCTGTCGTGCGTCCCACGACCGCGATCCACAGTCGGTCGGGGTCGCCGGGGCATCGCCGTAGGCTGGACGGGTGACTCGTCTCGCCCGGATCGCCGCGCCCGCGGTGCTGCTCCTCGTGGCGTTCGTGTCCGTGCTCGTGGCACTCGTCATCGGTGGTGCGGCGGACGCCCCGCTCGTGTCGGATCCCGGTGCCGCCGTCCGGTTCGGTCTGCCGATCGCCAAGACCGTGGTGGACCTGGCGGCCGCCGCGACCATCGGCGGCCTCGGGCTCGCCACCGTCGCGCTGTCCCGCACGGCACCGGAGTGGAACCGAGCACTCGACGTCGCCGCCGCCTCCGCCGGCGTGTGGACGGTCGCCGCCGCGGTCACCACGTTCTTCTCGTTCCTCAGCGTCGTGGACGTCCCGGTCACGCTCGACCAGCAGTTCGGCCAGTCCCTCAGCGTGTTCCTGACCGGCACGGATCTCGGGCTGGCGTGGATCGTCACGGTCCTCGTCGCCGCCGTGGTCACGGTCCTCTGCTTCGCGGTCCGCTCCCGCGGGCTCGTGGCCCTCGTCGCCGGCGTCGCGATGGTCGGCCTGGTCCCGATGGCCGAGCAGGGGCACGCCGCGGGCACGGCCAGCCACGACGCAGCCGTCACGGCACTCGGACTGCACCTCGTCGGCGCGGCGCTCTGGGTCGGCGGGCTGCTCTCCCTGGCGCTCCTCCGCGGCGTCCTCCCCGCCGAGCGGCTGCCGCTCGTCACCGCGCGGTACTCGAGCATCGCGCTCGGGTGCTTCGTGCTCGTGGCCGCCTCGGGGTACGCCTCCGCATCGATCCGCGTCGGGAGCTGGGGGGCCTTGCTCACCCCGTACGGCGTCCTCGTGCTCGTCAAGACCGCGGCGCTCCTGGGCATCGGGGTGCTCGGCGCACTGCAGCGTCGTCGGACCGTCGTCGCGCTCGCGGCCGACCCCGCCCGACGGCGCCCCTTCTGGACGCTCGTGGTCGCCGAGCTCGCGGTGATGGGCGTCGCGTCGGGCTTCGCGGCGGCGCTCGCCCGCACTGCGCCCCCGGTCGACCAGGTCGCCCTCAGCACGACCAGCGACCCGACGCCCGCCGAACTGCTCACCGACGATCGTCTGCCCGCCGCGCCCGGTGCGTGGACGTGGCTCACCGGCGGCTCGCTCGACCTGTTCTGGGTCATGGCCGTCGTGCTGCTCGCCGCGGTGTACGCGGCCGGGATCATCCGCCTCCGGCGCCAGGGTCGGCGGTGGCCGGTGCTGCGGACCGTGTCGGCGATCGCGACGGTGCTCGTGCTGCTCGCCGCGACGAACGGCGCGCTGCACCGGTACGACCGGTTCCTCGTGTCGTCGGCGCTCGCCGAGCACGTCCTCCTCGGGCTCCTCGTGCCGGTGCTCGCCTGGGGTGCCGGTCCGGTCCTCCTGATCCGGGCCGCGGTGCACCCGCGGCAGGACGGCAGCACCGGCGTCCGCGAGTGGACCGGGATCCTCGTCGACAACGTGGTCGTCCGGTACCTCGCGCAGCCGTTCCCCGCGGCCGTGCTCCTCGGCGCGCTCTGGTGGGCGTACGTCGACACCGACGTCCTGCGGTGGGCGGCCGACGACGGCATCACCCGCACGGTGACCGACGTCGTGTTCCTCGGGGTGGGGCTCGTCGCCGTGCCGACGCTCCTGACGCCCGTGGCGGTCGGGGCTCGACGCCCGAGCACCGGCGCGGCACTGGTCCGGATCGGCAGCGGGGCGCTCGTCGCGGCGTCGATGGTGGTGCTCGGCTCGGTGCTCCGAGGCCCGCTCGGCCTGGTCCAGGCGTCCTGGTTCGGCGCGATGGGCCGGACGTGGGGCCCCGATCCCGTGGTCGACCAGGCGCGGGGCGGACTCGTGCTCGTCGTGGCCGGCATCGCCTTCCTCGTGCTCGTCGTCGTGGTGGTGCTCGTGCGGTCCCGACGCTCCTCGTCCGAGGGTGAGCCGACCGTCCGGTCCACGGGTCCGACGGCCCGGGTCGACGCCGGTGTGACGACGGCGGTGGGCCGGTCATGAGTCCCGAGCTGACGCCGGAGCAGCGGGCGGTCTTCGAGTACATCGAATCCACCCGTGACCACGTGTTCATCACCGGCCGGGCGGGCACCGGCAAGTCGACCCTCCTGCACCACCTGTCGTGGAACACCGCCAAGCAGGTGGTCATCTGCGCGCCCACCGGTGTCGCGGCGCTCAACGTCGGCGGTCAGACGATCCACTCGCTGTTCCGGCTGCCGATCGGGCTCATCGCGGACGCCGACCTCGAGCAGAACAGCGAGGTCCGCAAGCTGCTCAACACGATCGACACCGTCGTCATCGACGAGATCTCGATGGTCAACGCAGACCTGCTCGACGCCATCGACCGCTCCCTCCGCAAGGCACGCCAGCGCTCCCGCGAGCCCTTCGGCGGCGTGCAGGTCGTCATGTTCGGAGACCCCTACCAGTTGCCACCGGTGCCGGGGGACGCCGACGAGCGGGCGTACTTCGCCGACCACTATCGGTCGATGTGGTTCTTCGACGCCAAGGTGTGGCTCGAGACCGAGCTGCACATCGTCGAGCTGGCCCGCATCCACCGGCAGCGTGACGACGCGTTCGCGGCGATGCTCACGGCCGTGCGCCACGGGCGGGTCACGGCGGACGTCGCGAACGCGCTCAACACCGCGGGAGCGCGACCGGCTCCGGACGGCGTGATCACCCTCGCGACCCGGAACGACACCGTCGCGCGGATCAACAAGAGCGCGCTCGACCGACTACCCGGCCGCGTGAAGACCGCCAAGGCCGAGGTGAGCGGGGACTTCGGCGGCCGGAACCACCCCGCCGACGAGGCGCTCGAGCTGAAGCCCGGCGCACACGTCATGTTCCTGCGGAACGACGCCGACCAGCGGTGGGTGAACGGGACGATCGGCGTCGTCACGAAGATCCGCGACACCGTCTGGGTCGAGGTCGACGACGAGGAGTTCGAGGTCCAGCCGAGCGTGTGGGAGAAGGTCAAGTACTCGTACTCCGCGGCGACGAAGGAGCTCAAGAAGGACGTCGTCGGCGAGTTCCAGCAGTTCCCGCTCCGCCTCGCCTGGGCCGTCACGATCCACAAGTCGCAGGGCAAGACGTACGACCGTGCCGTCGTCGACCTCGGGAACCGGGTGTTCAGCGCGGGGCAGGCGTACGTCGCGCTGAGCCGGATCACCTCGCTCGACGGGCTCTACATGACACGGGACCTCCGGCCGCGCGACATCATCGTCGACAACGACGTGCGGCGGTTCATGTCCGAGGC
This sequence comes from Curtobacterium sp. MCBD17_028, assembly GCF_003234875.1. Classification (NCBI taxonomy): domain Bacteria; kingdom Bacillati; phylum Actinomycetota; class Actinomycetes; order Micrococcales; family Microbacteriaceae; genus Curtobacterium; species Curtobacterium sp. MCBD17_028. Next base: position 164,611 of record NZ_QKTQ01000003.1, on the reverse strand, counting down.
GCCGCGGATCGTCGCGACCGCGTTGCCGGCGCCGCCCCGGTGAGCTCGCGCGTCCGCGGACGCGGTGGCTGGGCGACGACGCGGAGACCGGTGACGACGCGGAGACCGGGCGATGACGGGGGAGCCGGGGAGCGCCTCCCATGCGGCGCGCCACGCGGACAGGACGACGCCCCCGGGATGTCCCGGGGGCGTCGTCGGTGCCGTGGAGCGGGAGCGCTCAGGCGCCGGCGCGGTTGAGGCCGCGGATCGCCCGCAGGTTCTGCTTGTCTGCACCGATCGCGGTGAGCACGAGGATCGCGCCGACGATGACGTGGAACACGTTGTCGGTGGTGTTCGCCGCCAGGACGTTCGCGCTCGTGTTCATGAACACGAACCCGTAGACGCCGATCACGAGGACGATGACGCCGACGAGCAGGTTCATGCCCCGCGCCGACGGGAGCGTCCCCATGCCGGCGATGAGGAGGGCCGCCGCGAGCGCCGTCCAGATGAACGCCAGGGCGGGGTTCACGAGGAACGCGCCCCAGAGGTAGCCGCCTTCGTTGCCGAGGAAGTGGTGACCGCCGTTGCCCGCGAAGAAGAAGCCGAGGACGCCCCAGATGGCGAACATCGAGCCCGCCGTCATGGCGAGCGCCCGGTTCGGTGAGGACGCGAAGCTCGGCTGGACGATGGACATCTCGTTCTCCTCTCCTCGGACGTCGTGGTCGTCCTCGGGATCGTGGGTCAGTGCCGCCCAGATGCGCGCCGAGCGCGACGGTCGATGGTCGCTCTCAGCCTCCGGCGGGCGGGGAAACGGTATCGTGTCCCGCCCCGACCGGCCCAATCGGAGCGCCGCCACGATGCGGATGCCCACGCCGACGACCACCGCCCCGATCAAGAGGAGTCCCGTGACCTTCACGCCCGACCGCACCGGCGAGGTGTCACGTCGGGGACGGTGGTTCCTGCTCGCTGCCGTGGGTTTCGTGGTCGTGCCTCTCGTCTACGCGGCCGCCGTGCTGACCCCGATCGGTCAGCGCCTCGAGGACGCTGCGTTGAGCGGGGTCCGTGACACGGACCTGTTCGGGTCCGACACCGCGCTCAACGTCATCTCGGTCCCGGTGATCCTGCTGCTCGTCGTCGTGATCGTCGCCGTCGGTCTGGGCCGACGGCGGCTCGGCGTGGGCATCGGAGCCGGGGTCGTGGTGCTCGCGTCCGCGGGGACGTCGACCTTGCTCAAGCGTATCGCCGCGCGCCCTGAGATCGCCGGGTCGACGACCCCGAACTCGTTCCCGTCGGGTCACGCCACGATCGCGCTCGCGGCGTCGTTCGCGGTGCTCATGGTGACCCCCCGGCGGTTCCGGCCCGTGGTGCTGCTCGTCGGCGCCGCCTACGCGGTGATCGTGGCGAACCAGACCGTCGTCTACGGCTGGCACCGCATGAGCGACATCGTCGGCGCGTGTGGGGTCGCGCTCTTCTGGCTCGGGATCGTCCGGGCGGTCGGACCGCGGGTCGACCTCGGCCTGCGGGGCGACCGCGACGCTCCGCGGGGGCCGCGCGTCCTCGTCACCGGAGCGCTCCTGGCGGCCCTCGGCATCGCCGTGCTCATCGGCGCCGTCGCCGCGGTCGTGTTCGTGGTGAGCGACGCGGCGGACGGTCCGTCCCTGCTGGTCGCGGGTCGGATGGCGGCGTCGGGGAGCGTCGTGCTCACGATGCTCGCGGTGTGGCTCGCCGACGGCATGCACCACGCCGGTGGGGGTGGTCGGCGCTGACGAGCGGTCTGGCCGGAGTGCGTGAGGCGGTCGCCGCGGTTCAGCGCTGCGAGACGGGCGAGATGACGAGCTCGTCGACGCGGAGGTGCCCGGGAGCGTCGAGGACGAACTGCACGGCTGCGGCGACGTCCTCGGGGGTGAGCATCACCGCGCGGGCGTCGGCGTCCGGCACGACCGGGCGCATCGCCAGGAAGTCCGAGTCGACGTCTCCCGGGCACAGGTGGCAGGCCCGGACGCCGTGCTCGGCCTCCTGGTCGTTCAACGTCCGGACGACGGATCCCAGGGCGGTCTTGCTCGCGCTGTAGGCCACGCCGGCCCCGGGCGAGAACTGCCATCCCGAGTACGACGACACCACGACCACGACGCCGGCCGCCCGCCGCAGCTCCGGCAGCGCGAGGTCGACCGCCGCCACCACCGCCGTGAGATTCGTGTCGACGATCTGTGTGAAGCGGGCGAGGTCCTGGTCTGCCCATCGTCGGGCTGGGTCGTTGAGACCGGCGGCGAGGACGAGACCGTCGATGCGACCCCGTCGATCGACGAGCTCGGTGTGGGCGGCGGCCAGGGCCCGCCGGTCCGTCACGTCGACCGGCAGGGCGATCGCGTCCCCACCGTCGGACCGGACCTCCGCCACCACCGCGTCCAGCGCCTCCCGGCGACGGCCGCTCACCGCGACGCGCCACCCTGCGGCCGCAGCCGTCCGCGCCGCCGCGCGCCCCATCCCGGTCCCGCCGCCCGTGATCCACAGCACCCGTGCGTCATCGCTCATCGTCCGTCCTCCTGTCGTCAGTATGCTCGGCGGCACGACGCGGACGGGTGGAGGCAGCGAGGATGCTGATCGAGTTCAACGACCAGGTGGTCGTGGTGAGCGGTGCGGGCCGGGGGATCGGACGCACCATCGCGGAGCGGTTCCTCGCCGAGGGGGCGACGGTGTTCGCGCTCGACCTGGCGTTCGGCGCGGCGGACGACGGAGATGCTCCGACGCCGGCCGACCGGTTCGTCGAGCTCGTGTGCGACGTCAGCGATCCGGCCTCGGTCCGCTCCGCGATCGCGACGATCGTCGAGCGCGCCGGACGGATCGACGTGCTCGTGAACAACGCCGGCATCAACGTCGAGGGCACCATCGACACGCTCGACCCCGACCGCTGGCGGCGGTGCTTCGATGTCAACGTGGGCGGGGTGTTCCTGATGAGCCAAGCGGTGATCCCGACCATGCGGGCGCAGCGGTCCGGACGCATCGTCAACGCGGCGTCGTTCGCGGCGATCGTGCCGAGCGTCGGGAGCGCCGCCTACGCGGCCTCGAAGGCGGCGGTCGTGCAGTTCACGCGGGTCCTGGCGGGTGAACTCGGGCCGTGGGGCGTCACGGTGAACGCCTACGCCCCGGGCATGGTGCCGACGGCGATGAACGGCTTCGCCGACATGGACGACGCGGCGCAGGCGCGACTGCTCGACACGCTGTCGCTCCGCCGCTGGGAGACCGCCGACGACGTGGCCGACGTGGTCTGCTTCCTCGCGAGTCGAGCTGCCGGGTACGTCACCGGCGCGCTCATCGACGTGAGCGGCGGCAAGTTCGCGACACAGATCCCGGCGAAGGCGTACGAGATCGCGGCGCTGCCGGACTGACGCGCTCCCCGCCCGGGCGACGGCGCTGTCCCGCTCCGCGCGGTGGGCTCGCTCCGGGTCAGGGGCAGTGCAGCGTCGACGATGCCCGCTGCCCTTCGCGGCGTTCGACACGGTGCTGTGAGAGGGGCGCGCCGCAGATCGGGCACGCGCGGTCCACCGTGCGGTCGTCGGGGCCCTCGGGACGCCCGGCACCGATCTGCGACGGCCCCATCTTCTCGATGAGCGTCGTGTTCCAGCGCGTGTACCAGCGTCCGAATCGACCCGCCATCGCTCCTCCAGTTCGTTCGTGCCCTAATGATCAGTGTACGACGCTGTTCTGCCTCCTCACCACAAGCGATGGGTCAGGAGGCGTCGTCGACGACCGACAGGAGGGCCGTCAGGTCGTCCTTCAGGGCCTCCAGACGGGCGACCGGCCACCCGAGCCGCTCGGCGACGGCGAGCGGCACCGCCCGCGCCCGCTCGCGCAGGGCGCGACCCGCGATCGTCAACGACACCTGCAGCTGGCGCTCGTCGCTCGGGCTGCGGTCGCGACGGACATATCCGGATGCTTCGAGCCGCTTGAGGAGGGGGCTGAGCGTCGCCGAGTCGAGGTGCAGCTCACGCGCGATCGCCCGGACCGACCTGGGGGAGTCCTCCCACAGCGCGAGCATCACGAGGTACTGCGGATGCGTGAGACCCATCGGCTCGAGGAGCGGCCGGTACAGCCCGATCACGGCCCGGGACGTCGCCGCGAGCGCGAAGCAGAGCTGACGGTCGAGGGCGAGCGGGTCCACGGTCTCCGGCGCAGCGGTCATGGCTCGATCCTACGTTCGTGCCCTCATGGTTCGTGCCCCGCCGCCCTCGAACTGGGGCGCGCTGCGACGTTGTCGGGCGTCCGGCCGACACCTACGCTCGGAGGAGTACCCGCTGCACCCGGACGGACCGGACCCCGCCCGTGCCCGGTCCGAGCGGTGTATCCCTCCCGGTCCCTGCTCCTGTCGACGCGCTACCCGTCCCGTCGAGCGGACGCAGTGGACCGGGACCCCGAAGGCGTCGTGTTCCACGCGTGTCGCCGCCTCCACCATGCCGGTGCCAGCGACGCGGACGCATCGCGGAACGTGCGGTCGACACGGGGTCCTGTGGAGCGAGTGACGGGAATCGAACCCGCGCTACCAGCTTGGGAAGCTGGAGTTCTACCATTGAACTACACTCGCGTCGCCCGGAGGCTCGAACCAGCTTAGCGGATGCGCGCGGCACCCGCGCGCACGAGGTGGGCGGGGCCTCCCGGTCGATCGCCGCACGTCGGCACGCGGAGCGGGGCGCCCGTTCCAGCCGGGAGGCCCGGGCCGCCTCCGGCACGTCCCTCCAGGATCCCTGGGAGCGGCCGTGCTCCACGGACACGCCGAGCGTCCGTGTGTACCGTCCACGGTGCCGAGCGATTCCCTGCGCTCGGTGCCCATCGGCCCGTGAGCAGCACTCGGGAGGCGAAGCGGATGGTCAGACACCCACTCATCGACGACGTCGTCGGGCCGGCGATCGTGGTCGAGTCGAGTGCCCCGGTGGTCTGGCTCACCGACGCCCTCGCGTCGTTGCTCGCCCGAGCCGCGACGAGCGAACGCCTCGTCGTGCTCCGGACCGAGGCCGACGCCGCGATCACACCCGCGCTCCGGCACGCCCTCGGTGCCCACGGTGCGGCATGGGCCGTCACCGACCGCGACGGCTCCCTGCGCGACGGCCGCACCGGGGTCCGTGCGACCTCCATCGACGACTTCGTGCTCCGCGGCCCGGAACTGTCCGGGACACCGTCGCCCGAGCACCCGGTCGCCCCGCACGCCGTCCCGCAGGTGAGCATCGACCTGACGCTCCGACACCACCCCGACCGCGAGATCAACGTCGGCGGTGCGCTCGAGGCGCTCTGCGACGCGGCGGACAGCTGCCCGGAGCGATGGGGAACCGCCGAGCCGCTCACCGTGCCGTGGGACCGCTGGGTCGTCACCCAGTACGCCAAGCACCGCGCGCCGGACGTCAGCACCTCGTACGCGATCGGGGACGGCATGGCGGCCACCATGACCGCCCACATGACGAACGGCTTCGTGGTCGAGACGCTCTCGGCCATGGTCACCGAGCCGGACGGCGGAGTGGACGCCGTGCTCGACGCCGTCCGCGAGGTCGCGAACGACGTCGTCCCGGTGTTCGGCGTCGTCATGCGGCGCCACGGCGATCCTGACCACATGGTCCGCGCGGTGTCGTACGGCGAGCCCGAGCCCGCCGCGGTCGTCGTCGGCCCCGAGGCGACGGCGTTCCTCGACCGCAGCGGCCACTGGCCGCCTGCCGACACCCGCATCGAGACCTTCGGGTCGGACGACCACGAGGGTCTCCTCGTCCGGTTCGACTCCGGCTGGGACGCGCTCGAGGCGTTCCTCGACCGCATGGACGAGGACCGCTTCCTGACGCTCGTCGGCGGCGGTCCGCTCGAGCCCGCGCAGGCCGAGGGCGCCCTCGACGAGCACGATGCACGGACGCTCGGAGGCGCCGGTGCCCCGTGACGTCACCCTGCTCTCCCGCAAGCCCGTCGACCTGCGGGAGGTGGCGGAAGCGATCGTCGCGCACGCGGACGGTTGGGGCGTGCGCGCCCTCGACCACGGCTCCGTGCTCCAGGTCTGCCGTGACGCCGATCACCCCGTGATCAGCATCCTCGGTGTGCACCGGGTCGACGCCGCGACCGAGGTGGAGCGCATCCTGCCCGACGCGCCCCCGCTGCCCGTACCGCTGTGGTGGGTCGACGCCGTTGCGCCCTACGGGCCGGACGGGGAGGCCGGCGTCGCCGCCGCCGAGGAGGCCGCCCGAGCGCTCGACGCGGTCTGCATCGTCCACGGGAGCTGACGACCCCCGGCCGCCGGTTCCCCCGCTCGGCGCAGCGGAAGGCGGCCGGGCGTGCTACCGCTGGTCCCCAGCGCCGGGAGCCCGACGGCCGTTCATCGCCGCGAGCCGCTCGTTGTACGCGTTGAGCTCGGCGTCGCCGTCACGGTCCGCCTGCCGGTCGAGGCGCTTGGCGGTTCGCTCGTCCGACTGGATCCAGCCCCGGACGACGAGCAGTGCGACGAGCACCATCGGGATCTCCGAGGCGCCCCAGGCGATCCCCCCGCCGGTGTGCTGGTCGGCGAGGAGCGCGGCGTCGTTCGTCTGCCCGAGCGCGTGGTACCAGTCGAGCGCGTACACGTCCGAGCTCGTCATGACCGCGACCCCGAAGAAGGCGTGGAAGGCGAGCGTGGCCAGCAGCGCGATGATCAGGATGGGGTACGGCGGACGCTTCGGCCCCGGGTCGACCCCGATGAAGACCCAGAAGAACAGGTACCCGCTCAGGATGAAGTGCACGACCATCACGACGTGCCACTCGTGGGACTGCATGGCGTACTGGAACGCGGGCGTGAAGTAGAAGACGATGAGCGAGCCCGCGAAGAGGGTCCCCGCCACGGCGGGCTGCCCGAGGAAGTGCATGTAGCGGGAGTGCACGAACAGCATGAGCCACTCACGCGAGCCCCGGCTGCCGTCGTTCCGCACGGGCAGGGTCCGCAGCGCCAGGAGCACGGGGCCGCCGAGCACGAGCGGGAGCGGCACGAACATCATGAGACCCATGTGCTGGATCATGTGGCTCGAGAAGTGGATCATCCCGTAGACCGCGGGCCCACCGCTCGTGAACCAGATGAACAGGACGCATCCGAGCAGCCACGCCACCGTCCGGTGGACGGGCCACTTGTCGCCGCGGCGGCGGAGCTTGCGGACCGCGAGCAGGTACCAGACGCCCATCGTCACCGCGACGGCGAGCCACGCCCAGTCGATCTGCCACTGGGTCAGGAACGTGTGCAGGGTCTGCGCGGGCGGGTACGGGAACCCGATCAGACCGCTCCGCGCGTCGTCGCCCACCACCGGCGTCTGCGGCACCGGCGGCTGGCTCCGCGACAGACCGACCGAGACGCCCATGGCGATCGCCATGAACACGATCTCGGCCAGGGCGAACCGCACGAACAGGCGGCGGTCGGACGGGTCCCGCAGGAGGCCCGGTACCAGTCGGCGACGCTGCACCACGCCCGCGATCCCGAGCAGGACGAGGATCGTCGCCTTGATCGTGATGAGCCAGCCGTAGGGCGTGGACACGAGGTCGCCGGGGCCGGTGATCCGGAGCGACGCGTTGATGATCCCCGAGAACGCGACGGCACCGAAGCACCAGCCCGCGAGCGTCGAGTAGCGGGCGACGACCCGGCCCGTCGCGCCCTTCGTGCCCGTGCGCAGGAGCACCACCGCGACCAGACCGCCGACCCAGACGCACACGCCGACCAGGTGGATCGCGAGCGAGTTGACCGCGTTCGCGTGCTGCAACGACCCCGCCGAGTGCCCGGAGAGCGCGAGCGGCAGCAAGGCGAACAGCGCGAAGCACGTGGCGACGGCGAGCGTCGTGACGCGGGTGGCGAACGCGGCGATCGCCGTGGCGATGAGGACCGCCGCCGCCGAGACCACGAGGGACTCGCCGATCTCGACCTGGAACGCGAACACCAGGAAGTTCCGCGCGTACACGGGGCTCGTCAACGGCACGCTGAGGGTGGTCGCGGCCGTGAGGAGCACCCCGACGACCGCGGCGAGGAACCAGACGGACCCGGACACGGCGGCCCACCGTGCGGCGCGGTGCTGGATCCGCGACATCTGCTTCGGGTCCTTGCGCTGGGCCGGCAGCGCGAACGCGGCGACGATGAGCAGCCCGACGGTGAGCGCGGCCATGCCGTCGTGCACGGCGCGGGCGATCGGCAGGCTGACGGCGACGAAGTTCCCGGCGTCGACCAGTGACCGGTCGCCCGTCAGCGCCCCCGTGAACGCCATCGACCCGACCGCACAGGCCACCGCGAGCGGCACCGCGATGGCGAGGACCGTCGCGACGGTGGACGCGCGGGCCGGAGCGGGCTCGGTGTCCGGTGCTGGGCCTCCCGGCAGTGCGCCGTCGGTGTCGGAACCAGCGCTGCGCGAGGGGTCGACGCGGTCGTCGGCAGCGGTGGGGGCGCCCTCGGCGGGGGAGGAGGTGACGGTCATGCCTGGTCTCGACGGCCTGTTCTCATCAGCGGATGCGCGGCGGGGCCGGGAGGGCCGGGGTGCGCGGACGGTCAATCGTACGTCCGCCTCCCGACACGCCCGCTGAGTCTCCACAGGCCGGGCGCTGCGGCCCCACTCAGTGCACGACGGTCGCGGGCGGAGGCGGCTGGCACCGTCGGGACCGCGCGCAATACGATCGACCCGTGCTGCTCTCCGACCGCGACATCACCGCTCAGCTCGACGCCGGACGGATCGGCCTCGACCCGTACGACCCGTCGCTCGTGCAGCCCTCGAGCATCGACGTCCGGCTCGACAAGTTCTTCCGGCTCTTCGACAACCACAAGTACCCGCACATCGACCCGTCGGTCGACCAGCCGGACCTGACGCGGCTCGTCGAGACCACCGGGGACGACCCCTTCGTCCTGCACCCGGGCGAGTTCGTGCTCGGGTCGACGTTCGAGGTCGTGACGCTGCCCGACGACATCGCGGCGCGACTCGAGGGGAAGAGCTCGCTCGGACGCCTCGGGCTGCTGACGCACTCGACCGCGGGGTTCATCGATCCCGGGTTCTCCGGGCACGTCACGCTCGAGCTGAGCAACGTCGCGACGCTGCCGATCATGCTGTGGCCGGGGATGAAGATCGGGCAGCTCTGCTTCTTCCAGCTCTCCAGCCCGGCGGAGAAGCCCTACGGCTCGGCCGAGTACCAGTCGCGGTACCAGGGGCAGCGGGGTCCGACGGCGTCCCGCTCGGCGCTCAACTTCCACCGGACGGACGTGTCGGGGGAGCGGTAGCGCGCCGGGTCCTCGCCCCCCGCCGCTCCCGCAGACGCGCGGGTCGTGCCCACCGCCGGGAGGCCCATCCCGGCCCGGAACGACGAGGACCCCGCCCGCGACTGGGTCGCGGACGGGGTCCTGTGTGCGTCGGTGACGCGGCGGGTCAGCCCTGCTTGGCGAGCTGCTCGAGCGTCGGGTTGTTCTTGTACGCCTGGACCGCGTTCTCCTTGGTCACGAGGACCGGGGTGAGCTCGATCGCGGGCACCGTCTTGACGCCGTTGTTGTTGTTGGCCTTGTCGAGGACCGTCTTGGGCTTCTTGCCCTGGCTGAGGGTCTTGACCAGGTCGACGGCCGTGTTGGCCTCGAGCGTCGTGTCCTTGTAGATCGTCGAGTACTGCGTGCCGTTCATGATGAGCGGGATCGACGCGGTCTCCGAGTCCTGGCCCGTGACGATCGGGTTCGGCATACCGGCGGCCTTGGTGGCCGTCAGGATCGCGCGGCCCAGGGTGTCGTTCGGCGACAGGACGCCGTCGAGCTTGGTGCCGCCCGAGTAGTAGTGCGTGATCAGGTTCGTCATGCGCGACTGGGCGTTCTGGGCGAGCCAGCCGTCCGTCTCGACGTTCTGGAACTTGGTCTGACCCGACACGACCTTGAGCGTGCCGTCCTTGATCTTCGGGGTGAGGACGCTCATCGCACCGTTGTAGAACACCGTCGCGTTGGCGTCGGTGGACGCACCGGCGAAGATCTCGACGTTGTACGGGCCGTTGCCCTTGCTCTTCTTCAGGCCGTCGAGCAGGGCGTGCGCCTGCAGCTGACCGACCTTGAAGTTGTTGAACGCGACGTAGTAGTCGACGTTCTTCGTGTTGAGCAGGTTGCGGTCCCAGGCGATGACGGTCGCGCCGGAGGTCTTGGCGGCCTTGACCTGCGAGCCGAGCTGCGAGCCGTCCTGCGCGCCGATGATGATCGCCTTGTCGCCCTTGGTGACCATGCCGGAGACCTGGCTCTGCTGGTCGGACACGGTGTTCGTGGCGGCGGCGTACTGGATGTCGGCCTTGAAGCCGGCGGCCACGATCGCCTTCTTGAAGGCGGCGCCCGCGAGCACCCAGTTCTGCGACGTCTTGGCGGGGAGCGCGACGCCGATGGTGTCGCCCTTCTTGATGTCCGCACCGCTCGCGCTCGAGCCACCGCGGGCCGAGCAACCGGTGAGGGCGAGACCGGCGACGAGCACGACGCTCGCACCGACCATGAACTTCTTGCGCATGTGATTGCTTTCTCTTCGTTGAGGTAGGGGAGGGACGGTGCCGACCCTCCCGGGTCGTGTCGACGGCGGAGGCCGTCGTCGGGTGCCGGCGGCGGTGGTGACCGCCGCCGGCGGGTTCAGGGGATGGATGGGGTCAGTGGGAGAGGACCTTGTCCGGCTGGTCCTGGATCGACTGCGGCTGCTGGTCCGCGATGGTCGTCTCCTGGGTCTCCTGCCGCCGGAACTGGCGCATCATGCCGCCGATGAGCGACGGACGGCCCTGCGACTTCGAGTAGACGTCGAAGGCGACGGCCACCAGGAGCACGAGACCGCGGATGATCTGCGTCATGTTGGACTCGATGCCGAGCAGCGACAGGCCGTTCGTCAGGAGGGCCATGACCAGACCACCGACGATGGAGCCGGAGACGGTACCGATACCACCGGAGACCGCGGCACCACCGACGAACACGGCGGCGATGGCGTCGAGCTCCCAGCCGGTGCCGTCGTTCGGGCCCGAGGCGTTCGAGTAGGCGGTGAACACCATGCCGGCGACGGCCGCGAGGAGCGACATGTTCGCCATGACGAAGAAGTTCACCTTGCGGGCGCTCACGCCGGACAGGACCGCGGCGTTCGCGTTGCCACCGACGGCGTAGACCTGACGACCGAAGATCGTGTTGCGGGTCACGAAGCCGTAGATGATGACCAGCACGCCGAGGATGATCGCGACGACCGGGACCGAGGTGCCGACGTTGCCGGACGCGAACAGGTAGGTCGCGAACAGGGTCACGGCCACGAGCACGCCGGTCCGGACGAACGACACCCACACCGGGGGGACCTCGGCCTGCATCTTCTTGCGACGCTGGCGACCGCGGACCTCCATGTAGATGAGCGCGAGCGCGGTCACGATGCCGAGGATCAGGGTGCCGTTGCTGAAGCCGAAGTCCGGGCCGAAGTCCGGGATGAAGCCGGCGCCGATGGTCTGGAAGTCGTTCGGCACGGGGACCGACGTCGAGTTGCCGATGATCTGGTTCGCGCCACGGAAGATCAGCTGACCGGCGAGTGTCACGATGAACGCCGGGACGCGGACGAACGCGACCCAGAAGCCCTGCCACGCGCCGACCGCCGCACCCACGGCGAGACCGAGGATGATCGCGAGCCACCACGGGAAGTGCCAGACCGCCATGGACTGCGCCACGATGATGCCGACGAACGCCGCGACCGACCCGACGGACAGGTCGATGTGACCGGCGATGATCACCATGACCATGCCGAGCGCCAGGATCAGGATGTACGAGTACTGGAGGAAGACGTTGATGATGTTCGTCGGGTCCAGCGTGAGCCCGTGGGTGAAGATCTCGAAGATGATCACGATCGCGACGAGCGCGATGATCATGCCGTACTGGCCGACGCTGTTGCCCTTGCCGAAGAGCAGTCTGAGGTTGTTCATTTCGTGAGTGCGCCCTTCCGCGCGGAGGTCATGCTTCGCATGAGGGTTTCGGGGTCCGCCTCACCGGCGGGGAGGTCGTTGGTGATCGCACCCTCGAAGATCGTGTAGATGCGGTCCGAGAGGCCGAGGAGCTCCGGGAGCTCCGAGGAGATGAGGATGATCCCCTTCCCCTCGGCCGCGAGCTGCTGGATGATCCCGTAGATCTCGAACTTCGCGCCGACGTCGATGCCGCGGGTGGGCTCGTCGAGGATGAGCAGGTCGGGGTCGGTGAACATCCACTTCGACAGGACGACCTTCTGCTGGTTCCCACCGGAGAGCTTGCCGACGCCCTCCTCGACCGTGGGTACCTTGGTGCGGAGCATCTTGCGGTACTTCTCGGCGACGTCGTACTCCTCGAGGGAGTCGACGACGCCGCCCTTCGAGATCTTCTTGAGGTCGGCCGCGACGGTCGAGCGCTTGACCGTGTCGAGCAGGTTGAGCCCGAGCGCCTTGCGGTCCTCGGACACGTAGCCGATGCCGTTGTCGATCGCCTGCTGGACGTTGTTGACCTTGATCTCGCGGCCGTCCTTGATGATCTGGCCGCTGACGAAGGTGCCGTACGAGTGGCCGAAGATGCTCATCGCCAGCTCCGTGCGGCCCGCGCCCATGAGGCCCGCGAAGCCGACGATCTCGCCGCGGCGCACGTGGAAGTTCGAGCCCTTGCAGACGAGGCGCGTGGGGTCGACCGGGTGCTGGACCGTCCAGTCGCGGACCTCGAAGAAGACGTCGCCGATCTTCGGGGTGCGGTCCGGGAACCGGCTCTCGAGCGAGCGGCCCACCATCCCGCGGATGATGCGGTCCTCGTTGACGCCGTCCGCCTGGACGTCGAGCGTCTCGATGGACTTGCCGTCACGGATGATCGTGATGCTGTCCGCGATCTGCTCGATCTCGTTGAGCTTGTGGCTGATGATGATCGAGCTGACGCCGCGGGACTTGAGGCCGACGATGAGGTCGAGCAGGTGCTGCGAGTCGTTCTCGTTCAGGGCCGCCGTCGGCTCGTCGAGGATGAGGAGTTTGACGTTCTTGTGCAGCGCCTTGGCGATCTCGACGAGCTGCTGCTTGCCGACACCGAGGTTCTTGATCTGCGTGTCCGGGTTGTCGTCGAGGCCGACGCGGGCCAGGAGCTCCTCGGCGCGGAGCTGCGCCGCGGTCCAGTCGATGACGCCGAAGCGGCTCGGCTCGCTGCCGAGGAACAGGTTCTCGGTGATCGACAGCTCCGGGATGAGCGCGAGCTCCTGGTGGATGATGACGATGCCGGCCTGCTCGGACTGCTTGATGTTCGCGAACCGGACCTCCTCGCCTTCGTAGACGATGTCGCCGGTGTAGGTCCCGTAGGGGTACACGCCGGACAGGACCTTCATCAGGGTCGACTTGCCCGCGCCGTTCTCGCCGCAGATCGCGTGGATCTCGCCGGCCCGCACGGTCAAGCTGACCTCGGAGAGGGCCTTGACGCCGGGGAACTCCTTGGTGATGGACCGCATCTCGAGGATCGTCTCGTTCGCGGTGATCGACCGGGTCTCGGTGCCGGTTTCGAACTGGCCGGAGCCGGTTCCGATCGGGTGTGACGCCACAGTGCATCTCCTTCTGCCGAGGTGTCGGCAGTCCTTCTGGTGATCGCGCCAGCGGAGGTCACAGCAGCACTGTGTCGGACTCCGTTGTCGCGTCCGGGTCGTCCGCCATGTGAACGGTCACATCGAGCGGAACGGGGGCAATATTACGCACAGGTTCCGGGCGGCTGTCAATTCCCCGGGGTCGCGGTTTGGTAACGCGGTCCGGAGGCCCCTGGAACGGGGGTCAGGGGCGGTCACGACCGGCTCCGGGGCGAGCCGGTGGAGCCGCGGACGACGAGTCGGGGCACGATGTCGACGGGCCGGAGGTCGCCCTCGACCGGGAGCAGGAGGTCGACGCAACGGCGCCCGAGCTCGGCGAAGTCGACGGACACCGTGGTGAGCGGCGGCCAGAAGTGCTGGGCTTCGGGGATGTCGTCGTAGCCCACCACGGACAGGTCGCCGGGGACGTCGAGCCCGTAGGAGCGGGCGGCGTGCATGACGCCGAGGGCCATGGCGTCGTTCGAGCAGAAGATGGCCGTGCAGTCGCGCCAGCGCAGGAGTTCGCGGCCCGCGTGGTACCCGAAGTCGGCGGTCCAGTCCCCGAGGATCGGCGGCTGCACGGGCATGTCGCGGTCGGACATCTCGCGCAGGAACCCCTGCATGCGCGCGTCCGCCTCGATCCAGTCCCGTGGGCCGGCGATGTGCCGCACGTACTGGTGCCCGAGGTCGAGCAGGTGCGCCGTGGCGAGCCGCGCCCCCGTCATCTGGTCCACCCAGAGCGCGGTCGGGTCCTCGCCGATGCTCGATCGCAGCGTGACGTACGGCGTCTGCATGCCGGACTCGGCGATCACGTCGAACACCCGCGTCTGCGGCGCGATGACGACGATGCCCTCGACGTCCTGGTCGAGGAGGTGACCGAGGCCCTGGCGGATCGACGCGTCGTCCGGCGCCGCGATGTTCGCGGTCGTCACGAAGTACCCGCGTCGGACCGCGGCGTCCTCGATCGCCTGGAGGGTCAGCGTCGGCCCGTAGTGGGAGCGCTGCGAGGTGAGGACCCCGATGGTGCGGGAGCGACTGGTGACCAGGGCGCGGGCGGCCCGGTTCGGCCGGTACTGCAGCTGCTCCATGGCGGCGACGACCTTGTCCCGGGTCGCCTCGCGGATCGCGTCGGAGTTGTTGAGGACGCGGGAGACCGTCTGGTGCGACACCCCAGCGACCCGAGCGACGTCCCGGATGCTGGGCGCACGCGACTTCTCTGTCTTCGCCGACGCCATTGCCTTCTCATTCCACCCCGATGTGCACGTTCACATCGCGAGCCACATCATTATGCACGTTCCGCTGGCGGTCGCCGCATCGAGTTCGCGCAGGCACCCGGGAGGCGGCCCAGCCGCAGAGTCCCGCAGTGGAGGGGACGCCTCCCGGGCCGCCGTCCGGACCACCCGGGGACGGGGTCCACCAGGCGTCCGCCTCAGTCGAGCGCGCGCGCCGGGAGCACCGCGAGCTGCCACCCGAGCCACGGGCTGAACGCGAACGGAGCCGCGGCGACCGCGGCCCGCAGCTCGTCCTCGGAGACCCAGATCCACTCGGCGACCTCGTCCGCCGCGGGTCGTGGCACGTCGGTCGTCGTGGCACGGAACACCGGGCAGACCTCGTTCTCGACGATGCCGGACGCGTCGACGGCGCGGTACCGGAAGTCGGGGAGGACCGGGGTCACGTCCGCCACGGTGATCCCGAGTTCGCGCGCGGCACGTCGGGCGATCGCGTCCTCGAAGGACTCGTCCGGTCCGGGATGTCCACAGAACGTGTTCGTCCACACCCCGGGCCAGGTGGCCTTCGTCAGGGCCCGGCGTGTGACCAGGATGTTCCCCTCGGGATCCGACACGTGGCACGAGAACGCCAGGTGCAGCGGCGTCGCGTCGGTGTGCACGGCGAACTTGTCGGCCACACCGATGGGCGCGCCGTCGTCGTCCAGCAGGACGACGGTTTCCGGGAAAGTGCTCATCGCGATGGATAGGTTAGGCCAATGAACGACGACGCGACCGCCGTCGCCCGGGACGGACTCACGCTCGTCGACGAGTGCCTCGAGCGGTTCTTCGCACTCGCCGCGCGTCGGGCCAGCACCTACGGCCGTGCGTCCGAGGACCTCTGGCGTGTGCTCAAGCGCGCCAGCACCGGCGGCAAGCAGTTCCGTCCGCGGATGGTGCTCACCGCCTACACCGGACTCGGCGGGCGGGACCTCCATGCGGCGGCCCACGTCGGCGCGGCATACGAGCTGCTGCACACCGCGCTCGTGGTGCACGACGACGTCATCGACCGCGACTGGTCCCGGCGGGGCGTGCCGAACGTCGCCGGCAGCTACCGGGACGAGGCCACGACGGGCGGCATCCCGACGCCGGTGGCCGAGCACCGCGGCACGAGCGCGGCCGTCATCGCGGGGGACCTGGCCCTCGCGGGCGCGCCGCGGCTCATCGAGTCGAGCGGTGTCGACGGCGAGCGCCGGACGCGACTGCTCGACCTGTTGGACGAGGCCGTGTTCGCGAGCGCCGCGGGCGAGATGACCGACGTCGACCTGTCGATCGGGGTCATGCCGAGCGTGGACGAGATCCTCGCCATGGAGCGCGCGAAGACCTCGGTGTACTCGTTCGAGGCACCGCTGCAGTCCGGCGCGGTGCTCGCGGGGGCGTCGGACGCGGTGGTCGCCGCGCTCGGGGTGTTCGGGCGCGAGATCGGGGTCGCGTACCAGGTGGTCGACGACATCCTCGGGGTCTTCGGGGACGAGGCGACGACGGGCAAGACCGCGGTGGGCGACCTGCGCGAGGGCAAGCGCACCGTGCTCGTGGCCCACGCGGCGACGACCGAGCACTGGGCCGCCATCGAGCCGTTCCTCGGGAACCGGGACCTCACCGACGATCAAGCGGAGCACCTGCGCTTCCGTCTGCTCTGCAGTGGCGCACGTGACGTCGCGCAGGAGCGGGTCGAGCGCCACGCGAGCCTCGCGACGGCAGCGCTGGCGGGTCTCCCGGACGACCTGCGGTGCCAGCTGGCGGCGATCGCGACCGAACTCGTGGACCGGGTCCGGTGACCCGGGGCGACGTGGCCGGCGCGGCTCCGACCGTGACCACGGGGCTCGGCCTGTACGACGCGACCGCGGCGGCCGCCTCGTCGGTCGTCATCCGCCGGTACTCGACGTCGTTCGGGCTCGCATCGCGCCTGCTGCCAGCGCACGTGCGCGAGCACATCGAACACGTGTACGCACTCGTGCGGGTGGCCGACGAGATCGTCGACGGCCCCGCGACCGAGGCCGGTCTGGACCCGACACTCGCGGGCCGCCTGCTCGACGAGCTCGAACAGGACACCGAGCGTGCGATGACGATCGGGTTCTCCGTCAACCCGGTCGTGCACGCCTTCGCCCGGACCGCCCGGACCACCGGGTTCGGGGCCGAGCTGACGCAACCGTTCTTCCGGTCCATGCGGGCCGACCTCACGCGCAGCGAACACGACGACGCCTCGTTCGTCGACTACGTGTACGGCTCCGCCGAGGTCGTCGGACTCATGTGCCTCCGCGCATTCGTGTACCGGGCGGGACGGCCGACGTTCGACGAGGCGGTGCTCGTCACGGGGGCTCGTCGGCTCGGGGCCGCGTTCCAGAAGGTGAACTTCCTGCGCGACCTGCGGGCGGACTTCCTCGAGCTCGGCCGGTCGTACTTCCCCGGGGTCGACGTCCGGTCCTTCGACGAGGCGACGAAGGCGCGGCTCGTGGCCGACGTGCAGGACGACCTCGACGCCGCCGCGCGTGCGCTCCCGCTCCTGCCCGGCCGGGCACGTCCTGCGGTGACCCTCGCGCACGCCCTGTTCCAGGAACTCAACGACCGGATCGCCGCGACCCCGGCCGAGCGGCTCGTCACGACGCGTGTCCGGGTCCCCGACCCGGTCAAGGCCGCTCTGGCCGCCCGGGTGCTCGTCGGCCGCGCCCCCGTCCCTCGCGTTCGACGCGGCAACCGGCCGGGAGGCACGGCATGAGCACCGAGACCACCGTGGCCGACCAGGCCGCCGACACCGCACCGTCCGGCCGCCGCGTCCCCGCCCGTCGCGTCGTCGTCGTGGGTGGCGGCATCAGCGGGCTCGCCGCCGCCGCACTGCTCGCGCGTGACGGCTACGCCGTGACCGTGCTCGAGCAGCGGTCCGAGCTCGGGGGGCGGGCCGGGACCTGGTCGGCCGGTGGCTTCCGGTTCGACACCGGGCCGAGCTGGTACCTCATGCCCGAGGTGTTCGACCACTTCTTCCGGCTGCTCGGGACGTCCGCGGCCGAACAGCTCGACCTCGTCCGACTCGACCCCGGGTACCGCGTGTACAGCGAGGGCCACGACGAACCCATCGACCTCGCCGCGACCCGCGAGGCCAACGTCGCGCTCTTCGAGTCGATCGAGCCGGGATCGGGCCGTCGGCTCGAGCGCTACCTCGACTCGGCGGCCGAGACCTACGCGATGGCCGTGCGCCGGTTCCTCTACACGAGCTTCCAGGACCTGCGGCGGCTCGCGACACCCGACGTGCTCCGTCGCGCCGGGCGGCTGCTCCGCCTGCTCACCCGGCCGTTGTCGTCCTTCGTCGAGGCCACCGTGCAGGACCGGCGCCTGCAGCAGGTGCTGGGGTACCCCGCCGTGTTCCTCGGGACGAGCCCGTATGCCGCGCCGAGCATGTACCACCTGATGAGCCACCTCGACCTCGCCGACGGCGTCCTGTACCCGCAGGGCGGCATCAGCACGGTGATCGACGCGGTCGAGCGGATGGCATCGGCCGAGGGCGCGAGGATCGTGACCGGGGCCACGGTCGACCGGATCGTCGTCGAGCACGGCACGGTGACGGGCGTGCACCACACGACGTCCGACGGCGACGCGGTCACGACCCCGGCCGACCTCGTCGTCAGTGCGGCCGACCTGCACCACACCGAGACCGACCTGCTGCCGCCGCGGTACCGATCGCACGGCGACGCCTACTGGGAGCGTGGCGACCCGGGTCCGAGTGCGGTGCTCGTCTACCTCGGCATCGACGGACCCGTCCCCGGCCTGCTGCACCACACGCTCGTCTTCACGGCGGACTGGCACGCGAACTTCGGCGCGATCTTCGGCAAGGAACGCCACGTGCCCGACCCCGCGTCGATCTACGTGTCCGCGACCTCGGAGACCGACCCCACCGCCGCGCCGGCGGGGTCGAGCAACGTGTTCGTGCTCGTCCCGTTGCCGGCCGACGTCGGGATCGGACGTGGCGGGATCGACGGTGCGGGGGATCCCGAGGTCGAGCGCATCGCGGACCGGGCGATCGCGGCGCTCGCCGAGCGTGCGGGTGTCCCCGACCTCGTCGACCGCATCCGGGTGCGCCGCACCGTGGGGCCGAGGGACTTCGCCGACGACTACAACGCGTGGAGCGGGAGCATGCTCGGGCCGGCCCACACCCTGCGGCAGAGCGCCTTCTTCCGGGCGCGGAACGCGTCGACCCGGGTCGACGGCCTCTACCACGTCGGGGCGTCGACGATCCCCGGCATCGGGCTGCCGATGTGCCTCATCAGTGCCGAGGTGCTGCTCAAACGGATCCACGGCGACACCTCGACCGAGCCGCTCCCGGAGCCGCTCGAGCGACGGCGGCCCTGATGCCCGGGCTCTACCTGGCGTGTCTCGTGGTCGCGCTCGTCGGCATGACGGTGCTCGACGCCCGGTTCCGCCTGTTCTTCTGGCGGGGCCCACGGCGGGCCGCCGCCGTCATGGCCGTCGGGATCGCGTACTTCCTCGTGTGGGACCTCGCGGGGATCGGGCTCGGTGTCTTCCACCGCGGACCGTCCTCGTGGCTCATCGGTGTCCAGGTGGCGCCGGAGGTCCCGGTCGAGGAGCTGTTCTTCCTCGCGCTGCTCTGCTACGTGACGATGGACCTCATCGGCTTCGTCCGACCCGTCGTCGAGCGCACGGCCCCGCCGCGCGTCGAACCTCCCGCCCGCCGGACGAACGGGGTGGCGCGGTGAGCGGGGTGCCGCCGCGGGTGGCCCGCGTGCTCTCGGTGCTCCCGGCCGCCGGGGTGGTGCTCCGATGACCGCGGGCGCGGCGACCTACGCCCTCCTCGACCTCGCGTTCCTCGCCGTCGTGGTCCTCGTGGCCGTGGCCGCCGCGGTCGTCGCGGTGCGTCGGGTGGCGGTCCGGCGCGGACCGGAGGCCGTCGCGCGGTGGCGTCGCACGGTCCTCCTGACCGGCCTGGTGGCGGGCGTCGTCCTGGTCGTGGCGACGGTCGTGTTCGACAACGTGATCGTCGGCACCGGCATCGTGGCGTACGACGCGCAGCGGATCAGCGGCATCCGTCTCGGCGTCGTCCCGGTCGAGGACCTGGCGTACGCGATCGCGGCGGTCCTGCTGCTGCCGTCGCTCGTCGTGCTGTTCGGGCCCCGATCGAGGTCGGAACGATGAGCGCCGCGAGTCCGACGGCCCGACCGCGCCGCGCGGGGTCGACACTCCGGGCGCTGTTCGTGTCGTCCCGGCCGGTGAGCTGGGTGAACACCGCGTACCCGTTCGCGGCCGCGTACGTGCTCGGCACCGGGGTCGGGACACACGAGGCGGACGGCTTCCACCTCGCGGTCCTCGTGCTCGGGGTCGTGTACTTCCTCGTCCCCTACAACCTCGCGATGTACGGGATCAACGACGTGTTCGACTACGAGTCGGACCTGCGGAACCCGCGCAAGGGCGGCGTCGAGGGCGCCCTGCTCGACCGCAGTGTGCATCGGACGACCCTCGTCGCCGTCGTCGTGACGAACGTGCCGTTCCTCGTCGCACTCGTGTTGCTCGGCGGCCCGTGGAGCTGGCTCGTGCTCGCCGTCAGCGTGTTCGCCGTCGTCGCGTACTCCGCGCCGGGGTTGCGGTTCAAGGAGCGGCCGTTCCTCGACTCCCTGACCTCGAGCACGCACTTCGTGTCCCCGGCGGTGTACGGCCTGACCCTCGCGGGGGCGCACTGGACGGGCTCGCTCCTGGCCGTGTGCGTGTCGTTCTTCCTCTGGGGTGTCGCGAGCCACGCGTTCGGTGCGGTCCAGGACGTCGAGGCCGACCGCGCCGGGGGCATCGGGTCCGTCGCGACGGTCATCGGCGCCCGGGCCACGGTGCGCCTGGCGTTCGTGGCCTACGTCGTCGCGGGGCTCGTCGTGCTCGCGACGCCGTTCCCGGGGCCGTTCGCGGCGATCGTCGTCGTGCCCTACGCGCTGAACGTCCTGCCGTGGTGGTCGGTCGCCGACGCCGACGCCGACGCGGCGAACGCCGGGTGGCGCCGGTTCCTGCTCGTGAACTACCTGGCGGGGTTCCTCGTCACCATGGTGCTCATCGGCTACGCCGCGACCCGCTGAGTCGCGGCGGCGCCCCAACGCACGCGACCCCCGTCCGACTCCACCCGACCCGCGGCCCGACTCCACCCGACCCGCGGCCCGAATCCACGCGACCCGCGCCCGACCTCACGCGACCCGCGCCCGACCTCAGGCGACCCGCTGGGTCACGTCGGCGAACCCCGACCTCAGTGCGCGGATCGGCGCTTGGCCTGCTCGACCGCGCTCCGGATGCCCCGGCGCCACTGGGGGCCGTGCCCGGGGAGCACGATCCGTGCCTCGGTGTCGACGAGCCGGTCGAGCGACTCCAGGGCGGCGCCGCTGTCCGCGGTGGCCGACCCGGCGACGATCTGCGGCCCGATCCCACCGGTGTACGGGTCGAGCGTGACGATCGCGTCGCCGGCGATGAGGGCGTCGCGGTCGGCGAAGTACAGCGCGACGTGGCCGTCGGTGTGCCCGGGCGTCTCGATGATCCACGGGGAGGCCTGCACGGCGTCCCGCTCGTCGAGCGGCTTCGTGTCGGTCACACCCTCGACCATGAGCGCTCCCGCGACCACCATCCGCGCGAGCTTCGGGAGGCCGGCGGGGTGTGTCAGCGGGTACACGAGCCGGTTCCGCTCCGTCCGGTACCGGTAGGGGTGAGCGGCCAGCTCCGCGTCCCGCGGGTGCACGAGCACGGGCACGTCCCACTCCCGACGCGCACGGGCCGCGGTGCCGACGTGGTCGAAGTGCCCGTGCGTGAGCGCGATGCCCTCGACGGCGTCGGGGGTGTACCCGAGCTCGGCGATCGCGACGAGCAGGTGCGGCCACGCGGCGGGCAGACCGCTGTCGACGACGAGCAGTTGGTCGCCGGTCTCGACGAGGTAGAGGTTCGTGTGGGCGATCTCGAGGCGGTGGATCCCCTCGGCGACGTCTCGGAACAGCATGGCCGCAGGCTACTCGTCGGCGCCCGCGCGGGCCGTCGGGCGGCACGACGGTGTGCGTGACCGGGGGACGGCCGACGTCGGCGCCTGGGAGACCGGTGCGAGCCGCATGAGCGTCCACTCGACTCCGAGTAGGCACGGCGGTGGACGACTCCACACGAGAGGACCACCATGAAGAGATTGCTGTTCATCGCCGGCATCGCGCTGGGGTACGTGCTCGGAGCCCGAGCCGGACGCTCCTCGTACGAGCGCATCCGCACCCGGGCGCAGGGCGTGTGGTCGGACCCGAAGGTGCAGAAGGGCCTCCACGACGCCGAGGGCTTCGTCAAGGACAAGGCACCGGTCGTCGCGAGCAAGGTCAAGGACGCGGCGACGAGTGCCGCCGGCGCCGTGCAGAGCAAGGTGAAGTCGTCGGGCGACACCGACGCCTCGAGCACCGACACCGTGGCCGGCGGACCCGGAACCGCGGGTCCGAGCGCTGCGGGCAAGCCGGAGGCGCCGAGCGCCGCCACGTCGAGCGAGACCGACACGACCGGTACGGCAGGCACGCCGTCGCCGGACGCGGTGTAGGCCCGGTATGGTCGACAGCGGATCGCGCGACAGCATCCCGCAACTCGAACTCCAGAACGTGCGGACGCGCGAGGACCTGCGCCACACCGTGAACGAGGTCGTGCGGCGCTCGGACGTCCCCGCACAGTGGCGCTTGGCGGTCGCGAAGGCGCGTCAGCAGTTGCACCGGGACCCGACGCCCCTCGTGGCCATGGCCGTCACGGCCGGTGCGGGACTCGTGGCGATCGTCGGCGGCGTGGTCATCGGTCGGACGGACGCGGGGCGCCTCGACGCCGCGCGGGAGCCGATGCTGCTGCCCGTCTACAAGCCCGGCAAGACCAAGAAGAGCGGCAAGCGGAAGAAGGCCGCCTTCGCCCGCAAGCCCGACAAGCTGAACCCCGTCCAGAAGCGTCGCGACGCCGACGACCGGTGAGTCGCCACCCCGCGACCCGCTGACGACGTCGACCACAGGAGGAGCCACCGATGGCAAGGAACACCGCACCGGACCCGGACGACCCCCGCAAGCCGGACGACCCGACCGACCTGACGAAGCCCTCGTGGCAGTACACGCTCAAGAAGACGCTCCGCGAGTTCTCGAGTGACCAGTGCACCGACCTGGCAGCCGGCCTGACGTACCACGCCGTCCTGGCAGTGTTCCCCGCGATCCTCGCGATCGTCTCGATCCTCGGCCTGTTCGGCGAGGGGCAGGCGACGGTCGACCAGGTCATGAAGGTGCTCGGCAACGTCGGTTCGAACCAGGTCGTCGACCTGCTCAAGGGCCCGATCAACGGTCTCGTCCGGTCGCCCGCGGCCCCGCTCGCGTTCATCGTCGGTGTGCTCGGCGCGCTGTGGTCCGCGTCCGGGTACGTCGGGTCGTTCGGCCGTGCGATGAACCGCATCTACGGCATCCGTGAGGGGCGTCCGATCTGGAAGCTCCGCCCGACGATGCTCGGTGTGACGGTGTTCACGGTCGTCCTGCTCGTCATCGGCGCGCTCATGCTCGTGCTCTCCGGCCCGGTGGCCGAGGCGGTCGGCAACGCGATCGGACTCGGTTCCGTCGCGGTGACCGTGTGGGACTACGCCAAGCTCCCGATCCTCGCGGCGATCGCGGTCGTGATCATCGCGATCCTCTACTACTGGTCACCGAACGTCCGGCAGCCGAAGTTCCGCTGGATGAGCCTGGGCGCGCTCCTGGCGCTCCTCATCTGGATCATCGCCTCGATCGCGTTCGCGTTCTACGTCGCGAACTTCTCGCACTACAACAAGACGTACGGGTCGCTCGGCGGCGTGATCGTGTTCCTCCTGTGGATCTGGATCACGAACTGCGCTCTGCTGTTCGGCGCCGAGTTCGACGCCGAGGTCGAGCGCGGCCGCGAACTCCAGGCCGGCATCCACGCCGAGGAGGACATCCAGCTCCCCGAGCGCGACACCCGCCAGATCGACAAGCAGGACGAGAAGCACGCGAAGGACGTCCTCTCCGGCATCGAGATCCGCGAGAGCGCCGGTCGAGAGAAGTGAGCAGGGGCCTCCCGTCCGTCGCGCCGCGCGCGTCGCGGCCGGGAGGCCCGACTCGGCCCGGCACCGCAGCCGCGTTCCGTAGGCTGACACGGTGACCGACACCGTGCCTCCCGTCCGACCGACCGCACTCGTGACCGGGGCGACCCGGGGGATCGGACGCGCGATCGCGGCCGACCTCGGCCGCACACACCACGTGCTCGTCGGTGGGCGGTCCGCCGCTGCCGTCGCCGCCGTCGTCGACGCGCTGCCGTCCGCCGAGCCGTTCGTGGCCGACCTCGTCGCGGGCCCGCTGCCACCGCTGCCGGACCGGCTCGACGTGCTCGTGCACTCCGCCGGCATCGAGGAGGGCGGCCGCGTCGCCGACACCCCCCGCGAGGTGTGGGAGCGCGTCCTCGCCACGAACGTCGTCGCGGTCGCGGAACTCACCCGGCTGGCGCTGCCCGCGCTCCGGTCCGTCCGCGGCCTCGTCGTCACGATCAACAGCGGCTCGGGGTTCGTGAGCGGGCCCGGCGGCGGCGTCTACGGTGCGTCGAAGTTCGCCCTGCGGGCCTTCGCCGATGCCCTCCGCGAGGAGGAGCGCGAGCACGGGGTCCGCGTGTCCGGCGTCCACCCGGGGCGCGTCGACACCGACATGCAGGTCGCCCTCGCCACGAAGCTCGGCGAGGACTACGACACCCGCTACTACCTGGCGCCCGAGGACGTCGCCGCCGCGGTGCGGACCGTGGTCGACCTGCCGGAGCGCGGCACCGTCGAGCTGCTCAGCGTGCGGCCCACCCGCAAGCGCTGACCCCGGGGTACACCGCGGAGCGCCAGGCACGGAGGTGCGCGGCGCAGGATCGGGACATGGCCGACGACGAGCAGCAGACCCGCGAGGACTTCCACCGTGCCGTGAACATGACGGCGACCGAGCTGCGCCACTGGCTCGACACCGACGACTCGAAGGCCGTGGGGCAGAAGCCCGACGGCGGCGGCGAGTCCACCGGGCACGAGAGCGGCCGGCACATCGTCCGGATCCTCGAGGAGCGACAGGGCGAGTACACGGACGACGACTACGCGCACATGCGCAAGGTGGTCGGCTACGTCGCCCGGCACTCCGCGCAGCGCCCATCGGGCGACGACACGCACACGCGCTGGCGGTACTCCCTCATGAACTGGGGCCACGACCCCGAGAAGTGACCGGGCGCCTGCTCAGCGCAGGAGCACGGGACCCGCGTCGATCCGGAAGCGGAACAGCGAGTACGGGTACACGCGGAGGTCCTCGCCGCCCTGGTAGTCCGCCTGACGGTGCAGCTGGTTCGCGGTGACGTAGAGGTAGCCGTCCGTCGCGACGGACATCGTGTCGGTCCACAGCAGGCGCGGGTCGTGCACGAGGGTCTGGATCTCGCCGGTCGGCAGCCGCCGGGTGATCGACTCGTGCTCCCAGTTCGTGGCGTACAGGCGGCCCTGGTCGTCGGACTCCAGGCCGTCCGCGCCCCCGCCCTTGTCGCCCTCGTCGACGACGGTCCCAGCGACGGTCTCCTCCGAGATCGCCCGGTCGACGAGCGCCCCCACCGACACGCTGTACCAGCGGCGGCTGATGAGCGGGCAGTACCAGAGCCGCTCGCCGTCCGCCGAGATCGCGATGCCGTCCGCGCCCATCGTCACCGGTTTCGGGGCCGCACCCGGGGCGCGCTGTGCGAGCACCCGTCCCTCGGCCATCGGGACCATGTCCTGCGGCGGGCAGGCCTTGGTGGACGGATGGTCCTCGAGCCGCCGCCACGCCTCACCGGTGGCGAGGTCCACGACGATGATCGCGTTCGGGCCCTCGGACGCCGAGTCCGTGACGAACGCGAACCCGGCCTCGCCGCGGCGGAGGTCGAACCGCACGTCGTTGAGGTACGTCGTCTCGTACGCGACGCTGCGCGGGAGGACGATCGTCTGCACGACGCGGTCCGTGCCGAGGTCGACGCACACGAGCTTCGGGCCGCCCTCCTTGGTCGGACCCATCATCGGGCTGCCCGTGTCGAGGATCCACAGGCGGTCGTCCGGCGCGACGACGATGCTCTGCACGCTGACGAGCCGCTCGGCGTCGTCGATCGACCGCGCCTGGTTGATCTCGACCGACGGGTAGGGCACCGCCTGCCCGTTCACGAGTTCGACGACCGTGGCCGGGACGTCGTCGCCCCACTTCGGGAAGTTCACGAACACCCGGCCGCCGTGGGAGACGCTCACGCCCGTGGGCATCGGGCCGTCGGTGAACTCGTGGACCACCTCGAGGTCGCCGCGTGGTTCGTCTTCGGGGGCGGTCGGGGCGGCGTGGTCGGCGTCGAAGTCGCTCATGCGGTGCACGGTAGGCGCGGGGCCTGGGGGTCGCCGGTGCGCGTCCCCCGGCGTCTGGCCGCGCATGTCGTCGTCGCGCGGACCGCGTCGGCCGTGCTGTCACGGTGCGCCGTGCGAGGCTGGTGCGTATGACCGACAACCTCCTCGGCGTGCCCGAGACCCGCCTGCCCGATGACCCGGACGTCACCGCCGCCCTCGCCGCGGGCACTCCCGTGGCCGACGTCGCGACGGCGCACCCGTCATCGAGCCTGGCGTGGGCGCTCCTCGCCGACGAGGCCTGGGACCGCGGCGCCGCGCTCGAGTCGTACGCCTACGCCCGCGTGGGGTACCACCGTGGCCTCGATGCCCTCCGGAAGGCCGGCTGGCGCGGGCAGGGCCCGATCCCGTGGGCGCACGAGCCGAACCGGGGCGTGCTCCGCTCGCTGTTCGCGCTGCGCCGGGCGGCCGACGGCATCGGCGAGGAGCCGGAGGTCGAGCGCCTGTCGACGTTCCTCCACGACGCCGACCCCGCCGCCGCGGACGCGATCGCCGCCGAGCAGCGCTGACGCCGCCGGGGGCCCGTCGCGAGGTGCACCGCCTCCGTCCCGTCGAACACCCGGATCGCGGGGTTCGAACGGAAGGAACCGGTGCGACGCCGGCAGGCCCGGGTGCCCTACCCGAGCAGCACCTCCCACGCCCGCGCCGCCGGCCACAGCTGGTGCTCCGGCAGGACGTCGAGCCCGCACGCGCGCGACCCGAGCCCGTGCTGTGCCTCGTCGAGGTACAGGTACAGCGCGTCCGAGGCCGGCAGCTCGTGCGGGTGCCCGGCCGCGGTGATCTGCTGCGCGGTCCAGCGCGACAGCGTGAACCCCGCGCGGTGACCGGCGTGCGCGCCGTGCCCGGATCCCGCCGCGGGCACGGTCGTCACGCGGAGCGGCCCGAGCTCGAGCCACCGCAGGTCCGGCCGGTGCCCGGTCTCCTGGGGCCGTGAGTACCGGACGGACAGGTCGTCGACCGCGGCGGTGAACCGACCGACGCGGACGGCGTGTGACGAGTCGGCGTAGGACTCGTCGGGCCCCGTCCCGAGCCAGGTCAGGTCCGAGTCGGCCAGCGAACCGGGCAGGTCGAACCGGACGCCGATCCGCGGCCAGGTGCAGTCCCACGCGCCGAAGGGGACGGCCTCGGTGCGGAGCAGCACGCCCTCGGCGGTCGCGGTCCACCGGTGCACGACGTCGACCCCGGCGCCGCTGTTCGCCGCGGACACCCGGACCCGTTGGACGAGCCCGTGCTCGGTGCGCTCGACGGCGACCAGCCGGTGCGTCAGGCGGTGCAGCCCGTGGGCCTCCCACCGCACGGCCGAGGCGGGAGCGATGCCGCCGACGCCCAGGGTGAGCGCGGGGTCGGCGACCTCGTACGAGCCCTGGGACGCACCGCGGTCGTTGTCGGTGGGCGCGCGCCAGAGCTCGAGGCGCGGCCCCGCGACGGGCAGGCCGTGCCACGTCGCCAGGTCGCCTCGGGCGTCGAACGTCGCGATCCCCAGGGCGTCGCCCTGCCACGACGGCCGGGAGGCCCGGTGCGTGCGCACCCCGCGAGCGTCGGTCGCCCGGCCGGTGGCGTCCGCCACGACGGGGACGGGCACCTGCGTGCGGGCGATGACGTGCCCGGTGTCGGCCCAGGCGGTCGGCCCGGCGAGTTCGGCCGTCACGTCGAGGAACAACTCGCCCTCGACGCCCTCGGCGGCGACCGCGAGGACCTCGGGCGGGACCGGAACCGTGGCGGAGGCGCCGGCCGCGACCAGGCCCGGAGCGAGCCTCCCGGCCGCGACCGCGACGCCGTCGCGCTCGAGCGTCCAACAGAAGCGCAGTCCGGCGGTCGACGCCGAGTGGTACCGGTTCTCGACGAGCACCGTGCCCCCGGCGACCGTCGTGGAGACGCTGATCCGGATCGGCGCGACGACCGCGGCGAACTCGGCGAGGCCCGGCGTCGGGGTGTCGTCGGGCAGGACCAGACCGTCCATCACGAAGTTGCCGTCGTGCACGACCTCGCGGAAGTCGCCGCCGTACGCGTGGTAGGGGGTGCCGTCGGCCGTGTGGCTGAGCAGGCCGTGGTCGCGCCACTCCCACACGAACCCGCCGTGGAGGCGCGGGTACCGGTCCACGAGGGCCTCGTACTCCGCGATCTGGCCCGGTCCGTTGCCCATCGCGTGCACGTACTCGCAGTGCAGGAACGGCTTCGACCGCTGGCGTGCCGCCTCGGCCGGACCGCACCCGAGGAGCGGGGTCACGACGGGGCCGCCGCCGATCGACTCGGTCTCGACGAGCGAGGGGTACATGCGCGAGTAGACGTCCGTGTAGGAGCCCGTGTAGTCGCCCTCGTAGTGGACCGGGCGCGAGCGGTCACGGCGGTGGACCCAGTGCGACATCGCCGCGAGGTTCCGGCCCGTGCCGGACTCGTTGCCGAGGGACCACAGGACGATCGACGGGTGGTTCTTGTCCCGCTCCACCGTCCGGGCGATGCGGTCGAGGTAGGCGTCCTGCCACGCCGGGTCGTCCGACGGGTTGCCGGCCCAGCCCAGGTGCTCGAACCCGTGCGTCTCGAGGTCGCACTCGAGGACCACCCAGAACCCGAGCTCGTCGGCGAGGTCGAGCACCCGGGGGTGCGGCGGGTAGTGCGAGGTTCGGATGGCGTTGACGTTCGCGCGCTTCATCATCGCCATGTCCGCGCGCGCGTGGGCCTCGTCGAACACGCGGCCCCGCTCCGGGTGGGTCTCGTGCCGGTTGACACCGTGGAACACGACGCGCTCGCCGTTGACGAGGAACCGGTCGCCGCGGATCTCGACCGTGCGGAACCCGAGTCGCAGCGTGACGGTCTCGCCAGCGCCCGTCCCGCCCGCGGCCGTCCCCGACGTCAGGGTCGCCTCGTACCGGCGGGGGACCTCGGCGCTCCAGGGCTCGACGGCCGGCAGCGTGACGGGCTGGACGTCCGCGGCGGTCGCCCACCGTTCCTCCAGGCCGAGCTCCGGGATCCGGAACACCACCGGGAACACGGCGTCGAGCTCGACCGTGACCGTACCGACGCCGGTGGCGGGGGCGCCGGACGCAGCGGTGCCGGCGGCGGCGGCCGACGCGAGCAGCGGAGCCCAGTCGGCGCGGACGAAGGCGTCCTCGATCGCGGCGACCGGGCGCGCGAGCAGCGTGACGTCGCGGAAGACCCCGGGCAACCACCACTGGTCCTGGTCCTCGAGGTAACTCGCGGCGGACCACTGGTGCACCCGGACCGCGACCGTGTTCGCGCCCGGGCGGAGCAGCGCCGTGACGTCGAACTCGGTCACGAGGCGCGACCCCGTCGACCAGCCGACCTCGACGCCGTTGAGCCAGACGCGGAAGTGCGACTCGACCCCGTCGAACCGCAGGACGACCCGGTCGGCGTCCGCGAACGACGCCGGGAGCTCGAACGTGCGGCGGTGGTCGCCCGTCGGGTTCTCCTCCGGCGGGTGCGGTGCGTCGATCGGGAACGGGTACTGCACGTTCGTGTAGATCGGCGCGCCGTGCCCGTGCAGCACCCAGTGCGACGGGACGGGCAGGGTCTGCCAGTCGGCGTCGTCGAACGTGTCGGCCGCGAAGTCCTCGGCGACCTCGGCGACGGGCGACCAGCGGAACCGCCAGTCCCCGTCGAGCGACAGCGACGGTGCGTCGGTGTGCAGGTGGGCGCGGGGGCGACGGCGCGAGGCCGAGCCGGGAGCGGTCGAGTGGAGGTCCGAGATCGCCCGGGGAGCGGGCGCGGTGGCGATGTCCGTCATTGGGTGCTGTCCTCGACCGCGAGGGTCGTCGTCGATCCTGGTCCGCCGGCCGGCGGGTGCTCCAACCCTAGCGAGCGTCCCCTGCGGCCCGGGCGTCCGCTCTGCACGGGGCGCCCGCCGGACGGGAGGCGCGAGACCGGCCCGTCCCGGCCCTCCCGACCTCGACGTCCGCCGTGAGCTGCGGACACACGCAGGCGCGGCCGCCGACCATGGCGGGACCGACGGAAGGAGATCGACATGATCGAACGGGGCAACACCACCCACAGCCCGGAGGTCGACGAGCAGATGGCGCACGAGGCGCAGAGCATCGTCCAGGGGCACGGCAGTTCGTCCCACGTGGAGGAGTTCCGGCAATCGGAACCCGTCACCGACGACACCGACGCCCCCGAGACCCTCGCGGCGTCCGGCTACGACGGCGAGTTCGTCGACGACGCGACGCACGCGCTGCCCGAGGACGACGCCGACGGCATCGACACGACCGTGTACACGACCGAGACGGACCAGGTCTCGGAGGGGAAGGTGGTGGACCATGGCGCCGACGACCGCTGAGCAGGTCTCGGAGGAACACCGGGGGCTCGCTGCCCTCCTCGCGCAGCCCGGTACCTGGTCGTGGGCGTACGTCGACGTCTCGGGCGACCGGGAGGACCCGCAGCACCTCGCCGCGCTCCAGGTCCGCGCCGCCCGCGACCAGCTCATGGCGCAGGGGGCACCGTCCGCCGACGTCGAGGCGATCGAACGCGAACTCGGTGAGGCACCCGGCGTGCCCGCCCCGGTCGCTCGGTTCGTCCTGGCGCGCGACGGCGAGCTCGTCGTCAGCGAGGTCCTGCCCGGGCACATGCACGGACCCGAGAGCGTCGGGTACGGCGCCGTCCCGGACCTCGTGCCGCTGCTCGCCCACCGGCCGCTCGACGTGCCGTTCCTCGTGGTCGAGGTCGGACGCGAGGGCGGCGGCTACCGCGCCTACCGGCTCGGGCACGCCGAGCCGAGCGGGCAGCAGGAGGAGGAGTACGTCGAGGGGCGTACGGACACGCTCCACAAGTTCCAGGGCGGCGGCTGGGCGCACCTGCGCTGGCAGCACCACACCGAGGAGATCTGGCGCGAGAACGAGGCACAGGTCGTCGAGGCCGTCGAACAGGCGGTCGACCGGCTGCGGCCGCGGCTCGTCGTCGTCGCCGGGGACATCCGCGCACGCCAGCTGTTCATCGACCAGCTGAGCACCGCGACCCGGCCGCTCGTGTCCGAGGTGCCGGTCGACACCCGGGCACCGGATGCGTCCGAGAACGCCCTCGTCGAGCACGTCGAGATCGCCCTCGCGCGGGTGGTGGCCCAGCGCCGCCACGACGTGGAGGACCTGCTCCGTACGCACGTCGGCCGTGGCGACCGCGAGGCCGTCGCCGGTGTCGGACCGGTCGTGTCGGCGCTCCAGCAGGCGCAGGCGTCGATCGTCGTCGTCGACCCGGCCGCGTTCGAGGACCGCACGGTGCTCGCGCTCGACGCCGCGCCCTGGATCGCGACCGCGCCCGAGGAGGCCCTCGGCACCACCGTGCTCGGGTCCGTCCCGGCTGCGGTCGGCATCACCCGTGCGGCGCTCCTGACCGACGCGGAGGTCGTGCTCGTGAACGCGGCGTCCGTGCCGTCCGGGGCGCCCGTCGCCGCATTGCTCCGCTGGCACGTCGGGCCGGACGTGCCCGGGGCGGGGCCCGCGGCCGGTGCGACCGGGCGGGGCGAGGGCTCCGACCGGGGCTGACCCCCCCCCCCCCCCCCGCGAGATCGCAGGAGATGCTGTTCAGCGGGCCTCCAGAGCGGCAAATACTGCGATCTCGCGGAGGGTGGCGGACGGAGGCGGAGGGAGGCGGAGAGTGAAGGGGGGGCGGTCAGGCCGGGCGGTGCTCCCGGTCCCTCCGCGGGACGAGGGCCAGGGCGACGACGGGCAACGCCGCGACGACGAGGAAGCTCCCGGCGAACCCCACCGCGCCGACCAGGGCGCCGATCCCGGGTCCGACCGCCGACGCCGCCACGAACTGCCCCGTGTTCTGCGCCCCGAGCGCCCGACCCGACCAGTGCGGCCCCGCGGCCTCGGCGACGGAGGTGAACGCGAGCCCGTTGTCCGCCACGGTCACGGCGGTCGCCACGACGAGGAACACCGCCGCGGCTGCCAGGTGCGTCGCGTCGACGGCCGCGAGGACGCCCATCACGACGGCGGCGGACACGGCCACGACGCGCAGGGGTCCGACGCGGGACCCGGCACGGTCGCTCCACAGCCCGACGACGATCCGCCCGAGCGCACCGACGAACTGCGACGCGCCGACGAGCACCCCGGCGGCGAGCGCGCTCCAGCCGAGGTCCCGCGTCAGCCACACGAGGCCGTACGTCGAGAGCGTGAACTGGGGCACGACGAGCAACACGGACACGGCGTGGATGCGCCAGAGGAACGCGGACTCGCGGTAGGGGTTCGTCACGACCTCCGCGGCGTCGCGGCTCGGACGCGGCGGATCCACCACGGCGAGCGCACAGCAGACGGCGAGCACGGCGGTGAGCGCGATCGGCAGCACGAGCGCCGCCCGGACTCCCGCGCTCCCGGCGATGGTCGGGACGGTCAGCGCCGCGAGCGTGACCCCGAGCGGCTGTGACATCTGACGGATCCCCATCGCGAGTCCGCGCCGGTGCTTCGGGAACCAGCCGACGACCACGCGGCCGCTGGCGGCGTTCGTCGAGGCGCTCGTCATCCCCGCGGCGAGGAACGCGACGCCGAGGAGGACCGGGTTCCCCGCGGCGAGCAGGGCGCCGGTCGTGGCCAGGGCGGTGAGCACCAGGCCCCCGGCGATGACGACGCGCTCGCCGTGTCGGTCGGTCACGGCGCCCCAGGCGATGAGGGTCAGGACCATGCCGAACGTCGGCGCGCCGGCCAGGAACCCCGCGGCCGTGAGCGGCATGCCCTGCCG
This sequence comes from Curtobacterium sp. MCBD17_028, assembly GCF_003234875.1. NCBI lineage: Bacteria > Bacillati > Actinomycetota > Actinomycetes > Micrococcales > Microbacteriaceae > Curtobacterium > Curtobacterium sp. MCBD17_028. The sequence continues at coordinate 131,765 of NZ_QKTQ01000003.1, read as the reverse complement.
GGTGAGGAGGGGGATGAGGAACGCGGGCGCCGAGACGACGAGCGTCCCCGCGGCCTGTGCGGCGACGCCGAGGGCGAGCATGACCCACGCCCTCGTCGTGGTGACCGTCGTCGTCGCCATGTCACCGCCTCCCGAGCGTTGGTATACCAAGACGGTATACCATCGCGCAGGCCCCTCGGCTACGCTGACCGACCGTGACCGCACCGATCGACGCCGCGCCCGTGTCGCAGACCACCCTGCTCTACGACAACCTGCGGGCCGCGATCCTGTCGCTCGGCATCGCGCCCGGCGAGCGGATCTCGGAACGCGGTCTGGAGGCCCGGTTCCACGCCTCACGCACGCCCGTCCGGGCAGCGCTGTCCCGTCTCGAACGCGAGGGCCTCATCCTGCACGAGGGGCGGTCGTGGACCGTCACGCCGATCGACCTCGACGAGATCGCAGCGCTCGCCGAACTCCGCGTCGTGCTCGAGCCGGCCGCCGCCCGTCTGGCGGTGGAGCGCGCGACGGACGCGGCGCTCGCCGAGGTCCGGGCGCACCTCGAGACCCTCCGCCCGGCGCCCGACGAGGCCGCCGGCGTGCAGGCCGGCAGCACGTTCCACCTCGACCTCGCCACGCTCGGCGGCAACCGGTTCGTCACCGAGGCGATCGCCGACGCGATGACCCGCCTGGAACGGAGCCGGTGGCTCGAGGTGCGCACGCCCGAGGCCCGGGACGCCGCGTGGGACGAGCACAGCGCCATCCTCGACGCCGTCGCGAGGCGGGATGCGGACCGCGCCGCGGAGCTCCTCGCCGCCCACGTCTCCGGCACGAACGACCGCCTCATGGCGTTCATCGCGCAGGAGCGGCGCCGCCTGCGCGGCGCCGGCATGGCCGTGGTCGGGAGCAGCACGCTCGACTGACGCCGCGCCTCCCGGCCGACGCCGCGTCTCCGGGCCGACGCCGCGTCTCCGGGCCGACGTCGGACGGGAGGAGCAGCATGGGTCGCGTGCACCGCCTCCAGACCGTCCCGCCGTTCGGCGACCTGCCCACCCCCGACGGCGTCGACGTCGTCGGGGTCGACCTGCCCGTCGGTCGGCTGACCGCGTACCGCGGCCTGCCGGACGGCCCGAGCCGCGGCAGCGTCCTGCTCGTGCCCGGGTTCACCGGGTCGAAGGAGGACTTCCGCCCGCTCGTGCCGCTCCTGCGCGATGCGGGGTGGTCGGTGCTCGCGATGAGCAGGCGGGGGCAGGGGGACTCGGCGGCGCCCACCGACCCGGCTGCCTACACGCTCGACGAGGAAGCGGCCGACGTCGTCCGGGTCGCGGCCCTGGTCGACGACGGCGCGCCCGTGCACCTGCTCGGGCACTCGCTGGGCGGTGTGATCGCGCGGGCGGCGGCCATCGCGAGCCCGAGCGCGTTCCGGTCCGTCACGATGTTGTGCTCCGGGCCGCACGGGTGGCCGAACCGGATGTTCCTGGCTCGGCGTCTGGCGGCGGAGCAGGGCAACCGGGCGCTGTTCGACGCCCAGAACCCGATCGCGATCGGCGTCGCGGACGCGGCCCTCGACCAGGCGACGCGGTTCGCCCGCATGCGGATGGACCGGTCGAGCACGGTCGGCATCACGACGACGGCCGCGATCCTCGAGCTGGCCGACGACACCACCGCGGCGCTCCGGGACACCGGGCTGCCGACTCTCGTCGCGCACGGCGAGGACGACGCAGCGTGGCCGCAGGTGTGGCAGCACGACATGGCCGAACGGCTCGGCGCGCGGTACGCGGTGATCCCGGACAGCGCGCACAGCCCGGCGATCGAGGCTCCGGAGGCGACCGCGAGGTTGCTCGACGGGTTCCTCGCGGACGCCTGAGCGCCGGACGCACGGAGCGCCGGTCCTTCCGGGTAGGTTCGGCAGCGACCCCACCCGAGGAGGCCACGTGTCCGGTGCCGCGATCGCCGTCGACGACTTCGTGATGCGGTTCGGTGACCGCACGGTGGTGGACGGCCTGTCGTTCCAGGTGGGTGCGGGTGAGACCTTCGGACTGCTCGGCAGCAACGGTTCGGGCAAGACGACCACGATCCGGGCGCTCCTCGGCATCACCGAGCCGACGTCCGGCTCCCTGACGATCGACGGTGCCCGCTACCGGGCCACGGCAGGCGGCGGGGTCGGGTACCTGCCCGAGGACCGCGGGCTCTACCGCAAGGAGACCGTCCTCGACGTCATGACGTACTTCGCGCGGCTCAAGGGGATGACGTCGCGGCACGCGAGCGTGTGGTCGCAGGCGTACCTCGAGCGCGTCGGGCTCGCCGACAAGGGGCGGCTCCGCGTCGACAAGCTGTCCGGCGGCCAGCAGCAGAAGGTCCAGCTCGGCATCACGATCATGGACCGGCCCCGGCTGCTCATCCTCGACGAGCCGACCAAGGGCCTGGACCCGGTGAACCGGCGGTTGCTGCTCGACCTCGTCGACGAACGCCGGGCCGACGGCGCGACCGTCATCCTCGTGACGCACCACATGGACGAGGTCGAGCGGCTCTGCGACCGGATCCTGCTCCTCCGAGACGGCGTCGCGGCGGCGTACGGGTCGATCCCCGAGGTGCAGGACCTGTTCGGCGGGGCCGTCGCCCGCGTGCACGCCGAGCGCGAGGTCCCCGTGAGCCCGCGCTACCGCGTCATCCGGCGCGAGGGCCACGTGACCGACCTGGCGCCGACCGAGCCGACCGACGGCGCGGACCTCCTGGCCTCGCTCGTCGCGGCAGGCATCGGCGTGACCGGGTTCGAGATGCGGCGCATCCCGCTCGACGAGATCTTCGTGCAGGTCTACGGGCACGACGCCGGTGTCGAGACGCCCGTGCCCACGCCGGTCGCGGCGGAGGCCCGGGCGTGAGCGGGCGGTTCGGCAGCGGCCGGCTGGGCACCGTCGTCCGGTTCGAGTTCGTCCGCACCATCAAGAAGCCGTCGTTCTGGATCGGCACGCTGGCGCTCCCCGTGCTCATCGTCGTCGTCGGGCTGCTCGTGGGCGCGGGCAACGCGGCCGGAGCCGACTCCGTCACGAGCATCGGTGCGGCGACGAAGGTCCCGTTCACGTACGTCGACCACTCGGGTCTCGTCTCGGAACGGGTCGCGGCACGGTGGGGAGGCACGCCCACGTCCGACGCGCGGGCGGCGGTCGCCCGCGTCCGTGCCGGCACGCTCGACGCCTTCGTCGAGTTCCCGGCCGACCCGGCGACGGGCACGATCGAGGTCGCGGCACGCGACGCCGGACTCTTCGGCAACCAGAAGTACGCGAACACGGCGACGAAGGTCCTGCACGCGAGCGTCGCCGCACGCGTGCACGACCCGGAGGCCGTCCGGCTCCTGCGGGGGACCCCCGCCACGAACGTCACCGCCTACGCGCACGGACACGTCGCCCCCGGATGGGCGTCCGCGCTCCCGCCGATGGTGTTCGCGGCGGCGTTCTTCGCGCTCGTGCTGCTGCTGGCGGCGCGCATGGTCACGGTCGTGGTCGAGGAGAAGGAGAACCGCATCTCCGAGATGATCCTGACGACGCTCGACGCGACCGTGCTCGTCCGCGGCAAGGTGATCGCGATGCTGCTCGTCGTGCTCGTGCAGCTCGCGGTGTTCCTCGTGCCGTCGCTCGCGACGATCGGGGTCGTCCTGCCCGTGCTGGCGGCGCGGTTCGGGCCGATCCCCGTCGACCCGTGGCGGATGCTCGTCGGGGCGCTGCTGCTCGTCGGCGGCGTGCTCCTGGCGTCGAGCCTGTTCGTGACGGTCGGCGCCGCGGTACCGACCATCAAGGACGCCAGTGCGCTGCAGTCGGTGGCGCTGTTCTCGGTGCTCATCCCCGTGTACGCGGTGTTCTTCGTGCTGACGAACCCGACGTCCCCGGTGACGGCCGTGTTCACGTACTTCCCGACGTTCACGCCGGTCACCGCGATGCTCCGGAACGCGATGGGGACCCTGGGCCCGGTCGCGTCGGTGGTGTGCGTCCTCGAGCTCTACGTGGCGGCGTTCCTCGTCCTCCGCTTCGCGGTGTTCCTCTTCCGGCACTCCGTCGCGCAGTACGGCAGCAAGGTGACGCTGCGGCAGGTGCGGTCCTGGCGGTCCGCACGCCGACCGACGGACTCGTCCTCGGCCTCCTGACCGGTCACGCGCGGACTTGCGTCGGGTCGACGCAAGTTCCGGCACGTGGACTTGACGTCCAGCTGGTGGTGAGTAAAGTTGAGTCCAGCAGGCGCAAGTCCTGCGACGACTTCCATCGGTCCCGCCGTGACGGCAGGGCCAGCACCAACAGAAGGAGACCCAACACATGGGACGTGCAGTAGGCATCGACCTCGGAACGACCAACTCGGTCGTCTCGGTCCTCGAGGGTGGTGAGCCCACCGTCATCGCGAACGCCGAGGGCATGCGCACCACGCCGTCGATCGTGGCGTTCACGAAGGACGGCGAGGTCCTCGTCGGCGAGACCGCCAAGCGGCAGGCCGTCACGAACGTCGACCGCACCATCGCCTCGGTCAAGCGCCACATGGGCACGAACTGGAAGGTCGACGTCGACGGCAAGGGGTACACCCCGCAGGAGATCTCGGCGCGCATCCTCGGCAAGCTCAAGCGCGACGCGGAGCAGTACCTGGGAGAGGACGTCACCGACGCCGTCATCACGGTGCCGGCGTACTTCAACGACGCCGAGCGGCAGGCCACGAAGGAGGCCGGTGAGATCTCCGGCCTCAACGTGCTCCGCATCATCAACGAGCCCACCGCCGCGGCGCTCGCGTACGGCCTCGACAAGGGCAAGGAGGACGAGCTCATCCTCGTCTTCGACCTCGGTGGTGGCACGTTCGACGTCTCCCTGCTCGAGGTGGGCAAGGACGACGACTTCTCCACCATCCAGGTCCGCGCCACCGCCGGTGACAACCGCCTCGGTGGTGACGACTGGGACGCCCGGATCGTCGACCACCTCGTCAAGAAGTTCAAGGACGCCCACGGTGTCGACCTGTCCACGGACAAGATCGCGCGTCAGCGCCTCAAGGAGGCCGCGGAGCAGGCGAAGAAGGAGCTCAGCTCCCAGATGAGCGCGAGCATCCAGCTCCCGTACCTCACGCTGACGAGCGACGGCCCCCTCAACCTCGACGAGACCATCTCGCGCGCGCAGTTCGAGCAGATGACCTCCGACCTGCTCGACCGCACCAAGAAGCCGTTCAACGACGTCATCCGCGAGGCCGGGGTCAAGGTCTCCGACATCGCGCACGTCGTGCTCGTCGGTGGCTCCACCCGCATGCCGGCCGTGGCCGACGTCGTGCGGCAGCTCACCGGTGGCAAGGAGCCGAACAAGGGCGTCAACCCGGACGAGGTCGTCGCCGTCGGCGCCGCGCTCCAGGCCGGTGTCCTCAAGGGCGAGCGCAAGGACGTCCTCCTCATCGACGTCACGCCGCTCTCGCTCGGCATCGAGACCAAGGGCGGCACGATGACCAAGCTCATCGACCGCAACACCGCGATCCCGACCAAGCGCAGCGAGACCTTCACGACCGCCGACGACAACCAGCCGTCGGTCGCGATCCAGGTGTTCCAGGGCGAGCGCGAGTTCACCCGCGACAACAAGGCGCTCGGCACGTTCGAGCTCACCGGCATCGCACCGGCCCCGCGCGGCATCCCGCAGATCGAGGTCACGTTCGACATCGACGCCAACGGCATCGTGCACGTGTCCGCGAAGGACAAGGGCACCGGCAAGGAGCAGTCGATGGTCATCTCGGGCGGCTCGTCGCTGTCCAAGGACGACATCGAGCGCATGGTCCGCGAGGCCGAGGAGCACGCGGCCGAGGACAAGGCGCGTCGTGAGGCCCAGGAGACCCGCAACTCGGCCGAGCAGCTCGCCTACTCGATCGAGAAGCTCATCAAGGAGAACGACGACAAGCTCCCCGCGGACGTCAAGTCCGAGGTCCAGGGTGACGTCGACGCGCTCAAGTCCGCGCTCAACGGCGACGACGACGCGGCGGTCAAGTCCGCGTTCGACAAGCTGAACGAGTCGCAGAGCAAGCTGGGCCAGGCGATCTACGCCCAGGGCCAGCAGGCCGACGCAGCCGGCGCCGCCGGTGCGACCGACGGTGCCGCGACCGGTGACGACGAGGACATCGTCGACGCCGAGGTCGTGGACGACGAGGACGACAAGAAGTAACCCATGGCAGACGAGAACCGCAACGAGAACGAACACGAGGAGCCGATCGTCCGCGACAAGCGGCGGATCGACCCCGAGACGGGCGAGCTGCGGTCGGAGTCGGCGGCGGGGGCGGACGACGCCCCCGCCGGCACCCCCGGCCAGACGTCCGAGGACGGCGGCACGGCAGACGTCGACGGCACCGAGGACCTGGTGGACGCCGAGGACGCCGACGTCGAGCTGAGCCCGGAGGACCAGGCACTGCTCGACGACGCGGCCCGCGGCCTCCGCGAGGACACACTCACCGTCGACGAGCGCGACCTGGTCGCCGAGATGCGCGCGGACATGCTCCGGGCACAGGCCGAGCTGGTGAACTTCCGGAAGCGCGTCGAGCGTGACCGCGAGGCCAACCGCGACGCCGTGATCGCCGAGGTCGTGCGCGCGCTGCTCCCGGCACTCGACGACCTCAACCGCGCCGAGGCGCACGGCGACCTCGCCGAGGGCCCGATGCAGGTCATCGCGTCGAAGCTCCGCGGCGGGTTCGACCGCTTCGGCCTCACCCCGATCGGCGAGAAGGGCGAGAAGTTCGACCCGCAGGTCCACGAGGCGATCGTGCAGCTCCCGACGCCGGGCGCGACGGAGCAGACCGTCGCCGACGTCGTCGAGCCGGGCTACAAGCTCGGCGAGCGGGTGCTCCGCGCCGCCAAGGTCGCGGTGTCGGTGCCCGCCTGACGATCGACCCCGGCGAGCGGGAGCCCCTGTGGGCTCCCGCTCGCCCCGGTTCCGGGTGCGACCCGCCCCGGGACCCCGAGACGACATGACGAAGGAGGTGTCGGTTGGCCAGTCAGGACTGGTTCGACAAGGACTTCTACGCGGTCCTCGGCGTCTCCAAGGACGCGTCGGACGCAGACATCAAGAAGACCTACCGCAAGCTCGCGCGGCAGTACCACCCGGATTCGAACCCGGGCAACGCCTCGGCTGAGGCGAAGTTCAAGGAGATCTCCGAGGCCTACTCCGTGCTCTCCGACAAGGAGCAGCGCGCCGAGTACGACCAGATCCGCGCCATGGGCTCCGGTGCGCGCTTCACGGCGGGTGCGCCGGGTGGCGCCGGTGGCTTCGAGGACGTCTTCGGCGGCATGTTCGGTGGGGGCGGCGGCGGTCAGCGCGTCCGCTTCGGCCAGGGCGGCGGCGGTGGCTTCGAGGACATCCTCGGCGGCATGTTCGGCGGGGGCGGTGGCTTCGGCCAGTCCTCCGGCGGCTACCGCGGGTTCGGCGGTCCGACGAAGGGCCGCGACGTCACCGCGTCGACCACGCTCGACTTCACGACCGCCATCGCGGGCGACACGGTCAAGCTGACGCAGGGCTCCGGACGCCCCGTCAACGTCCGCATCCCCGCAGGCGTGGCCGACGGCCAGAAGATCCGGCTCAAGGGTCGGGGCGAGCCGAGCCCCGACGGTGGCGAGGCCGGCGACCTCGTCGTGACCGTGCAGGTCCGCAAGCACCCGGTGTTCGAGCGCGACGGGCTGAACCTCCGCGTCGACGTCCCCGTGACGTTCGTCGAGGCCGCGCTCGGCGCCACCATCGAGGTCCCGACGCTCGGCGGCGGCCCGGTCAAGCTCCGGGTGGCTCCGGGGACCCCGTCCGGACGCGTCCTGCGCGTCAAGGGCCGCGGCGTGACGACGAAGAACGGGACGGGCGACCTGCTCGCGACCGTCCAGGTCGCCGTGCCGTCCCACCTGACCCCGTCGGCACGCGAGGCGGTGGAGGCACTCGCCACGGCCCTCCCGGCCGAGAACCCGCGCGACGACCTGATCGCGCGCGCCCGGGAGTCCTGAGGCCATGGACGAGTACTCGCCGGTCCTCGCGATCGCGATGGCGGCGGAACTGGCGGGGCTCCACCCGCAGACGCTGCGGCAGTACGACCGGCTCGGGCTGGTCGTGCCGCAGCGGACGCGGGGTGGGTCCCGCCGGTACTCCATGCGCGACGTCACGCAGCTGCGCGAGGTCGCCCGGCTCGGCGCCGAGGGCGTCAGCCTCGAGGGCATCCGCCGCGTGATCGACCTCGAGAACGAGAACACCGCGCTCCGCGCCCGGGTCCGCGAGCTCGAGAGCGCACTCGCCGACGAGCTCATCAGCCGTCCCGGCGCTCGGATCTTCGCGGCGACCATGACCGGAGGCGCGGTGCCGCTCCGTGCGGGGTCCCGGCCGGAGCGCAACACGGCCGTCGTGCTCTGGCGTCCCCGGGGAGACTGAGGCCCCGGCGTTCCCAGCGCCGCCCGGTAGCCTCCCACGATGCCCTCGTTCGACTTCGTGGACCACTTCCGGCGTTTCCCGGAGGTCGAGGAGCCCGATCTCATGGCGATCGACGGCACCGACCGGTTCATGCTCGACGAGGCGCCGCTCATCCACGGCGACGCGCTCCGGCACCCCGGCGCCGTCACCGTCGTCGACGACCAGTTCGGGGTGCTCACCCTCGGTGTGATCGCGCTGCACGGCGCGAGCGAGGTCCGCGTCCTGCAGGACTCGCTCGTGGGGGAGCGGGCGCTCGCCGCCAACGCCGGCACGTTCGGCCGGGGCGGCTTCCAGCACCCGCAGAACGACGAGGAGGCCTTCGAGGACGCGCGCCTCGTGCTGTTCCGCCTGCCGAAGTCGCTCGACCGGCTCGACGAGATCGCCCGATCGGTGGCGCGGTTCGCCGCTCCCGACGTCGTGCTCCTGGCCGGGGGCCGGACGAAGTACATGACGCTGTCGCAGAACGACGTCCTCCGCCGCTCGTTCGGTGACGTCACGGCCAGCCGGGGACGCCACCGTTCCCGCCTGCTCGTCGCGACGGACCCGCTCCGGGCCGCGGCGAACCGGGCCTCGATCACGGACCCGTGGCCCCGACGGGTGTTCTCGGACGAACTCGGGTTCACCGTCGCCGCGCACGGCGGGGTGTTCGCGGGCACCGCGCTCGACCAGGGCACGCGGGTGTTGCTCGACGTGGTCGACGAAGCGGTGCCCGGCGCCCGGGACGTGGTCGACCTGGGGTGCGGCAGCGGTGTGATCGCGACCGCGGTCGCGCGCCGTCGGCGTGGGGTGCACGTCGTCGCGACCGACGTCGCCACGTCGGCCGTGACCTCGGCGCGGCTGACGGCGGACCTCGCGGGGGTCGGCGACCGGGTGACGACGGTGCGGTCCGACGCCGGCGACGAGCTCGACGACGAGAGCGCCGACCTCGTGCTGTGCAACCCGCCGTTCCACGACGAGACCGCGGTGACCACGGACGTCGCGGTGGAGATGTTCCGGCACGCGGCCACGGTCCTCCGCCCCGGCGGCGAGCTCTGGGTCGTCTGGAACTCGCACCTGCGCTACCGGCCGATCCTGGAGCGCCTCGTGGGGCCGACCCGGCAGGTCACGCGCACCCCGAAGTTCACGGTGACGGCCTCGACGCGCCGCTGAGCTCGTCGCTGATGCGCATGGGCACGACAACTGCGCATGCGGCCGCATGTCCCGTTGTCGTCCGCGTGCACACCAGCCTCATGCGGCCAGGGGAAGTCCGGCCCGACGGAACACCGCGGCCAACGCTGCCCGCCGGAAGAGCTGCGCCCAGCGGACCCGGACGAAGGAGCGGACCTCCGGCACGGCGCGGACCCAGTCCTCCCGGTACTTCTCGTCGATGACGACCTGCTCGAGGTCGCGGCCGGCGCGCATCGCCCGGTCCCGGTACTTGACCTCACCGTCGAACTCGACGACGACGCCCTGGTCCGGGAACCAGAAGTCCACCCGCGCCAGTGCTCCGTCCGGGGCGTGGAACTCGTGCTGCAGGACCGGCGGCGGGGCGCCGAGCTCGTGGAGCACGACGCGCGTCAAGGACTCGCCCACCGATTCAGAGCGACCGTCGGCGAATGCGAAGGCCCGGCGAGCACGGGCCGCGCCACGAGCACCGGCCCCACTCGCGAGTTCCTCGGCGCGCTGCCGGTCGACGCCGGATCGCACCGCGTGGTCGAGCATCACGACGGCCTCCGGGAACGTCGCCGCGCGAGCGATGTCCGCCGCGACCACGGCGGGGTCGTGCACCGGGACGAGTGCCCCGAGCGCCTCGCGGAGCTCGTGGGCGTCCGCCGTCATGGGGTGCAGCGCGACGGATCGCGCCCGACGGTCGAGTCGGACACGCCCGCGCTCGGCGAGGTCGACCTGCGAGGGCCAGCCATCCAGGGCGGGCCAGCCGTGGAGCGCCGCTGCGGAACGGTGCGCGACGACGCGTCCCTCGCGGATCAGTGGTGCGACGGCGGCGATCCTGGCGATGTGACGAGTCCGGCGGTCCGCGGCCTCCCAGTCGTCCCGACGGACGTAGGCACCCGTCGCGAGCCGGAGCAGGCCCTCCCGCACCGGTGCCCCGCGGGCATCGGACGCAGCACGCTGCCGACTCCGCGCGACGTCGTCGGGCGTGCGGGCGTCGACACGGAGGACCTCGAGCATCAGCAGATGCTGCCCGACGAACGGCCGTGTCCCGACGTTCTCCACAGCCTTCTCGTCGCGATGCTCACGGGAACGACAAGTGCGCATGCGGGCGCATGAGCACTTGTCGTCTGGATGAGCAGCTGCGGGAGCGGAGCCGCGCGCGCCGGGCCTCAGGCGGGCACGTAGTCGAACGTGTCGGGGTCCGGCCCGGTCCGCTGCCCCTTGTCGAGCGACGTGATGTCGGTCATGTCCTCGCCCGAGAGCTCGAAGTCGAACAGGGCGAAGTTCTCCTCGACGCGGGATCGGGTGACCGACTTCGGGAACACGATGTCGCCGCGCTGGATGTGCCAGCGGAGCACGACCTGCGCGGGCGTCTTGTCGAGGGCCGAGGCGATGCGGGTGATCGTCGGGTCGTCGAGCACGAGGCCCTGCGCGATCGGGGACCACGCCTCGGTGGCGATCCCGAGCTCGCTGTCGGCCGCACGCAGCGGGTCCTGCACGAGGTAGGGGTGCACCTCGATCTGGTTCACCGCGGGGGTGACCGTGGTCTCGTCGCGCAGACGGTGCAGGTGGTGCGCCTGGAAGTTCGAGACGCCGATGGAGCGGGACGTCCCCGCGTGGTAGAGCTCCTCGAGCGCCTTCCACGTCGGCACGAAGTCGATCACGGTCGCCAGCGGCCAGTGGATGAGGAACAGGTCCATGTACCCACCGAGCAGCTCGGCCGACTTCTTGCCGTTCTCGAGCGCGGCGTCGGGAGCGTGGAACCCGTTGTTGAGCTTCGAGGTGATGAAGATCTCCTCACGGGGGATCCCCGATGCGGCGACGGCCTCGCCGACCTCCTTCTCGTTGCCGTACATCTCGGCCGTGTCGATGTGGCGGTAGCCGACCTCGAGGGCGGTGAGCACCGCCTCCTTGGTCTGCTCCGCGGGGATCTGGAACACCCCGAAGCCGAGCTGCGGAATGGTGCGGCCGTCGTTCAGGGTGATGTCGGGAACGGTGCTGGTCACGGTGCTCCTTCGTCTGGGTGGTGGTGCCGTGCGGCACCCGTGCCGAGCGGCACCCGTCGAGTCAACACCCCGCTCCGAGCGGACGCTCCGGGAACGTCCGGCTGGGGTCGGCCGGGAGGCCCGGCACCCGTCCGGCTGGCGCGTCCGGCCGGGAGGCCCGGCACCGCCCCGTGAGCGGGTCCGGCCCGGCCCGGAGGCCCGGCAGCAGCCCGCGGCAGGTCCGGTCCGGGAGCCCCGCCTCCCGCCCGGTGATCGGGCCCGGTCCCTCAGATGGCCAGCGAGGCCGTGATGTAGGAGCGCAGCGCCTCGCCGTAGGCCGTCGCGGCGTCCGGTGCGGCGAAGGTCCGCTCGACGTCGTCGATGCGGCAGGTCACGGTGTGCACGACGCCCCGGTCCGCGGTCTCGATGCGCGTGAGCCCCACGAACGCCGGCCCGAGCAGCGTCCGGAGCTGGTCCTCGCGCGGGATCCAGAGTGCGTCGTCGGCCGCCACGGAGTCGAGCGCCCACTCGGTCGTGCCGTTGAAGCCGAGGATCGTGCCGCTCGGGTACTCGTGCTTCTCGATCGTCATCTCGGACACGGTGTAGACGTCGTCGTCGACCCCGGGCTTGTCGATGACGAAGCGGTCCCCGGTCTCGGGGTGCCACCGGAGTCCCGCCTCGCGCAGGGTCCGGGCCAGGTCGACGCTGATCATGGCTCCACCATGCCACGCGGTGGTGGATCCGGACTCGGGTGCCGCCGACCGCCGGTACACGGAGTCTGACGGAGTGTCGTGGACGCAGGGACTAACATTCCGTCGCAGCTCAAGGCGGCGTCCCCGGGAGGTCCGGGGACCGCGCCGCAAGGTGACGACGACCGGAGCGGTGGGGGCCCGACGCGGCCGATGCCGCACCGTGTCCCGACCGCCGGCACCGCAGCGCGGGGCCGAGAGAAGGACCCAGATGACCCTCGAACGCGAGGAACTGCGAACCGACTGGACCGCCATGCTCGCGGAGGACGCCACGAGCGGGGTGCCCATAGGCATCCCGGCCGGGGTCCGCGGCACGGCGATCCCGGCGACGGTGCCGGGGCAGATCCACACGGACCTGGAGCGTGTGGGCCTCGTGCCCGACCCGACGCGCAACCGCGACGAGGAGCTCGTGCGCTGGGTCGGCCAGGCCGACTGGGCGTACCGGCGGCGGATCGACGTCGACCCGCGCGGACACGACCGGGTCGACCTCGTCGCGGACGGTCTCGACACCGTGGCGTCGCTGTCCCTCGACGGCGTGTCGATCGGGTCGACACGGAACATGCACCGGCGCTACCGGTTCGACCTGCGGGACCGGACCGGGGGCACGAACGAACGCACGGACCGCGAGCTCGAGATCCTGTTCGAGTCGCCCTACCGCGAGACCGAGCGCATGGCGGACCGGTTCGGCAGCATGCCCGGCCCCTACGACGAGCCGTTCGCGTACGTGCGGAAGATGGCGTCGAACTTCGGCTGGGACTGGGGCCTGACGTGCGTGACGAGCGGACCCTGGCGGCCGATCGCGATCGAGCGCTGGTCGACCGCCCGGCTGCGCGACGTCCGTCCGCTCGTCGACGTCGAGGCGGGCGAGGGCGTCCTCGACGCGCACATCGCGATCGAACGCTCCGGTCCGACGCCGGCCGGTGCGACGACGGCGGACCGCGACCACGACGGTGAGGACGACGACCTCGTGCTCGTCGTCACGGTGTCCGGGCACGACACGAAGCAGCGGTCGCGGGTGACGGTGACGCCGAAGGAGGACGAGGCCGTCGTGACGGTCCGGATCCCCGACGCACGGCTCTGGTGGCCCCGGGGGTACGGCGAGCAGGCGCTGTACGACGTCGAGGTGCAGGTGCAGACCACCGACGGCGAGGTCCTCGACCGCGACGTGTTCCGGACGGGCTTCCGGTCCCTCCGGGTCGACACCGAGCCCGACGCCACCGGCCGCCCCTTCACCATCGTGGTGAACGGCGTGCCGATCGACGTGCGCGGGGTGAACTGGATCCCCGACGACGTCATCGTGTCCCGGGTCGACCGTGCCCGGTACGCCGCGCGGCTCGCCCAGGCGACGGCGTGCAACGCGAACCTCGTGCGGGTGTGGGGCGGCGGCGTGTACGAGTCGCGGGACTTCTACGAGGAGTGCGACGCCCGGGGCCTGCTCGTTTGGCAGGACTTCCTGTTCGCCTGCTCCGCGTACCCCGAGGGCGAGCCCATGCGCTCCGAGGTCATCGCCGAGGCCCGGGACAACGTGGCGCGCCTGAGCCGGCACCCGAGCCTGGTCGTCTGGAACGGCAACAACGAGAACATCTGGCTCCACGACGACATGGGCTGGGCGGCGGAGCTCGGTGACCGACCGTGGGGCCTCGACTACTACCTGGACCTGCTGCCGACCATCGTCGACGCGGTGGACCCGTCGCGCTTCTACACGGCGGCGAGCCCCTGGTCCGGCGACGAGCGCGTGTACGCGAACGACGTCGACCACGAGACCCACCACTCGTGGCAGGTCTGGAACCAGATCGGCGACGAGCACTACCGCGACAGCGTGCCGCGGTTCGTCAGCGAGTTCGGCTGGCAGGCACCCCCGCAGTGGCGGACGATCCGGGAGGCCGTCGACGACGACCCGATGACCCCGACGTCGCCCGGCGTCGTGCACCACCAGAAGGCCGAGGACGGCATGGGCAAGCTCGCCCGTGGCCTCGCGCCGCGGTTCCCCGTGCCGCAGGGCGACACCGACGACGTGTTCGACCGCTGGCACTACCTGACGCAGCTGCAGCAGACCCGGGCGATCGCGACGGGTGTGGAGCACTGGCGCACCCACTGGCCGCACAACACGGGCGTCGTGGTGTGGCAGCTCAACGACCTGTGGCCGGTCGCGTCGTGGTCGGCCGTCGACGGTGCCGGACGTCCGAAGCCCCTGTTCCACGAGCTGCGCCGCCTGTACGACGACGTGCTCCTGGCGATCGTGCCGATCGAGCCACCCGCGGCGGGGGAGCGGGACCGGCCCCTCGACGGACGGGACCGTGCCGCCGACCCGGGAGGCGCGCACCCCGCGACCCTGTCCCTCCCCGTCCCCGGGGCGGCCGACCCCGCCACCGAGCCGAGCCGTCCGACGGTCGGCAGCGACGAGGAGGCCCTCGGGGACCTCGCGGACACCGCGGTCCTCGACCCCGGGACCGTGCGCGGTCGACGACGCGACCGGGAGGCGGACCGCCGCGTGCCCGTCGAGATCGCGATCCGGTCCTCCCGGCGGGGACTGACGACCACGGTGCGGGTGCGACGGATCGACCTGACCGGACGGATCCTGCAAGAGGTCGTCCTGCCGGTCGAGCTCGCCGGACCGGGCGTGCTGCGGCTCGCGGTGCCCGACCACGTCGGTGTCGTCGACGACCCCGCCGAGGAACTCATCGTGGCGGACATGGACTGGCGCCGGGCGGTGTGGACGCCCCTGCCGGACCAGGAGATGCACTGGCGGCCGGCCGAGTACCGCGTGTGGGTCGAGGACGCCGCGTCGGGGTCGGTGCTCACGGTCGAGGCGCAGGGGCTCGTCCGCGACCTGCTCGTCCAGCCGGACCGGGTGAGTCCGACGGGCCGTGTCGACCGCGGGTTCATGACGCTGCTGCCGGGGGAGCGCGTGCCCTTCCGGCTCGACGGCGTCCGGGCCGACCGGAGCGCCGAGCTCGTGCGGGCGCCCGTGCTGCTCACGCTCGACCGGGTGCTCGCGGACGAGGCCGCGGCCGCCAGTACCCGCTAGCCCGGGCGGCACCGAGCCTGTCCTGAGAGCATCCCGGTGCCACTGGGCTTCCGGGCGAGGCGGCGGTACCATGGAGCATCACGGACTCCCCGGGGTCGCTTCGACGGCGATGCGCTCCCGACGAGTTCCAGACAAGGAGTGGACATCATGTTCCAGGGCCTCACCGGCATCCACCTGATCATCATCCTCGGCATCATCGTGCTGCTGTTCGGTGCGACGAAGCTGCCGGCCCTCGCCAAGGGTCTGGGGCAGTCGATCACCATCTTCAAGAAGGAGATGGAGACCAACCACGACGCTCCGACCACGACGACCACCACGACGGCGGCGCCGCAGGCCGGCACCGTGCAGCCGACCGTGCAGCAGGAGCCGGTCCTCAACCCGGCCCCGTCGGTCCAGCCGCAGTCGGACCACCGCGTCTGAGACACCGCGTCCGGGTCGCCGCGCGCGGCCCGCTGCAAGCCCCGCCGGCACCGCCGGAGGACTCCCAGCCCCGGGACCGAGACCGCCGCAGCCTCTGTGAGGCGCGGCGGTCTCGTCGTTCCCGCCGCAGCCTCTGTGAGGCGCGGCGGTCTCGTCGTTCCCGGGGATAGCGTCGGTGGCGGTGCCCGACGCGTGGGCGCCGAGAGGAGGCCCCCATGGGCAAGGTGTGGTTCATCACGGGCACGTCCCGCGGACTCGGCCGTGAGTTCGCCCTCGCTGCCCTGGGGCGCGGTGACCGGGTCGCGGCGACGGCGCGCGACGCGGCGACGCTCGACGACGTGGTGGCCGCCTACGGCGACGCGGTCCTGCCGCTGACGCTCGACGTCACCGACCGCGCGCAGGTCGACGACGCGGTCCGCCGCGCGCACGAACGATTCGGACGCCTCGACGTGGTGGTCAACAACGCCGGGTACGGCCACTTCGGGTTCGTCGAGGAGCTCACCGACGCCGAGCTCCAGGACCAGCTCGACACGAACCTGTTCGGGGTGCTGCACGTGACGCAGGCGGTGCTCCCGATCCTGCGGGCGCAGGGCTCCGGTCACATCGTGCAGATCTCGACGATCGGCGGCATCGCGGCGTTCCCGATGATCGGGGCGTACCACGCGTCGAAGTGGGCGCTCGAGGGGCTGACCGAGGCCCTCGCCCAGGAGGTGCGCGGCTTCGGCGTCGACGTGACGCTCGTCGAGCCCGGCGGGTTCTCGACGGACTGGGCCGGGTCGAGCGCCCGGCACTCCGCGCCCCTGCCGGCGTACGACGGGCTCCGTGAGCAGGTCCTCGCGGGGCGGGCCGCCGCGAGTGCCGGCCGGGGTGACCCCACGGCGACCGGGGCGGCGCTGCTCCGCATCGTCGACGCCGACGACAAGCCCCTGCGGGTGCTGTTCGGGGAGCAGCCGACGCACCTCGTCAAGACGCTCTACGCCGACCGCCTGCGGACCTGGGTGGAGTGGGAGCCGGTGTCGCTCGCTGCGCAGGGCGGGACGCACGCCGGCGAGCCGGCCGCCGGATGACCGACGGGGCCGACGGATCCGGCGCCTCCGACGGATCCGGCGCGTCCGGCGCGTCCGGCGCGTCCGGCAGCGTCGACGCCGATCGGCCGGGAGGCCCGGCACCCCTCCACCGCGACCGTCGCGTCGTGCTCGTGGTCGCCGTCCTCGCCACGTTCGTCGTCGGCCTCGACAGCAGCGTCGTGAACGTCGCCCTGCCGTCGATCGGCCGGGAGCTCGGCGGCGGGATCGTCGTGCAGCAGTGGACGGTCGACGCCTACCTCGTGACCCTCGGGGCGCTCATCCTGGTCGCGGGCTCGGTGTCCGACCTCGTCGGGCGGGTCCGGGTCGTCACCTGGGGACTCGTCCTGTTCGGGCTCGCGTCGGTCGCGTGTGCGATCGCCCCGACGGGCGGCGTGCTCGTGGGCGCGAGGGCCGTGCAGGGCGTCGGGGGCGCGCTCGTGACGCCGAGTTCGCTCGCGCTCGTCATCGCCGCGTACCGGGGTGCGGCACGGGCCCGGGCGATCGGCACGTGGACGGCGTGGTCGAGCGCGTCGGTCATCGCCGGGCCCGTGATCGGTGGGGTCGTGGTGGACTCGATCGGCTGGCGCTGGGTGTTCGTCCTCACGGCGGCGCCGATCGCGGTGACGATCCCGCTCGTCCGTCGGGTCACCGGGGACGTGCGCGCGACGGACCGGCCCGCGATCGACGTCGTGGGTGCCGGCCTCGCCGTGCTCGGGGTGGGGGCGCTCGTCCTCGGTCTCATCGAGCAGGAGCGCCTCGGGTGGGCGTCGCCGCTCGTGGTCGTCGCACTCGCCGTCGGGGTGGGGGCGCTCGCCGTGTTCGTGCCGTGGGAGCGCCGCGTGGCGGCCCCGTTGCTGCCCCTCGACCTGTTCCGTGCCCGGTCGTTCACGGTCGGGAACCTCACGACGCTCGCGGTCTACGGCGCGCTCGGCCTGTCCGGGTTCACGGTGACGCTGTTCCTGCAGGAGGTCTGGGGGCTCTCCGCCTGGTTGGCGGGCGTGGCGACCCTGCCCCCGACGCTCGTGCTGCTCGGGTTCTCCACGACGGTCGGGCGGTGGTCCGGCCGCACGGGGCCCCGGTGGTTCATGGCGGGCGGTCCGGTGCTCGCGGGGCTCGGCGTCCTGGTCATGCTCGGCGCCGGGGACCGCCCGCGGTACTTCGCGACCGTGTTCCCGGGCATGCTCCTCATGGGTGTCGGGTTGACCCTCATGGTGGCGCCGTTGACGAGTGCCGTGCTCGGGTCCGTCGCGGAGACGCGGGCGGGTGTCGGCTCGGCCGTGAACAACGCGGTCGCACGGATCGCGAGCCTGGTGCTCGTGGCCCTGGCGGGGGTCGTGCTCGGCGCCGACGGCATGAGCGTGGCCGGCTTCCACCGCGCGGTCGTCGTCATGGCCGCGTTGCTCGTGGCGGGCGGCACCGTGTCGGCGATCGGCATCAGGAACCCGCGCCGCGATCGCCCGACGCTGGCGGACGCCGTGCCGTCGGAGTAAACTTGAGTCAACAGGACTCAAGGTGCCGGAACCACCGCACCAGGACATCAGGACCACAGGAAAGGACGCCCCCATGGCCAACCTGCAGGGCGCTCCCGCGTCGCAAGAGCAGCAGAAGACCGCACTCGAGCAGTACGGCGTCGACCTCACGGCGATCGCGCGGAGCGGCAAGCTCGACCCGGTGATCGGACGCGACTCGGAGATCCGCCGGATCTCGCAGGTGCTCACGCGCCGGACCAAGAACAACCCCGTGCTCATCGGCGAGCCCGGCGTCGGCAAGACCGCCGTCGTCGAGGGGCTCGCGCAGCGCATCGTCGCCGGTGACGTCGCCGACAGCCTCAAGGACAAGCGGCTCGTCTCGCTCGACCTCGCCGCGCTCGTCGCCGGGGCCAAGTACCGCGGCGAGTTCGAGGAGCGCCTCAAGGCCGTCCTCAAGGAGATCGACGACTCCGACGGCCAGGTCATCACGTTCATCGACGAACTCCACACGCTCATGGGCGCCGGCGGGGGTGAGGGCTCCGTCGCCGCCGCGAACATGCTCAAGCCGATGCTCGCCCGCGGTGAGCTCCGCCTGATCGGGGCGACCACGCTCGATGAGTACCGCGAGTACATCGAGAAGGACGCCGCGCTCGAACGCCGGTTCCAGCAGGTGTACGTCGGTGAGCCGAGCGTCGAGGACACCGTCGCGATCCTCCGCGGGCTCAAGGAGCGCTACGAGGCGCACCACAAGGTCACGATCGCCGACTCCGCCCTCGTCGCCGCCGCGGCCCTGAGCGACCGCTACATCACCGGTCGGCAGCTGCCCGACAAGGCCATCGACCTCATCGACGAGGCCGCGTCGCGCCTCCGGATGGAGATCGACTCGAGCCCCGTCGAGATCGACGAGCTGAAGCGGAGCGTCGACCGCCTCATGCTCGAGGAGTTCGCGCTCAAGAAGGAGAAGGACGACGCCTCGAAGGACCGCCTCGAGAAGCTCCGCGCCGACCTCGTGGAGCGGCAGGAGCGCTTGACGGAGCTGCAGCAGCGCTGGGAGCTCGAGCGGGCCTCCCTGAACCGCGTCGGCGAACTGAAGACCCGGCTCGACGACCTCCGCATGCAGGCCGAGCGCGCCCAGCGCGAAGGCAACCTGGAGCGGGCCTCCCGGCTGCTCTACGGCGAGATCCCGGTGATCGAGCGGGAACTCGCGGAGGCCGAGCGCAACGAGCCGGCCGGTCCGCAGATGGTGAACGACCGCGTCACCGACGAGGACATCGCCGCCGTCATCGCCGCGTGGACCGGCATCCCCATGGGGCGGCTGCTCCAGGGCGAGACCGAGAAGCTCCTGCACCTCGAGACCGAACTCGGCAAGCGGATCATCGGTCAGCGCGAGGCCGTCACGGCCGTGTCCGAGGCCGTCCGGCGTTCCCGGGCGGGCATCTCCGACCCCGACCGCCCGACCGGGTCGTTCCTGTTCCTCGGCCCGACCGGCGTCGGCAAGACGGAGCTCGCGAAGGCGCTCGCCGACTTCCTGTTCGACGACGAGAAGGCCCTCGTCCGCATCGACATGAGCGAGTACGGCGAGAAGCACTCGGTCGCGCGACTCATCGGCGCCCCGCCCGGGTACGTCGGGTACGAGGCCGGCGGCCAGCTCACCGAGGCCGTCCGTCGCCGCCCGTACTCCGTGATCCTGCTCGACGAGGTCGAGAAGGCGCACGCCGAGGTCTTCGACGTCCTGCTCCAGGTGCTCGACGACGGCCGTCTGACCGATGGTCAGGGCCGCACGGTGGACTTCCGGAACACGATCCTCGTGCTCACGTCGAACCTCGGGTCGCAGTTCCTGACCGACCCGTCGCTCGGTGCTGCGGAGCGCGAGGAGTCCGTCCGCGCCATGGTGCAGCAGGCGTTCCGGCCGGAGTTCGTCAACCGCCTCGACGACATCGTCGTGTTCCAGGCGCTGACGACCGACGACCTCGGTCAGATCGTGTCGCTCTCCGTCGACCGGCTCGCGACGCGGCTCACGGACCGTCGGCTCGAGCTCGCGGTCACGCCCTCGGCCCGGACCTGGCTGGCGGAGCGCGGGTACGACCCGGTGTACGGCGCGCGGCCGCTGCGTCGCCTCATGCAGCGGCAGATCGACGACCAGCTCGCCCGGGCACTGCTGGCGGGCGACGTCCGCGACGGCGACACCGTCCGCGTCGACGTCGCCGACGACGGGGAGTCGCTGACGGTCGAGCCGTTCGTGGTGCCGGAGTTCGTCGAGTAGCGCTCGGCGGGACGGACGGGAGGCGCGGGGTGCGGAGGACGCACGCCGCGCCTCCCGTCCGTGGTGCGGGTGACCGACGCCGTGCCTCCGGGCGATCCGGCGGGTGAGACATCGCGTGGGCAGCGCCATGTCGTGTACACGGAAGGTGCGGATCACGGACCCGGGGCCCTACCCTCCACGGGATGCGGGTGCTGGTGGTGGATGACGAGCAGTCCCTCGCCGAGTTGATCGCCCGTGGGTTGGAACGGCAGGGGATGACCGTCGACGTGGTGTTCCGCGGCGACGAGGCGGACGAACTCCTGGCGGTGAACGACTACGACGTCGTCGTCCTGGACCGTGACCTGCCCGGGCTCCACGGCGACGAGGTCGCTCGTCGCTGCACCGCCCGTGGTGGGTGCACGCGGGTGCTCATGCTGACCGCCGCGACGACCCTGGCGGACCGCGTGGCCGGGCTCGAGCTCGGCGCCGACGACTACCTGCCCAAGCCCTTCGAGTACCCGGAGCTCGTCGCGCGGGTGCGGGCACTCGGCCGCCGGAGCGCCCCCGCTGCCCCGCCGGTGCTCGGGCACGACGGGATCGTGCTCGACACGAACCGGCTCATGGCCACCCGCGACGGACGCCCGCTCGACCTGACGCCCAAGGAGTTCGGGCTGCTCGAGGTCCTCCTCCGGGCCGACGGCCGGTTGGTGAGCGCGGAGGAGCTGCTCGAGAAGGTGTGGGACGTCAACGTCGACCCGTTCACGTCCGCCGTGCGCGTGACGATGTCGAAGCTCCGCCGCAAGCTCGGTGAGCCCGATCCGATCAGGACGGTGCCGGGCAAGGGGTACGCGCTGTGACGACCGGGTCGGGGCGCGCCGACGGGTCGCGCCCCGGTCGAGGACCGCGGATGCGGTGGAGCATCCACACGCGCACCGCGGTGGCGTTCGGCGGCCTGTCGATGGTGCTCGCCGCGGCGGTCCTGGTGTTCGTGAACCTCATGACGCAGCGCGGGATCGTGACGGTGCTCGAACTCGACGACGGCGGAGCGTGTCCCCGTGCCGACGTCGCGGGGTGCGGCACGAGCGCGAGCCCGGTGTGGACGGTCCCCGAGGCGACCGCGTCGGCGCGCGCGGCGCTGCCGGGTGCGCCCCCTCCGGAGGGGCACACCGGCCCGAGCGGGTCCGTCGCCGGGGTCGCCCGTGTCGGGCAGCTGGTGGCGTCGCAGCAGTGGCTGTGGTCGGCGGTCGGCATCGGGACGGCCGGCCTGGTCGCCGCCGGTGCCGGCTGGCTGGTCGCCCGGGCCGTGCTCCGTCCGATCGGTGTGATCCGCGCGACCGCGGAGCGGATCTCGGCGACGACCCTGCACGAACGCATCGACCTCGGCGGCCCCGACGACGAGGTCCGACGGCTCGCGGACACGATCGACGCGTTGTTCGGACGGCTCGAGCAGGCGTTCGAGGGGCAACGCCGCTTCGTCGCCCAGGCCTCCCACGAGCTGCGGACGCCGCTCGCCCTGCAACGGGCCGCGATCCAGATCGGGCTCGAGGACGACGCCGACCCCGACACGATCCGCGCCGTCCGCCAGGAGCTCCTCGACGCGAACCGGCGGAACGAACAGTTGGTCGAGGGCCTGCTCGACCTGGCGGAGGCGGAACGGGGTGTCACCGGTCGGGCCCAGGAGGTCGACCTCGCGGACGTCGTCGAGGGCGCCGCGGCCGCGTCCCGGACTCGTGCGCGGTCCGCGGGCCTGGACCTCCACGTCCAGCCGGGCGACGGCCTCCGGGTGGCGGGCGATCCGGTGCTCGTCCGGCACCTCGTCGAGAACCTCGTCGACAACGCGCTCGAGTACAACCGACCGGACGGGTTCGTGCGCATCGAGGTGACCCACGACGGGCTCGTCGTCGAGAACAGCGGGCCACTCGTGTCACCGGAGACCGCCCGCACCCTGACCGAGCCGTTCACGCGCGCGGAGCAGCAACACCCGGGCCGTCGACACAGCGGCATCGGGTTGTCGGTCGTCGACGCCGTCGTGCGGGCGCACGGGTGGCGCCTGGCGATCACGCCCCGGTCGGCGGGCGGCCTGGTGGTCCGCGTCCACGGTGTTTCGCCCGTGTGACCGTCGACCGGACGCCCGCGAAACGGCCCGCCCGCTGGACTGTCCGCATGGAACGAACCAGTGACACCGACCGGCCGCGGAGGAGGCCCCGTGCGGCGCTCCTCCTGTCCTCCACGATGGCGCTCGCGGTGAGCGTCGTCCTGTCCGGGTGCTCCGACGCGCCCGGATCCTCGTCCTCGCGCGGGGGCTCCAGCTCCGTCGGCGCCGCCGCGTGGGGCTCCTGCATGCGGGACGCGGGGTTCGACATCGAGGACCCGTCCGAGGCGGAGTGGTCCTCCGGAGTCGTCCGTGCTCCGTCCGGCGCGGACGGTGACGCGTTCCAACGCGCCTCCGCGAGCTGCCGGGGGGACGACGCGCCCAGGGCCTCCGACGAGCAGAAGGCCATCTGGGACCAGGAGCTCCGCGACTTCTCGGCGTGCATGCGGGAGCACGGCCTCGACGACTTCCCGGAGCCGGAGCCGGAATCGGGGCTCGACTACGGCAAGTACGCCGAGGAACCGCTGCGCGACTCACCGACCGTCACGCAGGCCGACGAGGAGTGCAGCGATCGGTACCTCGCCGACTGGGGGACGACCGGATGACCCGGGAGACGCCGTTCACCGAACCCGGTCGCCGGGAGGCGGCGACCACGACGCACAGGAGGACCACCATGACCATGACCACGACCACGACCACGAGGTCGCTCCGCGATGACGGACGGCGCTCCGGACTCGGCGGGTCGGTACCGACCCACGGGGTCCGGGTGACGCTCGCCGTCGTCCTCGCCCTGCTCAGCGTGACCGGCGCGACCGGCTGCGCGGCTGAGAGCGGGCGGGACGAGGCGGGCCGCACCCGCTCGTCGGCACCGAGCACGGACGCGAACGCGTTCTCGGCGTGCATGCGGGACCGGGGGATCCCGATGGAGGACAGCGACCCGACGCAGGGGGGCGAACGTGCAGCGGTACCGGAAGGCGTCGACCCCGACGCCTACCAGCGTGCACTCGTGTCGTGCGCGGAGGAACGCGCCGGTGGTGCCGAGCCCGCGGAGGCGGTGGACGCCGATCCCGAGGTGTCCCGGTGCATGCGCGAGCACGGGATCACCGATTACCCCGACCCCGTGCACGGCCAGGTGGACTACGACCCCGGTGACCCGCCCTCGAGCGCGTTCCTCGCGGCCGAGGAGACGTGCTGGAAGCAGGTCCACGGCGCGGAGATCGCGAAGTGAGCCGCCGCGTACGGCCGGCGCGACGACCCACGCGGCCCACGCGGGTGCGCCGCGGGACGGCGGTCACCGTCGGCGCCGCGGTCGTGGTGGTGGTCGCGAGCGCCACGGTCGCGGTGACGACCGTCGTGCCCGAGGACGATCGCGCGGTCGCCGCGCCCGGCAAGGCCGCGTCCGCGAGCGCGACCCCGTCCTCCGGGGGCGGAGCGCCGAAGCGCACCGCGGACGGACGCCCCACGGCACCCGTCGTCCGGGGCGACCTCACGGAACGCCGCACGTTCGCGGGCACGCTCGGCCACGGGACGCCGAAGGACCTGCTCGGGTCCGGGAGCGGCACCCTGACCGGCCTGCCCGACTACGGACAGGTCGTGCACCGGGACGAGGCGCTGTACTGGCGCGACGAACGGCCGGTCCGGGCGATGCACGGCGCGGTCCCACTGTGGCGTCCGCTCGAACGGGGCCTGCGTGGGACCGACGTGGCGCAGCTCAACCGGAACCTCGCTGCCCTCGGGTACGACGTCGCGCAGGACGACCGCTTCGGCACTCGGACGGCCGCGGCGGTGCGTCAGTGGCAGCGGGACCGCGGGTTCGCGGTGACCGGACGGCTCACGGCGGACGACATCGCCTTCGTGGACGGGGACGTCCGCGTCGCCGAGCCGAAGGCCACGGTCGGTTCCCCGGCGAGTGGACCGCTCTACGGGTACACGAGCACCACCCGCACGGTGACGGTCCCGATCGACGAACTCGCTGCCGGCTCGTTCCCGGTCGGGTCCACCGTCTCGGTCGGCTTCTCCGGATCGACCGAGCACGTCGACGGCACGGTGCGCTCGGTCGGCGCGGACCCGTCGTCGGACGACGGCGGCCTGGTCGTCGAGATCGACCTCCGTGCCGCGGTCCCGTCGGGCGTGGCCGAGGCGGCTGGCGTGGACGTCCAGGTGGAGGGCGAGACGCGGAAGGGGGTGCTCTCGGTCCCGGTCGGGGCACTGCTGGCCGCGCGCGGCGACGGGTACGCCGTGGATCGTGTCCGGGCGTCGGGCGAGACCGAGCGGGTACCGGTCGAGGTCGGGTTCGCGGCCGACGGGCGCGTCGAGGTCAGCGGCGGGGTCCACGAGGGCGACCGGGTGGTGGTGCCGTCATGACCGCGGTCGCGACCGTGCCCCGGCGGACGACGGTGCCGGACGACCCGGAGGGCCGCGTCCTGGTCCTCGAGGGCGTCACGAAGCGGTACGGCGAGGTCGAGGCCCTGCGCGGGATCGACCTGCGGGTGTCGGCGGGCGAACTCGTCGCGGTCGTCGGGCCGAGTGGCTCCGGCAAGTCGACGATGCTCAACATCATCGGCACCCTCGACCTGCCGACCGAGGGCCGGGTCGTCATCGCCGGGCACGACGTCGGCACGATGTCCGACGACGCGGTGTCGCGGCTCCGCGCGGACCACATCGGGTTCGTGTTCCAGCACTTCCACCTGGCGCAGGGCGCCACCGCCGTCGAGAACGTCGCCGACGGCCTGCTCTACACGGGCACCGGCCGCCGCGAGCGCACCGAACGGGCCGCGGACGCGCTCCGCAGGGTCGGGCTCGGACACCGGCTCGACCACCGTCCGCACGAACTCTCCGGCGGCGAGAAGCAGCGCGTCGCGATCGCCCGGGCCATCGTGGGCGACCCCACCGTGCTCCTCGCCGACGAGCCGACGGGCGCGCTCGACACCGCGTCGGGCGCAGCGGTGCTCGACCTGCTCCGTGAACTCAACGCGGGGGGCACCACGGTGCTCGTGATCACCCACGACCTCGAGCTCGCGGCCTCGTTGCCCCGGCAGGTGCGCATGCGCGACGGCCGGATCGCCGACGAGACCCACGGCGGAGGCGACGGGCACGACGGACGCGGTGCGCGCGTCGACGCCACGACGCTCGCCGACGCGATCCGGGCAGCGGGCACGGGGACGAAGGCGCGGGCATGACCGCGACCGGGCACGTCCACGCCGGCGACCTGGTGCGGCTCGGACTGTTCGGGCTGCGGACGCGTCCCACCCGGGTCGTCCTCTCGGCGCTCGGCATCGCGATCGGCATCGCCGCGATGGTCGCGGTGGTCGGCATCTCGAGCTCGAGCAAGGCGAAGCTCGACGCCCTGCTCGACGCGCTCGGGACGAACGTGCTCGCGGCACAGCAGGCCACCGGCTTCGGCGAGCCGGAACCGCTCCCCGTCGACGGGGTGTCGACGGCCGTCCGACAGTCCGACGTCCTCGACGCCGCCGGTGTCGGACGCGTCGAGGATGGACGCGTCTACCGGAGCGCCCGGGTCCCCGCGCTCGAGTCGAAGGGCATCGGCCTCGTGGCCGCGTTCGGCGACGTCCCGCGCGTGCTCGCCGGTCGGTTCGCCGCGGGGCACTGGCTCGTCGGCGCGGACGACGCATCCGCGCCGGAGCAGGCGGTCCTGGGTGCGGAAGCGGCGAAGCGCCTGGGGATCGACCGGGTCACGGACGACACCGCGATCTGGACGGACGGACATCGGCTGGCGGTCGTCGGGATCCTCGAGCCACTCGCCCTCGCGCCGCAGCTCGACACGCAGGTGTTCATCCCGCGCTCCACGGCCGCAGGGATGGGGTTCGACGGGCATCCGACGCAGATCCTCACGCGCGTGGACCCGGACGCGGTCGCCGAGGCCCGCGAACGGCTGCCCCGGTCGATCAGTCCCCTCCACCCGAAGGACGTCGCCGTGACCCGGCCCTCCGACGCGCTCGCCGCGAAGAACGCGTCGCAGGACTCGTTCACCGGCCTGCTCGTCGGTATCGGCGGTGTCGCGCTGCTCGTCGGCGGCATCGGCGTCGCGAACACCATGGTCATCACGGTGCTCGAGCGCCGAGCCGAGGTCGGGGTCCGCCGGTCGCTCGGGGCACGCCGACGGGACATCCGCGACCAGTTCCTCGTCGAGTCGCTGCTCCTGTCGCTCCTCGGCGGCGTGGCCGGCGTCACGATCGGGGTCGCCGTGACGGTCGGGTTCGCGCTCGCGCAGGGGTGGCCGGTCGCGATCCCGGCGTGGGCCGTCCTGGGCGGGGTCGGGGCGACCGTCCTCATCGGTGGCGTCTCGGGCATCTACCCAGCCGCGCGGGCGGCACGGATCCCGCCGACGTCGGCGCTCGCGGCCGCATGACCCGGAACGGACGGGAGACGCGGCACCGGAGGGTCGCCGTGCCTCCCGTTCCCAGGTTCCTGCGTACCGGCCGGGAGGTCCGGGACCGACCCGAGCGGGCCTCCCGTCCGCCGACTACGGTCTGGGACAGCCGATCCGAGGGAGCGTCATGCGGGAGATCCGTGCACTGCAGAGTCTGACCAGCGCGATCGAGCACGCGAGCGTGCTCGACAAGCTCATCGACGTCGACGTGAAGGCCGTCAAGGCCCTCGTCCAGCCCGACGCCCTGAAGCAGCTGCTGCACGGCGTGCCGTTCGGGCACCCGCTGCACCCGCTCATGGTCCAGGTACCCCTCGGCGCGTGGCTGTCCTCGGCCCTGCTCGACCTGCTGCCGGGGACGCACCGGTCGTCCCGAACGCTCGTCGGCGTCGGCGTGGTGTCGGCCGGCGTCGCGACCACGGCCGGGCTCATCGACTGGTCGGAGCTCGACCGCGAGCAGCAGCGCACGGGGTACGTGCACGCCGTGGTGAACGGCACCGCGATGACGCTCTACGGGCTGTCGTGGTGGCAGCGGAAGCGCGGGAACCACCTGCGCGGCAAGGCCCTCGGCATGCTCGGACTCGTGGTCGTGTCCGGCGGCGGCTACCTCGGTGGGCACCTGTCCTACCGCCAGCGCGCGGGCGTGAGCGAACACGGCGAGGTGCCGTTCGAGCGTCCTCCCGTCGGCGCCTGAGACCGCTGCAGGGTGCCACCGGCGGGACTGGTCGCACACGGCCGGACGCGGTAGTGTCCGGGGGTCTCCGGCGTCAGGGGTGGCGCCGGGGTGGAGATGCCGGGGTGGCATCGGCGGGAGGCGGGCGTCCGACTGGGCGCCGCCTCCCGTTCCCACTCCGAGGGGGTGTCCGGCCACACGGCACCGCGTGTCCAGGCGCCGTCGGTACCGTGCGGGCATGACGATGACCGCCACCGCCCGCACCGACGGTCCGAGCGGGGTCGGCGGCCTCACGGGGTTCGTGCTCGAGGTGGTCGACCGCCTGGGCGAGTGGGGCGTCGGACTCCTGCTGTTCGCGGAGACCGTGTTCCCGCCGATCCCGAGCGAGGTCATCCTGCCCCTCGCCGGGTTCCTCGCCGGCGCGGGAGCGATGGACCTGGCGCTCGTCCTCGTCGCGGCGACCATCGGCTCGTGGCTCGGGGCGCTCGCCCTCTACGCGCTCGGGGCCCGGGTCGGCCTCGAGCGCTCGATCGGGTGGGCCGCGCGGTTGCCGCTCGTCGACGAGGACGACCTGCGTCGCGCCGCGCACTGGTTCGACCGGCACGGAGCGGCGGCGGTGTTCCTCGGGCGGCTCGTGCCCGGCGTGCGGAGCCTCGTCTCGCTGCCGGCCGGCGCCGGGCGGATGCACCTCGTGACGTTCTCGGTGTGCACCGTGCTCGGCAGCGTCGTGTGGAACACGGCGCTCGTCCTCGCGGGCGCGGCGCTCGGCTCGCGGTGGGAGCTGCTCGAGGGCTGGTCGGCGTGGATCGACCGCGGTGTGTACGCCGCGCTCGTGGCCGTCGTCGCCGTGTTCGTCGTGCGGCGCGTCCGGCGTCGGGGGCGGGAGCGCCGCCAGCGGGGCTGAGCCCCTCGAACCCGACTGCGCGGCTCGTCGTGCGCGCTCGTCGTGGGCGGGTCGTGCGCGCGCGGACGACAACTGCGCTCGCGCCAGCACGCGCAGTCGTCGTCGACGCGCGCAGGTGCCGCCGGGATCACCGGTACGGCCGGGGAACTGCCCTCAGGACCGGAGCGCCGACTCCTTGTGCGCGGCCTTCTTGCCGGACTTGGCCGACTCGACGATCCAGTACGGGTCGTCGTCGGTGGGCTTGAAGTCCTGCCCGTCGAACGTGAAGTCCTTCGTCTTCTTCTCGCGCGCGGTGCCGGTCGTCTCGCCCTGCGAGGTGTTCCAGTGCACCTCGTCGCCCTCGTGGATCGCCATGCGCTGGACCGTACCCGGCGGCCTGCGAGGACGTGCAGCGCTCGCGGTACATCCACCGGTCACAAGTGGATAACACGGCATGCGCGCCGGAGGTGCACGCGTAGCGTGGACGGTGCGTCGCCCACCCAGCGGCGCCCTGCGCACCCCCGGCGCCCCGAGAGGATCGACGAACCCGAATGAGTCTGGTCTCCAGCACGGTGACGGCCGACACCGTCCTCGCCGGGCGATACCGGCTGACGGAGGTGATCGGCACCGGCGGCATGGGGACCGTGTACCGCGCCCGTGACGAGCACACCTACCGTGACGTCGCCATCAAGCTGTTCGCGACGCCCCAGTCGATGACGCACGCGGACCGGGTCCGCCAGGAGCGCGAGATCCGGCTGCTGAGCATGTTGAGCCACCCCGGACTCATCCCGCTGTACGACGCCGGGACCCACGAACTCGTCGACGGGCCCCACCGGTTCATCGTCATGGAGCTCATCTCCGACCCGACGCTCCTGCGCCGCCTCGCCGACGGACCCCTGCACAACTACGAGGTCGCCTCGCTCGGGGCGCAGCTCGCCGACGCCCTGGCGTACGTGCACGCCCGCGGCATCGTGCACCGGGACGTCAAGCCGGCGAACATCCTCATCAACGACGAGGGGTCCGCCGGGTTCGCCCGCACCGTCAAGCTCACCGACTTCGGCGTCGCCCACTTCGTCGACGGCTCCCGCCTCACCGGCGACGGCACGATCATCGGTACCGCCGCGTACCTCAGCCCCGAGCAGGTCGCGGGCGAGTCCATCACGTTCGCGACCGACGTGTACTCCCTCGGCCTGGTGCTCCTCGAGGCCCTCACCGGCAAGCAGGAGTACTCGGGCACGGTCATCGAGGCCGCCCTCGCCCGGTTGCAGCACGACCCCGAGATCCCCGAGACGGTCGGCAGCGAGTGGCGTGACCTCCTCGTGGCGATGACGTCGCGTGAACCCGAGGAGCGACCGAGCGCCGTCACCGTCGCCCGCGTCCTGCGTGGAGGCGCGTCCCGCGTCACGGGACCGGTCCCGCTCGGCCGGACCCGGTCCTCCCGTTCGTCGCACCGTGCCGAGCACCGGCTGCACCGCGCCGCACACCGGCACACCCGCCGGGGCACGTTCGACGCGGTGCGGCGGTGGCGCCGCCGGAACACGATCGTCGGCAGCCTGGCCGGCATCGGCGTCGTCGCGGCCTGTTTCGGGTCGTACCTGCTCGGCGCTGCCGTGCACTAGACGACGCCGAGGGTGCACGGCGCGCCGGGTGCTTCCGCCGAGAGTGCGCGAGTCGTCGGGTGCTTCCGCCGAGGGTGCACGACGCGTCGTGCGCTCTCGCCCGGCGGGGTCGGCACGGGTCGAGCACCGAGGGACACGGGAAACGCCCGGGGCGACGCCGACGGACCCGCTGCCGTGACAGCGCAGGTGCGGTCGGGCAGGATCGGAGCATGACCACCGACGCCCTCTGGATCAAGATCTGCGGACTGTCGACCCCCGAGACGGTGGACGCCGCGATCGACGCCGGAGCCGATGCGCTCGGCTTCGTGTTCGCGGCGGGGAGCCCTCGCACGGTCACGGCCGACCAGGCGAAGGAACTCGTCGAGCGGGTGCCGGAGGGCATCGACGCGGTCGGGGTGTTCCGCGACCAGGAGATCGACGAGATCGTCGGGGTCGCCTCGGCGGTGGGGCTCACGACGCTCCAGCTCCACGGCGACGAGACCCCCTCGGACTTCGCGCGCGCTCGCGACGCCGGGTTCTTCACGATCCGGGCGGTGGCGGCCCAGGACTACCTCCGCGAGACGCCCGAGCAGCGCGCCGCGTACGACCACGACCTGCTCCTGCTCGACGCAGCGGAACCCGGGGCCGGCAAGCTCGTCGACCCGAGCACGATCGCCGGACGCGTCGACGAGGCCTGGATCCTCGCGGGTGGACTCACGCCGGCGAACGTCCGCGCCGCCGTGCAGCTGTTGGACCCGGACGGCGTGGACGTGTCGAGCGGCGTCGAGTCCTCGCGCGGCGTCAAGGACCCGGCGCGCATCCGGGCGTTCGTCGAGGCCGTCCGCAGCATCGCCTGACCTGCCGCGCGGAGGCGAGGAGCGGGCCGCGGTGTCGCGGGCGCGCGCCGACGACAACTGCGCCGTCGTCTGCAGGCGCACTCGTCGTCCACGCGCGCACCTGCGGGGCCGGACAGGAGGGACGGGGCCGGGCCGGGCCTCCCGGCCGACGCATCCGCGGGCCGGCGTCAGACGACGGGCGCGCGGAAGCGGGGGATGAGCTCGTCGAGGTAGTCGGCGGTGTCCGGCCAGCCCGTGACCGCGTGGCAGGGGACGCCGAGCGCCTTGACGGGATAGTCGTTGCCCTCCGGGTCGAGGCGGTCGCCGACGAACAGCATGTCGTCGAGCGCGATGCCCGTGATCTGCGCGAGTTTCGTCATCCCGTACGCCTTGTCGATGCCCTTGCGGGTGATGTCGATCGACGTGGAGCCGCCCGAGCGGACCTCGAGGTCGGGGAGCTGCGCCTGCACGAGCCGCTTGAGGTGGTCCTTCTTGCTGCCGTCGGGGTCCCACGCCTTCTTCGCGTCGACCGGAGCGGCCTGTCCCAGCGCCGAGAACGTGATCTGTGAGCCTCGGTCCTCGATGATCGGCCCCCAGGTCTCGGTCTCCCACAGGCCGGCCTGCTTCGCCTGGTCCTCGACGGCGGCGATCGCTCGGGTGCGCTCGTCCTCGGTCAGGTCCTCGGCGTACTCCAGGCGCCAGTCGGCGTCGAGCCAGCGGTAGTAGCGGGTACCGCAGGTCGGCATGAGGTGCAGGTCGTCGAGGCGGAGGCCCTCACGGGCCCGGAGCGGGGCGACGAGCTGCTGGTCGAACTGGGCGAACTGGCCGCCGGAGATGACGGCGACGGGGACGGCGTCGAGCAGGCGGGCGAAGGTGTCGAGCATGCGGGGGTCGAGCGGGGACTTCGACGGGGCGAGGGTGTCGTCGAGGTCGAAGGCGACGAGACGGGGTACGGGCATGGCGACCATCCTGGCAGAGGCGCCGGGGCGGCAGGAGGGTGCACGAGGACGCGGCCGGACGCGCTGGCCAGGGGTCTCCTGAGCGTCGGTAGGGTGAGCGCGTGCTCATCGTCCTGGCGGGGCTGCCCGGTGTCGGCAAGTCGACGTTCGCGGCGGCGCTCGCGGCCCGGGTCGACGCGGTCGTGCTCGCCGTCGACCTCGTCGAGGACGCACTGCTCGCGGCCGGGCTGCCTGCCGGGTCCACCACGGGTGTCGCCGCCTACGGCGTGGTGGAACGCGTCGCGGAGGCGCAGCTCGCCGTGGGACGGTCGGTCGTCGTCGACGCCGTGAACGACGACCCGCGCGCTCGCGAGCAGTGGATCGGGCTCGCCGAACGGTCGGGCGCCGAGACGCACTGGTTCGAGCTCCGGCTCGCGGACCCGGACCGGCACCGCGCCCGTCTGGAGGGCCGGGGTCAGCGCTTCACGCGCCTCCCGGAGCCGGGGTGGGACACCCTGGCTCCGCGTGCGGACGCCCTCGACGGATGGGCGGCGGAGCGCTGGGCGGCGGAGCGCACGGTGCTCGACGCGGCGGAGCCGGTCGAGGCCCTGGTGGCCGCGGCGCTCGGGGCCGTGCAGCCGCCGCGCCCCTGACGGCCCCGCCGGCCGCCCTTGCCGGGCGCTCCCCGCCCACCCCCTCGCCGAGATCGCAGAAGATGCCGCTTCGACAGGGGTCGAAGCGGCATCTTCTGCGATCTCGGCGGAACAAGGGCCCGGGGTCCCGGGCCCCGGACCCGGGGTCAGTCGCGCGCGAGCACCAGCTCGTCGAGGGGCAGGCGCGTGCGGGGCGCGAGCTCGCGGGCGGCGGCCTGCTCGTCGAGCTGCGACGGGTCGGCGACCGTCCCGATCGCGGTCACCGTGACGGGCACGAAGCGCTCGGGCAACGCGAACGCGGTGCGGAGGCCGTCGACGTCGATGCCGCCGAGCTGGTGCACGTGCAGCCCCTCGGCGTGCGCCTGGACGGCGAGCGCGGCGATCGCCTGACCGAGGTCGTACTCCGCCCAGCGGCGGGGCTGACCGTCCTCGTCAGCGGTCTCGGCGATCGCGACGACGAGGGCGCTCGCGCGGTGGGCCCACGCCTGGTTGAAGCCCATGAGGTGCTCCATGATCACGTCGAACGTCGGGGTGCCGCGGCGGCCCACCACGAACCGGCGGGGCTGGGTGTTCGACGCGGACGGAGCCCAGCGCGCGGCCTCGAGCAGCGTGGTCACGGTGTCGTCGTCGATCGTCGCCGTCTCGTCGAACGAGCGGGGGCTCCAGCGCTCCTCGAGCAGCGGCACGAGCGGGCGGCTGGAGTCGGTGGAACGGGTCAGCGTGGTGGTGTCGGACGTTGCGGTCATGGTGCCTCCCAACGGTGTTCCATGCGAACGTATTCCCACGGGTGTCGTCGACTCCGACCGGCGCCCGATGTCGGATCAGACGGCCGTCCGTCCGCCGATGCGCTCGATGCCAGGATGGACCCGTGAGCGGAGTGCTGATCGGGTTCGCGATCATCGGCGCCGTGATCGCCACGGGGTACCTCGTCGGACGGCTCGGGGTCCTCGGCCCGCACGCGCAGTTCGTCATGAGCCGGCTCGTGTTCTTCGTGCTGACCCCGTGCCTGCTGTTCCACACGATCGCGACGGCGGACATCCACGTGCTGCTGTCCGAGATGCTCGTGGTGTCGCTCGTGACCGCGCTCGTCGTCGCGCTCGGGACCGCCGCCGTGTTCCGGTTCGTGCTGCGCCGCGACCTCGCCCAGACCACGGTCGGGGCGCTCGCCGCCGGGTACGTCAACTCGAACAACATCGGCCTGCCCGTCGCCGTCTACGTGCTCGGCCATCCGGCGTACGTGGTGCCGGTCATCCTGCTGCAGCTCGTCGTGCTCGCGCCGATCGCGCTGACGATCCTCGACACGGCGACGTCCTCGGGCGGGGGCCTGCGGCGGCGGATCCTCGGACCGGTGAGCAACCCGCTCATCATCGCGTCCCTCCTCGGCCTGGTCGTGTCGCTGACCGGCGTGCGGATCCCCGACCCGGTGATGGAGCCGTTCTCGCTCGTCGGCGCGGCCGCGGTACCCGTCGTCCTGCTGTCGTTCGGGATGAGCCTGCACGGCAACGCGCCCTTCCGTGACCCGGACACCCGGGTGGACGTGGTCGTGGCGAGCGCGCTCAAGCTGTTCGTGATGCCGGTGCTCGCCTACGTCATCGCGCGCTTCGTGTTCCACGTGTCGCACGAGCACCTGTTCGTCCTGACGGTGCTCGCCGGGTTGCCGACGGCGCAGAACGTCTTCAACTACGCGCAGCGGTACGACGCGGCCGTGCCCGTCGCGCGGGACGTCGTGCTCGTGTCGACGATCGGCGCGGTGCCCGTCCTCGTCGTCGTGGCGGCGCTGCTGCACTGACGCCACCGCCGGCCGGGAGGCGCGGGACCGGCCCGCCCCGGCCCTCCCGTCCGGCGGATGCGGCGTCAGAAGATCATCGGGCGGTCGTCGTCGAGACTCGTGTCGAGGTCGAGGTCGACGCTCACCGGCACGTGGTCGCTCGGGGCGTCGCCCTTGCGCTCGTTGCGGTGGATGGCGGCTGCCGTGACGACCTCGGCGAATGCGGGGGACCCCATGACGAAGTCGATGCGCATGCCCTCGTTCCGCGGGAACCGCAGCTGCTTGTAGTCCCAGTAGGTGTACCCGGTGGGCACGAGCGGGCGGACGACGTCCGTCAGCCCGATGCCCTCGAACGCGCGGAACGCGGCCCGCTCCGGCTCGGACACGTGCGTGTGGCCTTCGAACAGCGCGCGGTCCCAGACGTCCTCGTCGAAGGGGGCGACGTTCCAGTCGCCCATGAGCGCGAGCGGCTGGTCCGGAGCGGCGGCGATCCACTCCTCGGTGCGGGCCGCCAGCCGCGCGAGCCAGTCGAGCTTGTACGTGTAGTGGGGGTCGCCGACCGCGCGGCCGTTCGGCACGTACAGGCTCCACAGCCGCACGCCGTCGACCGTCACAACCATCGCGCGGGCCTCCACGGGGACGTCGTCGCCCTCGTGCCCCTTGAGGAACCCGGGCTGCGTCGGGAAGTCGCGCGTCACGTCCTCCATCGGCAGCCGGCTGGCGAACGCGACGCCGTTCCACTGGTTCAGGCCGTGAGCCTCGACGGTGTAGCCCGCGGCCTCGAACAGGTCGACCGGGAACTGCTCGGGCTTGCACTTGATCTCCTGCATGCCGAGCACGTCGACGTCCTCACGCACGAGCCAGTCGACCACACGGGAGGCGCGGGATCGGATCGAGTTGACGTTCCACGAGGCGACACGCATGGTGACGAACCTACCGGCCGCCCCCGACGCCCGGCGGTCCCTGGGGGTCTCCCGACCGGGGCGGTCGGCCCCGCACGGCAGGGTGTTGGTTGGACGGCAGACCCGGCGCCCGCGGCGCACGGTCGCAGGACCTCCATCACGACATCGACGACGGGAGCGGACATGGCAACCACCACGAACGGCGCGGGCGGAGCGGCGACCCCCGGCCGCGCGGGCACGACCGGCGCGAGCACCACGCGGGTGACGACAGCGCGCACGACGGCCGGCGGGTCCTCGCGCGTCGACGGTTCGAGCGCGGTCGTCGCGGACCCCACCACGACCACCGAGGTCACGACGCACGGCCGGACCGTCATCGACGACGCGGTCGTCGCGAAGGTGGCCGGGATCGCGGCGCGCGAGGTCCCCGGCGTCTTCGCCCTCGGCGGCAACACCGCCCGCGCGTTCGGGGCCATCCGCGACGCCATCGGTTCGAGCGACCTCGGGCAGGGCGTCCGCGTCGAGGTCGGCGAGACCCAGGTCGCGGTGGACCTCACCATCGTGGTCGAGTACCCGATGCCGATGATGGAGGTCGCACAGGACGTCCGCTCGGCCGTCACCGCCGCCCTGACCACGCTCGTCGGCCTGGAGGTCACCGAGGTCAACGTCGCGATCAACGACGTCAACATCCCCGCGCTGAACGGCGAACCGACCGAGGCGCGGGTCCAGTGAACGCCACGGTGGTCGGCATGGGCGCCGGCGCGGTCCTCGCGATCGTGGCCGTGACGCTCGGGTTCTGGGCGTTCGTCGTCGTCGCGGTGTTCATGGCCGTCGGTGCTCTGGTCGGACGGCTCGTCAGCGGCGACATCGACGTCCGCCGGCTCGCCGACGTCCTGCGTGGACGCCGGAGTTCGTCGTGACGAGTGAGCCGAACGGGCCGGTGGGGTCGGTCGCGTCGGCCGGGTCGGCCGGGAGGCCCGTCCCCGGCTGGGACCGCATCGCCGTGCCCGCCCTCGTCCACACCGCGCAGGCCGCCGCCGCCGAGGCCCTGCACGTGCCCGTCCGCGAGGTCCGCGCGCGCGTCGCCGACGACGGCCGCGGTGCCCTGGCGATCGAGGTCCGCGGACCGCTCGCGCTGCCACAGCTCGGCTCGCACCGGGTGCCCGACGAGCCGGTCCTCGCCCGCACGCACCGCGCCCGCGGCGTCATCGCCGAACGGGTGCACACCGTGACCGGGCGCCACGTGTCCCGTGTGTCCGTGGTGTTCACGTCGTCGATCGTCGAGGTCCCGGGGCGGGTCCGATGAGCATGGAGACCGGCGACCGCGCCGGCTCGCCCGACGGTCCCCGCGCCTCCCACGGCCGCGGATCGCCGCACGGTCTCGCCACCCCGCGCGGGTTCGGCGACCCCCGTGACCGGTCCGCCGACGACCCCGCCGAGCACGACCGCGTGCACCATCGGCTCCTGCGGCGCGAGACGCACGTCTCCCGGTCCGTCGCCGTCTCCGTCACCATGGTCTGCGTCGTCCTCGTGGCCGCCGCCGTGGCGCTCGCCGCGGTCCTCGTCCTGCTCCACGAACGCCTCGCGGGGTTCGAACCGCGCACCGTCGTCGACGCAGCCGTCGCCGCTCCGGCCGGGACGGTCCTCCCGGTCCTGGACGTGGTGGGCGGGCTCGTGGCGTTCCTCGGGCTCGTCCTCGTGCTGCTCGGTGTGCTGCCGAAGCGGCGCGCGCGGCACACGATGCCGTCACAGCGGCTCGCCGTCGTCGTCGACGACGAGGTGCTGGCCTCCGCCACCGCGCGCGCCGCCCGCAGCGTCACGCGCCTCGGCCCGGAGGGCGCGGTCGGCACCGTCGGGCGCCGAACCGCCGAGGTCGTGCTGCGGCCCGCCGCCGGCGTCGACGTCCCCGTCGTCGCCGTGACCGAGGCCGTGCGCGCCGAGGTCGACACGATCGACCCCACACCCGCGATCAGCGTGCGGGTGCGCGTGCAACCGGCGGGGAGGGTCGACGGATGACCGCGAGCAACCGCACCTTCGGCCGCGTGCTGCTCGTCCTCGTCGGCCTGGTGCTCCTGGCCGGTGGGCTCGCCGTGGTCGCGCTCGGCACCGTGCCGGGTGCCGCACGGACGTGGCACCGCATCGCGCCGGGCGCCCTCGCCGGGTTCGGCTCCGGTGCCGACCGTCCGGCGTCGGTCACGGCGTGGTCCATCGCGCTCGGTGTGGCCCTGCTCGTCGCGGTCCTCGCGCTCGTGGTGCTCGCCACCCGCGGTGGCGGTCGGGTCGCCACGGTGGTCGAGGACGAGGGCACCGCCGCCCCCGTCGACGGCCTCGTGACCGTCGACTCCACCGCGGTGCAGCACGCGCTGTCCTCGGCCATCGGTGCGCTGCCCGAGGTCCACTCGCTCGCCGTCGACGTCTACCGCGTCCGGGGCGCCCGTGCCGTTCGGATCCGGGTCCGGCCCCGGCAGGGTTCGGCGCCGCGAGATCTCACGACGCGGATCGAGGACGTCGTCGGCGACCTCGACGCCGTGCTCGGGATGCGGCTGCCGGTCCTGCTGCACATCGCACGCGGGGGTGCGGCCGGGCAGCCGGTTCGGGTGCACTGAGGCGGGGGGTCGCCGGCCGGGGTGCGTCGGCCGGAGGTGCGCCGCCGGGGGTGCGTCGGCCGGAGGTGCGCCGCCGGGGGTGCGTCGGCCGGGGGGGCGTGTCGCACCGGGTCCTTCCCATAGAACCGCGGCATGTGGGTGTTCGAACGGAAGGACGCGGTTCGACGTGCGCCGGGCGCCGCTCAGTCGCGCGGCAGCGCCCCGTCGCCGAGGTTCCACAGCGCCCGGTACCAGCGGGTGCGCTC
Organism: Curtobacterium sp. MCBD17_028; assembly: GCF_003234875.1. Classification (NCBI taxonomy): domain Bacteria; kingdom Bacillati; phylum Actinomycetota; class Actinomycetes; order Micrococcales; family Microbacteriaceae; genus Curtobacterium; species Curtobacterium sp. MCBD17_028. Next base: position 93,664 of record NZ_QKTQ01000003.1, on the reverse strand, counting down.
GGGGTCGGGCGCGATGCCGTACGCGTCGAGGAACAGGGACTCCCACCCGTCGCCGAAGTTCCATCCGAGGGCCATGGTCGCGACGGCGATGTCCGCCCACCGATCCGCGATGCCGAGGGCGTCGAGGTCGACGTGGCCGACCCACTGCCCGTCCTCGCCCACGATCCGGTCCGGCTCCGGACGGGGACCGAGCGCCGCCACCGTGTCGTCGTCGGCACCGGAGCGGGCGATGCGCTGCGTGACCGACCACTCGAACGGGCAGTCGGCCACCGGGAGGGCGTCGTGCAGGGCGCGGAGTCCATGGCCGGCGGCGATCACCGCGGGCCGGGGATCGGCCTGGAACCGAGGGTCGACCGCACTCCGACCCGGGAGCGCGACCGTCCGGAGCCAGCGGCCGTCCGGGTCCTCGCCGTGGTCGACCACCCGCGGCACCGGCGTGTACGACCCCGCCCACGAGAGCCGCGCGATCTCACCGAGCAGGTCGAGTCGCACACCGTGGGGCGCCCACTTGACGTACTCGGCCGCGGGTCCCTCGCCGAGCCGGAACGTGCGGCCGTCGAGGGCGTTGCGCCACACCGCGGTGATCGCCCGTCCGGCGGCCAGGGCCGAGACGCACTCGGGGACGTCGACGTGGCCCTGGGGAAGTCCGGCGATGGGCAGCACGGACCGATCCTCGTCGCTCTGGGCGGTCGACGCCAGCGCACGGGTCGAGGTCTACCCGCCGAACCCGCGCTCCTCGATGAACTCCTGCGCGGTCGAGACGACGTCGTGACGTAACGTCGCGGCGCCCGGCGTGCCGGCGTAGTCGTAGATGTCGTAGCCGGGGCAGTGCACGATCGCCGAGGGATCGCCGAGGGCGTCCTGCACCGGGGTGGTCCAGACGTCCTGCGACCCGATGACGACGTAGGTCGGACGGGCGTCGCGGTAGGCGGCGAGGTCCACGAGCCACGGGTAGGTCGTGAAGTCGTCGCGGACCTGGAGCAGTCGCACGCCCTCGTCCCCGTACGCGGCGAGCGGTCGGACCGTCCAGAACTGTCCGACGCCGACGACCCCGCGACCGCCGACCCACCGGTCCAGGCACGAGGCGGGCGCGTAGGAGGCGGTGACCACGGCCTCCACGGTCGACGGCGCGACCGCCCCGCCCACCGCGAGCAGCGCGACGGTGGCGGCCACGGCGATCAGACGGAGTCCGCGACCAGCGGTGTGGAGGCGCGTTCGCCGGATCGCCGTCCGGGCCAGCTCCGCGACCGCGACGAGCCCGATGAGCGGCGCGGTGACGATCGGCTCGAGGTAGCGCGGCGTGGACGAGCCCGCGAGCACGACGCCGACGGAGACGGCGACGACGGTCACCATGCCGAGCGCCGACGCCACGAGCACCGTCCGGGAGCTCCGGACGCGCCAGGCCCACACCGTGCCGCCGAGGGAGGCGAGGAACAGCACGAGCAGCAGCACGAGCTCGACCTCGCCGAGGCCCGCGCCGGCGCGCTCGTCCGTCAGCGCCGCGAAGTACGAGAGCGTCGTGCCCGCGCCACCCGGGTGGATGTACGTCGACGGGTCGAGCGACACGAACGGCGCGAGCGGGATCCGGAGCAGGTACCCCAGCGCGGACCCACCGGCCAGCGCGACGCCGAGCCCCGACACCACACGCCAGGGCAGACGCCGGGCCAGGGCGAGCAACCCCACCGTCACGATCACGGGCGCCGCGGACCACGGCACGTACAGCGGGTCCGACGCCGTGCTGGACGCCGCCACGAGCGTCGTGACGGCCAACGCGACCCACGACGTGCGCGGCACCGGCAGGGAGGCCGTGCGCACCACCCGCAACGCCAGCGCGGCCGTGCCGAGCATCGCGAGCACCGCGCCGTAGTAGTACGTCGTCGTCAGGAGGAGCGACGCGAGTTCGAGACTCGACGCCGTCCCGGAGGACTCCGTGAGGACGAGCAACGTCACGACGCCGAGGGCGCCGACCGCGACGGCGACGCGGACCGCACGGGGCGCCTCGGGCATCACCTGCGCGGCGACCGCCCGCACGAGGACGTACACCGCCACGACCACGAGCAGGCCGTTCAGCGCGAGTGCCTGTTGCGGCGTGGACGTCAGCGCGGCGCACGCCAGGTACACCGGGATCTCGGGGAAGAAGAACAGCGTGGGCGACATCGCCCACTCGAACGACTGCCCCAGCCGGAGCGAGCGTTCGACCAGGGGGAGGAGCACCGAGTCGCCGTCGTACCAGAGCAGCCGGACGCGGTCGGTGGCGAGCACGTGCCGGAGTGCGGCGAGCGCGAGCGCGAGGGCCATCGCGGCACCGAGGGCCTCGGCCCCGAGCACCCGCAGGAGCACGCGGGGTCGGGTCGCCTGGGCCATGTCCGGAGCGTACCGGGAGGCGCTGACCCGCCAGGAGCGCTGTCCACAGGCCTCGTCGGTGGGCTGGGATCCCCGAGGGGGAGCGGATACTGTGGTGGATCGTGACCGACGCGCGTAGCCAGCTGATCGCCCACATCCGGGACGAGGCCGTGTTCCACGGCGACTTCACGTTGACCAGCGGCAAGAAGGCGACGTACTACATCGACCTGCGCAAGGTCAGCCTCGACCACCGGGTCGCGCCGCTCATCGGCCAGGTGATGACGGACCTCGTCGCCGAGGTCCCCGACGTCGTCGCGGTCGGCGGACTGACCATGGGCGCCGACCCGATCGCCACCGCGGTGCTGCACCAGGCCGCGGCCCGGGGCCAGGCCTACGACGCGTTCGTCGTCCGCAAGGAGCCGAAGGACCACGGCCGCGGCCGGCAGGTCGAGGGCCCCGACGTGCGGGGCAAGCGCGTCGTCGTGCTCGAGGACACCTCGACCACGGGTGGCTCCCCGCTCAAGGCCGCCGAGGCGCTCGAGCGCGAAGGCGCGATCATCGCCGCGGTCGCCGTCGTGGTCGACCGTGACACCGGCGCGAAGGAAGCCATCGAGCGTGCCGGGTACCCCTACTACGCGGCGATCGGACTGGGCGACCTCGGGCTGGCCCCGTGAGCGGACGTCCCACCGACGGCGAGCCCGAGGAACCGCGCCCGGACGATGCTGTCCGGTCGGATGACGACGCTCGCACCGCCCCGCGCCCCGTCCCGCCGAGCGGTCTCCGCAGCGCGTCGTCGATCTTCGGCGAGGCGAAGCTCCCCGACAACTGGCCGACGCGCCGCGAGCGCCGAGCCGCCGAGCGTGCCGCCGAGTCGGGCGAGGTGACGCCATTGCCGCCGACCGAGCAGATCCCGCCGGAGCTGCCGCCCGCGGACCCGTCTGCTGCGTCGGAGCCGCCTGCTGCGTCCGACCCGCCTGCTGCGCCGGAGCCGCCCGCTGCCCCAGAACCGCCTGATGCGCCGGAGCCGCCTGCTGCACCCGCGACCCCTGCCCGGGCGGTGTCCCACCCGAGCTCCCTGCAGCTGCCCACGGCACGGTCCACTCGGGATCAGCGCGCCGAGGAGATCCGCGCGATCGACGAGGAGCGCCGTCGGGTCGACCCGCACGGCACCGGCCGTGAGGACGTCGACTGGCTCGGCCGAGCGACGGGGGTGGCCCCGAGCCTCCCGTCGGAGCGCGACGACGTGATCCCGCCCGCGGCCGCACCGACGGAGCCGCCCGTCGCGGGCGTCCGGTCCCGGTTGCCCCGCGGCGAGGAGCGGCCGAGCTTCACCGACCTGCTGCGCCTGCCGGGCGACGACGCAGCGGGCGCCGGAACGTCCGACCACGACTCGCGCTTCGACTGGGCCGCGCTCGGCGGTGCCGACGACGAGGGCACGAACGCCGACCGCGACGCCGATGCCGGTGATGCCGACGGCGCTGACCGTGCTGGTGATGTCGACGCCGAGGCGAGCCGTGCCGCGGTCGTCGACGGACCTGCAGCTGCCCCTGCTGCCTCCGCTGCTCCCGTTCCTGCCGCTGCCGTCCCTGCCCCCGCAGCGGGCTCCCGGCCCACGCGTTGGTCCCTGTCCGACGACGATGCGGGATCGGACGCCGCCGAGGCGGGCTCCGCGCTGACCGCGCAGTCCGCGCACTCCGAGGTCACGGCGGCCATCCCGGCGCAGCACGACGCCCCCGAGGGCGTCCCTGCGGGATCCGACACCGCGGAGCCCGTCGTCGACACGGAAGACGCCGCCGAACGCGACACGGACGACTCCGGCGTCGACACCCCCACCGCTGCGCTGCCCTGGTGGGCGCAGCCCGAGACCGGCCCCGCAGTCGTGCCCGAGAGCCCCTCGCGCGCCGCCGATCCGCTCCCACCCACGGCCGCGCCGCCCCTGGTGTCGCCCGTGGATCCGGCCCACCCCGAGCAGGTCTACCCGGCCCACCTGCCTCCGGCCGTCGGCCAGGACCTCGACGCGTTGCTCGGCACCGACCGCTCGGCGCACGTGCCGGACGGCCGCCGTCCCCGTCCCGAGCAACAGCCGGAGACGATTGCCTGGGCGCCCGAGACCGGCCCCGCGGACGTCGTCGAGACCGGACCCGCGGACGTCGTCGACCAGACCGAGTGGGACGGCCGCGAGACCAGTGACACCCGGGCGATCAACGCGCTGTTCGGGACGGGCGCACTCCGCGCCGTCGACGGGGTCGAGGACGACGTTGCCCTCGGCGACGACCACGCCGACTTCGCCGCCGGTCGCGTCGGGGACACGGGCACGCGGATGATGCCCGTCGTCGGTGCTCCCGGTGCTCCTCCGACCGGCGCTCCTGGTGTCGCTCCGGCCGGCGCCGGTCGTTCCTCCGGCTCGGCGCTCCCGGGTCAGAGGGCTCGTGGTGCCGTGCCGGTCGGGCGGGGGGACGGCCGCGGCGACAACCTCCTCAACGAGGGCTTCGGGCGCCTCGCCGCGCAGGGTCGTCGGGGCAAGCAGCTGCTCGTGTACGGCGCGATCGCGATCATCATCGTGTTGCTCGTGCTCGTGTTCCTCGTCGTGCGGTGGATCCTCGGCGGCGACCCGCAGAACCAGCCGGCGCCGGCTCCGTCCTCCACGTCGTCGCCGAAGGCGTCACGGTCACCGGCAGCGGCGTCGACCCGGTCGACGTCCTCGACGCCCGCGCCGGCTCCTTCGGCCACGGCGGTGTTCGCCACCACGGCGGCGTCGGTGGGGCAGCACTCGTGGCGCGACCTCGCGGGCGGCGAGTGCCTGTCACCGTACGAGAACGCGTGGGCACAGACCTTCACGGTCGTCGACTGCTCGGCCGCCCACGCTGCGCAGATGACGTTCCGCGGCACGCTGACCCAGTCCAGCTACCCCGGGCCCGACGCATTACGCGGCCAGATGACCGAACTGTGCAGCGCGACCGGTGCGATCGACCTCGGCGCCGCGGCCGCCTACACGGACCTACAGGTCCAGGGCGCGTACCCGGCGGACCAGAGCGAGTGGAACGCGGGCGACCGCTACTACTACTGCTTCGCCTCGCGGTCGTCGGGACAGCCACTGACGAGTTCGCTCGCGCCCTCGGCCTGACCGCGGTCGCCGCCGCGCTGCCCCCGCGCGCCGGACGGGAGGCGCGGCACCCGCTCGCACCGACCTCCGGACGGCCGACACGACGGACGGGAGGCGCGGCACCCGCTGGTACCGCGCCTCCCGTCCTCGTCCGATCGGTCCCGGGTCAGGCGGGCACGGCGGCCGACGCGTCGGTGAGCGCGGCGATCTCGTCGGCCGTCAGCACGAGCTCGGCGGACCGGAGGAGCGCCGGCAGCTGCTCGAGGTTCCGGGCGCTCGCGATCGGCGCGACGACGTCCGGTCGCGTCTGCAGCCAGGCGAGCGCGACCGACGCGATCGGAGCGTCGTGCGCCTCGGCGACCGAGGCGAGAGCGTCGACCACGCGCAACCCCTCGTCCGAGAAGTACCCCTCGAGCTGCCCCTGGCGGTCCTTGCCCGCGATGTCCTCGCGAGTGCGGTACTTGCCCGTCAGGAAGCCGGCGGCGAGCGCGAAGTACGGCACGACGCCGAGGTGGGTCTCGTGCACGAACGGTGCGAGCTCGGCCTCGTACGGCTGCCGCTTGACGAGGTTGTAGTGCGGCTGGATCGCGACCGGCTCGGCGAGGCCGTTCTCCTGTGCGATCCGGATCCACTCGCGGGCGCGGTCGACGGAGTAGTTCGAGATCGCGGTGTAGCGGACGATGCCGTCCTTGACGAGCTGGTCGAACGCGCGGACGGTCTCCTCGAGCGGGGTGTCCTGGTCGTCGAAGTGCGCGTAGTAGAGGTCGATGCGGTCGGTGCCGAGGCGCTGCAGCGAGGCACGGGCGGCCGCGGCGACGGTGTCCGCTGCCAGGCCCTGGTACTCCGGGTGCTGCGAGCCCTTCGTCGCGATCACGACGTCGTCGCGCTTGCCCGTCGCCGCGAGCCACGATCCGATGACGGTCTCGGACTCACCACCCGAGTTGCCCGCTGCCCACGCCGAGTAGACGTCGGCGGTGTCGATGAAGTTCCCGCCGCCGTCGACGTACGCGCTGAGGACGTCGTGCGAGGTCTGCTCGTCCGCGGTCCAACCGAAGACGTTGCCGCCGAGGGCGAGGGGGAAGACATGGAGGTCACTGGTGCCGATGCGGGTCATGCCGCGAGGCTATGCCTCGGGCCTCCGAGTCGCGCCGGGACCGGTACGGATCCTCAGCCGACGGAGATCGCGATGAGTCCGCCCACCCCGATCAGGTACAGCACGAGCACGACGAACGAGTCGATCCCCATGCCGATGATCCGCTTCTGCGGCCGGAACACGAGCCCGACCGCGTAGACGAGGGTGAGCAGCGCGGCGATCGCCGTCAGGTAGATGTCGCTCGCGTTCGCCTGCGGCAGCACCGCCTTGCCGCTGATCACGGTCGCGACGAGGAACAGCACCGGCAGGAACGCGTTCCCGCCGAAGATGTCGCTGATCGCCAGGTTGTCATCGCCCTGCCTGACGGCCTGGAGGCCCGTGGAGATCTCCGGCAGGCTCGTCGCCAGGGCCAGGACGGTCGCGCCGAACAGCACGCCCGACAGGCCGATCTGCCCCGAGGCCGCATCGCCCGCCTGCTCCACCGCGACACCGGCGACGAGCGTCGCCGCGGCCGACACCGCGAAGATGACCGCGGCCCTCGCGGTGCCCATCGGCGGCGGCTTCGGCTTGGAGCGGCGGTGCCCAGTCGCGTGCGGCGAGCTGTCGGGGGCCGTGCCGTTGTCGTGCCACGGCAGGCTCTTGCTCGCCCGCTGGACGAGGAGCAGGCCGACGACCCAGATCGCGGCGATGAGGACCACGTCCGGGGTCAGCCGGGCGAACAGCAGGCTCGACGGCAGTTGGCTCCCGGCGATGACGACCGCGAGCACGGCGACGACGACGATCGCCTCGAGCACGAGTCCGAGCGACGCGGCACGGTAGGTGATCGGCTTCACGCTCTTCCCGCGCTTGCCGAACGCGTCGATGATCATGATGACGACGGTCTGCAGCGCGATGCCGCCGAGGATGTTCCCGGCCGCGACCTCGATCGAGCCGGAGAACGCGGCGCTCACCGTGATCGCGATCTCGGGCAGGTTCGTCGCGAGGGCGAGCACGATGAGGCCCCCGAGCGCGCTCCCGAGGTGCAGCCGGTCGTCGAGCACGTCGGTGGTCTTCGACAGCTGGATGCCCGCCACCCAGATGACGGCGGACCCCGCCACGAACACGAGCACGAGCAGCCAGAACGGGAGGGACGCCATGGTCCCATCGAACCCTCCGGGAGCCGACGCGGTTCCGGAGCGGCGATGTACGCTCCCTGCAGGGCGCGCCCGGACGCCCGGAGCGGGGGAGCGGCGTGCGCGAACGGTCGACGGAGCGCAGGCGTCCGCGCGTCCCCCCGTCCCTCCTGGTCGGCATCGCGCCGGTCGTGGTGTTCGCGACGATCGAGGTCATCCGTGCCCGGCCTGGTGACGACTACGAGCGGGTCGGCCTGACGATCCCGAGCGTCGTCACCGCCCTGCTCGTGCCCGAGGCGATCGCCGCCGTCGCGCTCGCCCTCGTCGTGACCGGGCTCGGTTGGTGGCGCATCGGCACGATCGACCTGCGTCGCGGAGCTCCCGGATGGGCGGCCGTCGCGCCGATCGTCATCCTCCTCATCGAGGCGGGGAGGCTCGCCACCGTCGCCTGGAACGGCCGCCCCCTCGCCTACTTCCTGCTGCTCGGACTGGCGACGCTGCTCGTCGGGTTCTTCGAGGAGACCATGGCCCGCGGCGTCCTGCTCGTCGGGCTCCGCCGTCGCCTGCCGGAACTCTGGGTGTGGATGGTGTCCTCGGCGGTGTTCGGCTGCCTGCACCTGCTCAACGCCCTCGCCGGACAGGGCCTCGGGACCACGATCGAACAGGTGGTGTTCGCGGCCGCGTTCGGGTCCGTGCTGTACATCGCGCGGCGGCTCACCCGGACCCTGCTCGTGCCGATGCTGTTGCACGCGGTCTGGGACTTCGGCGTGATCGGTGCCGGAGCCGCGGGAACGAGTGTGCCGCTGCCGGTCGTCGGGTTCCTCGGGCTGCTGACCTTCGGGATCCTCGTGTTCGGCGTCGTCGCTGCCGCGTTCGTCGCGCTGCACACCGATCGGCCCCGGCGCCTCGCGCAGCGCTGGAAGCACGTTCCACCACGCTCGGCGTTCGAGGTCCCGGCGGCCGTCTCACCGCACGCCGCCGATGGGCCGCCGCCGTCGGGTCCGGTGTCCGAGGGACCGCCGCCGTCGGGTCCGGCGTCCGACGCCGAGTCCGTGGCCCTGGGCTAGCTGCAAGGTCTCTCCCGGGGTCGGGGACGCGGAGGGAACCACCTGAGCAGCCCCTACATCTCCACTTCGTACGGGGTCTGCGTCACGAGCTCGTGCACGCCCGACAGGATCTCGTTCGGACGGAACGGGTACCGCTCGACCTCGGACATGTCGCTGATGCCACTCATCACCAGGATGGTGTGCAGCCCGGCCTCGATCCCCGCCACGATGTCGGTGTCCATCCGGTCGCCGATCATCCCCGTGTTCTCGGAGTGCGCCCCGATCCTGTTCATCGCCGAGCGGAACATCATCGGGTTCGGCTTGCCGACCACGTAGGGCTCCTTGCCCGTGGCCTTCGAGATCATCGCGGCGATGGCGCCCGTCGCGGGCAGGACGCCCTCGGCGCTCGGACCGGTGGCGTCCGGGTTCGTGACGATGAACCGGGCGCCGTCGCGGATGAGTCGCACGGCCTTCGTGATCGCCTCGAACGAGTAGTTCCGGGTCTCGCCGACGACGACGTAGTCCGGCGCGGTCTCGGTCATGATGAACCCGGCCTCGTGCAAGGCAGTCGTCATGCCGGCCTCGCCGATCACGAACGCGGAACCGCCGGGCATCTGCGACGCGCAGAAGTCGGCCGTCGCCAGCGCCGAGGTCCAGATGCGGTCCTCCGGCACACTCAGACCGGACCGTCGGAGGCGCGCGCTGAGGTCACGCGGCGTGAAGATCGAGTTGTTCGTCAGCACGAGGAACGGCGTCCCGGTGTCGAGCCACTGCTGCACGAGTTCGGGCGCCCCGGGGAGCGCGTGGTTCTCGTGCACGAGCACGCCGTCCATGTCGGTGAGCCACGCCTCGACCTCGTCGCGCGATCCCATGCGTCCCTCTCGTCGGAGTCCGGTCCCGCCGCCCAGCGGGCCGCTTCACCATACCGTCGCAGCCTCGACCACCCGTCGGGCTCACGGCTGCCTGTGGGCGGAGTGCCAGCCCGGCCACGTGGTGAGGGATCGAGCACGCGGACCCGAGCCGCACCTCCCGGCCGCCCGCTCGGTGCGGGAACGCGCACGGGGACCGGAACCGTGCCTCCCGGCCGCCGTATCCTCGACTGGTGACCGATGACGCCCCGGCACCCGACGTCCCCGTCCGGCCGGGAGGCCCCGCTGCCGTCCCCGACGCAGTGCCGGCGCCCGTCCTCCCGCCGTCGCACGAGCACACCACCCACGGGGTCGGGCCCCACCCCCGACCGTGGCCCGACGACCCACGGCTCGACCCCGAGCTGCTGCAGCACGGTGACACCCGCAACGTCGTCGACGCCTACCGGTACTGGCGGATGGAGGCGATCGTCGCCGACCTCGACACCCGTCGGCACGGGTTCGACGTGGCGATCGAGAACTGGCAGCACGACCTCAACATCGGGTCGATCGTGCGGAGTGCGAACGCGTTCCTCGCCGGCACGGTCCACATCATCGGACGGCGGCGCTGGAACCGACGCGGGGCGATGGTGACCGACCGGTACCAGCACGTGGTGCACCATCCCGACGTGGCGACGTTCCTCGCGGCGATGCGGGACGAGGGGCGACCGGTCGTCGCGATCGACAACCTGCCCGGCGCCGAGCCGATCGAGACCGCGGCCGTGCCCGAGCGGTGCGTGTTCCTGTTCGGGCAGGAGGGGCCGGGGCTCTCGCCCGAGGCCCTCGCCGGCGCGGACCGGTCCCTCGAGATCACGCAGTTCGGGTCGACCCGGAGCATCAACGCCTCGGCCGCGGCGGCGATCGTCATGCACGCGTGGATCGTGCAGCACGGGGTGTTGCCCGGCGCCGGGCGTCGACCGGCGGGCTGACGTCGACGCCCGGCGCTACCCGACGTGACCCGCGGTGCGACCTCGGCCCGCGGCGCGACCTCGACCCCCGGGGCGGGGTTGCACCGCGCGAATGCACGTCGCACCGCTGAATGCCCCGGTTCAACGTCCCGCACCCGGTTCAACGTCCCGTACCCGGTTCAACGCCCCCCGTCCGCGGTTCAACACCGGGGGAGGGTGCAGCGGCGTCGGCGACAGCACCGAGCGACGACTGGCGCGTGCTCGCCTGGGCCGTGGTGGGCCTCCCGGCCGTAGTGTCGACGCATGGCGACGCTGCTCATCACCGGGGCCGCGGGACGCATCGGGTCGGCGCTGCGCCCGAGGCTCCTGGCGGCCGGACACTCCCTCGTGCTGTTCGACGCGCGCGAGCCCGACCCACCGGTGGGCGACGGGGAGCGCTTCGTGCCGGGGGAACTCCACGACCGCGCCGCGCTCGAGACCGCGATGATCGGCGTCGACACGGTCGTGCACCTCGCGGGCATCCCGACCGAGGCCACCTGGGACGACATCGTCGCGACGAACATGACCGGGACCAAGGACGTGCTCGAGGTCGCCGCGGCGAACGGGGTGCTCCGCGTGCTGCTCGCGAGCTCGATCCACGCCGTCGGGTTCGTCGCCGAGGAGCACGACGCCCCGAGCAGTGTCCCCGGCGACCGGCTGCCCCGCCCGGACTCGTACTACGGGGTGTCGAAGGCCGTGATGGAACTCCTCGGGAGCCTGTTCGTCGACCGTTTCGAGATGTCGATCGTCTCGGCCCGGATCGCGGCGTTCGCGCCCGAGCGTCCGCACTCCCGACGGGCGCGGTGGGTGTGGACGTCGGCGGACGACCTCGCGCGCCTCGTCGAGGTGACCGTCGGGTTGACCGAGCCGGGGCACCACGTGGTGTGGGCGACCTCCCGGAACAGCGGCTCGCAGGTCGACCTGACGGCGGGGGAGCGGATCGGGTTCCGCCCGGTCGACGACGCGGCCGCGGTGCTGTCGGACGAGGAGTTCGCCGCGATGCCCGACGAGGAGATGCGGTGGCTCGGGGGGAGCATGGCGACGCAGCCCCTGGGCGAGCCGGCCCCCTGACCCGAGGCCCCCGTCGCTCGGAGCCCCGGCCTACCCGATCAGGCTCGGCCGCAGGTCCCGCAGCGTCCGGAACCGACTCTGCCGCCCGGCCACGAGCGCGGTGACCACCAGTGCCCCGAGCAGCCAGCAAGCGAGCACGCCCGAGTCCGACCACGCAGCGGACACCGAGGCGCCGTACATGAGCTGCCGGATCGCGTCGACCGAGTAGCTCATCGGCAGGGCGAAGTGCAGTGCGGCGAGCGGCGCGGGCAGCGTCTGCCACGGGAAGGTCCCGCCCGCGGTGACGAGCTGGATGAGCATGAGCACGAGCCCGAGGAACTGCCCGACGGACCCGAGCAGCACGTTGAGCATCATGATGATCGCGGCGAAGGTGACCGACGCGAGGACCATCACGGCGATCGTGCCCGCGACGTGCTCCACGCCGAACCCCAGCGCGAACCGCACGATCGCGAACAGCGCGAGCATCTGCACGAGGCCGAGCAGCGCCGGGGTGAGCCAGGCGCCGAGCGTGATCGGCAGGGGCTTCCGGACGGCGGTGATCGCGCGGCGGGAGATCGGCCGCAGGATCAGGAACAGCGCGTACATGCCGATCCACGCCGCGAGCGAGATGAAGAACGGGGCGAGCCCCGCGCCGTACGTCCCGGCGTTGGCGATGTCCTGGTCGGCGACGCGCACCGGGTCCGAGATGACCGACGCCTGCGCGTTCCGGGTCGAGGCGTTCGATGCGGGGATGTCGTTCCGACCGGACTTGAGCGACGTGTGCAGCTCGACTGCGCCGGCGTGTAGGGTGTCGAGCCCGGACGCCAGGGACGTCGCGCCGGCATCGGCCGTGGCTGCCCCGGCGGCGAGGGACGACGCGCCCGAGGACAGGGTCGTGGCGCCCTTCGCCAGGGCCGATGCCCCGGAGGACACGGCCGCGGCGCCGCTCGAGACCTGGGCGGCACCGGAGGACAGCGTGCCGGCGCCGTCGTCGAGCCGGGCGATGCCGTTCGTCAGCGTGGGGGTCGCGGCGGCGAGCGAGGCAGCGCCGGACGACACCTGGGCGGACCCGGAGGCGAGCTGGTCGAGCTGGGTGCGGAGCGTGGCGCTCTGCTGCTGCAGGCCGGTGATCTGCTGCTGCAGCGTGGAGTTCTGCAGCGCGGCGGCGATCGCGGCCTGCTGCGCGGGTGTCAGGGCGGCGTCGGCGGGCAGGGCGGCCTGGATCTGCGTCAGCAGGGTGGTGGGCGACAGCGCGGCCACGCCGTTCAACACGGGGTCGAACGTGGTGGCGAGCTGCTGGTTGCCGGCGGCGACCCGTGCGGCACCGGTCGCGAGTTGCTGCGTCGACGACGGCAGCGAGGCCGTCTGGGACCGGAGCTGGTCGAGCCCGGCGTCCAGGGACGCGGCGCCCGACGCGGCCGAGGCCGAGCCGGAGGCCACCCGCGACGCGCCCGAGGCGAGTGCGGCGGTCTGCGCCGGCAGGTCGGCGGTGCCCGACGCGAGCTGCGACGCCCCGGAGGAGAGCTTCCCCGTCCCCGCCGCGAGCTGCTGGGCGCCCGACTCGGCCGTCCCGAGACCGGACGCGAGTGACCCGCTGCCCCGGACGGCCGGCAGCAGGTTCGTCCGGATGTCCGCGAGCCCGACGAGCAGGGTCTTGGCGGCTCGCTTGCCGACCTGCTCGGACACCGAGGTGCGCATGGTCTTGCCGGCCTGCTCCGCGATCGTCGACGCGAGGTAGGAGTTGGCGTCGCTCGTCGTCATGACGAGCTCGGCGCGCTGCGGGTCGCTGTCCGAGGCGCTCGCGAGGTCCTGGGAGAACGCCGCGGGGATCGTGACCACGAAGTCGTAGCGGCCGGACTTGATGCCGGAGGTGGCGGCCGACGCCGACGTGACGGTCCAGTCGAACGAGCCGTCGCGGACGGTCTGCTTCGCCACCTGCTCGCCGTAGTCGACGTGGTGGCCGTCGACGGTCGCCCCGGTGTCGTTGACGACGAGCGCGGCGGGGACGTGGTCGAGCTTGGCGTAGGGGTTCTGGTTCGCCCACAGGTACAGCCCGCCGTACAGCAGCGGCACGATCATGAGCGCGATGAACGCGACGCGGGCGAGGGGGGTCGCGGTGAGCCGGCCGAGTTCGGCGCGGACGAGTGCGGGTGTGGTCACGAGCGGGTGCTCCCCTGGGTGGACGCTGCGGGTGCGGGTGCGGGTGCGGCTGGCGATGCGGCCGGGAGGGACGGTGCGCGTCCGTCGTGGGCCGTGCCTCCCGCTCGTGGCTGGCTCCGCTGCATGATGGCGGTGATGGTCTCGACGGCCGCCGCCGAGGCGATGACGAGGACGGCGATGCCGCGGTCGGCGACGTTCTGGAGGACCGCGAACCAGTCCGCCACGGACCCGCCGTGGCGCTCGGGGGTGGTCACGACGAGCCCCTCGATGCCGTCGCGCAGCAGTGCGAGCTCGACGAGCAGGCGGATGCGCGGCGCGGTCGGGACGCGTTCGATCGGGGTGTCGGCCCACTCGGTCAGGTCGAGTTCGTCGAGCACGGTCGTGACGGCGTCGCGGCCGGTGTGGCGTCCGGCGAAGGCGAGTTCCTCGCGGACGATGCGGCGCACGGTCATGACGGCGAAGGGCTCGGCGACGGTCGGTGTGTCGACGAGGGCGACCGTCCGGCGGACGCGGGCCGGGTCCTCGACACCGTCGACGAGCAGGCGGCCGGCGTCGGGCTGCATCCGGCCGCCGGCGACGAGCGACGCCACGACGGGGGTCTGCTCGGTCTCGACGGCGACGAGCCCGGGGCGACCGGGTTCGGCGACGGCGGACACCGGGGGCAGTGGGGCGCCGGGCCCGCTGCCGATCGCGAGGGCGTCGAGTTCGAGGATCATGCGGGCGGCTCCGGGGTGACGGGTCTGGATGCGGATGCGGGTGCGGGTGCGACGATGGGTGTCCGCGGCGGGACGGTCTCGAGGACATGGAGGGAGGACCTCCAGTCCAGCCCTGCCATGCCGAGTGCGGACACGACGACCATGCGGTGCCCGTCGGCGGGACTCGTGCCGGCGCGTGTGGCCTCGTCGAGCACGGCGATGCAGGCGCCCTCGACCAGGCGCGCGAGCGATTCGACGGGCACGTCGTCGCGGAAGAGCCCGGCCCGGACGCCGTCGGCGCAGGCGTCGATCACGGCGGCGCGGAGCGGGGCGAACACCGACGCGATGCGGTCGACCGAGGGTCCGTGCAGGGCGATCCGGGCCAGGGAGCGGACGTCGGCCACCTCGGCCCAGAGCGCGGCGGCGATGGTCGCGATGCGGACGTCGGGCAGGAGCGGTGCGAGCTCGGCCGCCGCGGGCATCGTGCCGAGGATCCGGCGCGCGCCGCCCGTGACGACCTCGTCGACCAGGTCCTCACGGGTGGGGAAGTGTCCGTAGACCGCGCGGCGCGACAGGCCCGCCGCCGCGGCGATGGTCTCGATCGAACCGTCGGGGTCGGCCTGGAGGACCGTGCGGGCGGCGTCGACGAGTGCGGCCCGGTTCTCGGCTGCGTCGCGTCGCGGACTCCTCGAGGGCATGGGATCAGCCTACGAACGTGCACAGTGCTGTGCAACATCGGGGTGGCGCATCGCGATCGGCTGCGCAACGCGGCTCGGAGTTCGTTCTGCGGCCCTCCGGAGGCCTTGGCCCGCGTCTAGGGGATGCTCTGACGCAAAGGATGCGCAAGGTGGACAAGTAGTTAGACGGCCTAGTGTTTCGATGCCATGCTCGACCCATGACGAACCGGCGCAATCCCGAGGGGCCCCACGCGGTCGACGCGTTCCCCCCGACGCAACCCATCGACATGCGCCAACTCTTCCTCGACCAGGAGGCCATCAATGCTCGACCGTGAGACCCTCGCCAGCCTGCGCCAGAACCCCATCGAGTGGCGCCGCCGTGGCCTGACGCCGCCGGACGCCCTCGCCGCCATGGTCGAGGCCCGCGTCTCGGGCACGTCGAAGCTGCGCCGTCCGCTCGACCCGAGCTACGCGGACTTCTTCCAGGCCTGAGCGCCCCGCGGGTCCGTCCCGCGCTCGGCCCACGACGGCACCCCTCCTGACCGGAGCGGGTGCCGTCGTCGTCCCGGGACCCGGCCGGGACGCGCGTTCGTCTCGTTCCCTGGACAGGACGTGAACGCGCTCCGGGAGCCGGTGTTTCACTGGTCGGCAGGATGCAGGAGGAGCGATGAAGTACATCCACTACGACAGCACCGCGGTCATGACGGGGAGCGAGATCGCCGACGCCGTGATCGAGTACGCCGCGGCCCTCGGCGCGGCCGGTGGTACGGACACCGTGCACGTCCCGACCTTCGACGACCACGGATCGGTCGCGTACGCGACGCTGCTCATCGGACCCGCCAGCGAGATCGTCGTCGACGACGCCCCGGACGACGAGCTCGAGCCCGAGGACCCCGCGTTCGTCGAGCGGCTCCGTGAGGGTGCCCGGAAGCTGTCGGGCGCGACGCCGGTCCACGCCGACGGCACACCGGACTTCCGCGCTGGCGTCCCGCGCCCCGAGGGCGACTGAGCCAGCGGCCGCAGGTCCGGACGGCGACGGAGCCACCGGCCCCGAGCCTCCCTGACGGGGCGGCACCCGTCCCCTGACGAGTCGGCACCCGGTCCCCCTGACGACGACGGCACCCGGTCCACAGGGAACGGGTGCCGTCGTCGTGTCGGTGGAGCGGGGTCAGTTGCCGATCTTGTCGTCGGCGGCCTGCTCGCCCTTCTCGATCTGGTCGGAGTGTCCGCCGCCCGTGGCCTTGTCGGCCGCGCCTGCCGCCTTGTCGAGGCCGGCGTCGGACGCCTTCTCGCCCTTGTCGCTGTCCGCGAAGTCCTTCGCCTTGTCGCCGAGGTCTGCCATGTCGTGCTCCTTCCGAGTGCTCCAGCCCGCCCGGGATCCACTGCCCCGGACGTTGGGTGCCCACGTTCCTCCCGGCTGCGGGGAGCGTTCCCAGCGTCTCGGCCGGTCATCGCGTTCACTGGGCTCGTGACCATCCACATCGGCATCAGCACCAAGCTCTATCTGTCGTACCGCCAGTCCCTCGACTGGCTCGGCCGCGTCACCGAGCTCGCTCGGGACCACCCCGGCGTGGTCGACGGCCGCGTGGCGCTGTTCGTCGCGCCCTCGACGCCGCTGCTCGAGTCCGCCGTCCGGCTCGCTGCGGGCACCCGGGTCCGCGTCGCCGCGCAGGACGTCAGCCGCTACGCCGAGGGCGCCCACACCGGCGAGACCGGCGCGCCCCTGCTCGCCGAGCTCGGGGTCGCGATGGCCGAGATCGGGCACGCCGAGCGTCGCGCCGACGGCGAGACCGACGCGGTGGTCGCCGCCAAGGTCGCCGTCGCCCAGGAGGCCGGGCTCACCCCGCTCCTGTGCGTCGGCGAGACGACGCGGTGCGACCCGGGGGAGGCCGCCGCGTGGTGCCTCGAGCAGGTCCGCGCCGCCACGACCGGACCGCTCATGATCGCGTACGAGCCGGTCTGGGCGATCGGTGCCGCGGAACCGGCCCCAGCGTCCCACGTCACGGCGACCGTCGACGCCCTGCGCGACGGACTGCCGGGAGCGCTCGCGGGCACGCCGATCGTCTACGGGGGGAGTGCGGGCCCGGGGTTGCTCGGACGGCTCCGCCCGAGCGTGGACGGCCTGTTCCTCGGGCGCTTCGCCCACGATCCGGAGAACGTCCGCCGGGTCCTCGACGAGGCCGCGGCCCTCACCGCCTGACCCCCCGTTCACGCTGCCGAATCGCAGAACGCGCCGTCAACGGGCGCGGTGGGAAGCGGAGTGTGCTGCGACCTCGGCACCGTGGGGCGAGTCACGAGGCCCGCATCAGCCCTCGTCGCGCCGCGCCTCCCGACGGTGCCGGCGCACGCCCCACACGCCCTGTCGCCGGTCCATCCAGGCCACGACCGCGACGTGCGGGACGGTGAGCGCCGCGATCAACGCGAGGTACACGCCGAGCGGCGAACCGTCACCGCGGCGGAGCAGGGCGAGTGCCACGAGCATGGCCGTCGCGATCGCCGTGACCGGCCAGGCGTCGCGCGCGAACCGCAGGAACGGCCGGACCGGACGCCCGGCGCGCAGGTCCGACGCCGACGCCGGGTCGAGCAGCTCGAGCCGGACGATGTGCCGGAGCGCGTGCCACAGGCAGAAGTACAGACCAACAGCCAGGACCGCCGGTACGACGGCGAAGAACGCGACGAGGAACAGGGTCGCGCCCAGGTCCCGTCCGAACGCGCGACGCTGCGCCGGATGGGCCCGGGCTGAGCACGCCTCCACCAGGACGGTCAGGAGGACCGTGGCGGCGAACACCACACCGACGGCCACGCGGACGGTGGGTTGGAACACCGCGGCGACGTCGCCCGGGGGCACGTGCCGCACCACGCCCGCGGTGTCGAGCAGGACCTGTCGGTACACCGCCGGCTGCGTGACGAACGGCACGAGCATCGGGATCCCACCGCGGACGACGACGGTCCCGACCGCGAGCGGCACGGATGCCGGCCGGGCCTCGACCGACTGTCGCACCCACAGGTCGCCCTGTCCCCAGTGGAACCACGTCAGCCCGATGAAGCCGGCGAAGCCGACGAGTGGTGCCGCCCACCAGAGCACTGCGGTCGCGCTACCGAGGACCAGGTACGCCACGACGACCACGAACACCGACAGCGGCGCCCGCGCTGTCGCTCGCATGCGCACCGGCACGAGGTGGTCGAGCGCGCCGTGCGGCAGGCCGAACACGACGAGGCTGAGCGCGAACGGCACGAGCTGCACCGCCGGGGGGAGCTGCACCTCGGCGGCGCGGAGGGCGACGCAGGCGACCAGCACGGCCCCGAGGACCAGCGAGGCGGGCCGGAGCACCCGTCCCCGCACGGCACCGCGCAGGGCTCCGTCCAGTGGCAGGTCAGCGGGCGCGCTCGCGACGCCCGGGAGGCCCGTGCTGCTCATCCGGGCGCCGAGCGGTCCGCCAGCCGTCCCGCTCGCCGATCCCGTGCCGTGGCGAGCAGCGCCCGCACGACCACCCGGACCGCCGCCAGCAGGAACGGGACCGTCGGCAGCGCCAGGACCATCCGCAGGTCGTCGCGGGCCGTCGAGCGCTCCGTGAGGAACCGGACCAGGGCGTCCCCCGGGACCCGGTCGAACATCCGGAGGAAGACACCCGGGACCGCGTCGGGGCGGTCCTGGAGGAACCGCAGGAACACGGTGTCGAGCACCCACGTCCGCATCGGTCCGCGGGGCGGGGTCCGATGCCCCGCGGCGAGCCCGGCGGCCGCGCGCTGGATCCGCAGGAACGCGTACCCGGTGCTCGGTCGCACCGCTCCTCCACGGACGCCGACGATGTCCGGCGGCACATCACGCCCAGCGAGCCGCATCGGGATCACGCCGTGCTCGCCGCCCATGCGGTCGAGCTCGTCGGGGCCGAGTCCGTGGCGCTCCCGGAGGTACGTCGTGATCCCTGCCTCGAGGACCGCGCGAGGCACCGCCGCCTCCGTCAGGTAGGTGTCCTCGACGAGCGCCTCGGTCCTCGACGCGGGCAGGACGTACACGAAGTGGATCCCGCGGGACTGGTCGACGTCGAAGTCCATCAGTGTGACCACCCCGGGGTCGAACACGGGACGGTGCGCGCGGACCCGGACGCCGAGGAAGCGCTGCGCGAACGCACCGCCGCCGTCCTCCGGCCTGGTGTCGACCGGCCCGCGGGCGTCCACCACGCGCCGGGCCGGAACGTCGCCCGATGGTGTCCGAACCGTGCTGCCGTCGGGGCCGGCGTCGACGCCGGTGACGGCGGTGCCGAGCCGGAGCCGGACGTCGGCCAGCCCCGCCAGCCGATGCAGGGCCTCCCGGTAGTAGTCGGACGCACGGATCGAGACGTACGGGGTCGCGGCGGCCGTCGTCGTCACGGTGCGCCCACCCGCACGGACGGCCCAGGACGACCAGCGCGCCGTGATGCAGTCGTCGAACGGTGTCGGTTCCACGTGCCAGAACGACCACGTGTGGTCGTCCGTGTAGGCCGTGCGGGCGTCGAGCAACACGACGGACCCGGCCGACCTGCGCTCGGCGAGGGCGATCGCGGTGGCGAGCCCCGCGCACCCCGCGCCGAGCACCGCGTAGTCGACCGGGACGGGGTTGCGCGCGGACCCGGGCTCCGGCGCTGCCGTCGTGCCCGTGCCCGTGCCCGGGCGGGCGTCGTGCGCGAGCGCGCCGCTCACCGGGGGCGCTTGACCCGCGGCGCTCCCTGCGCCGAGGCGCGGACCGACTCCGACAGCGGCGGCAGGACCGCGTCCGAGACCTTGACCGACGACCACCACACCGACTCGGGGTGCGTGTCCTCGTGGTCGCGGACGTCGGCTGCCGTGCGGAGCTTCGCGACCTTGTGGATCATGGCGCCGAAGCCCACCTTGGCCGCGATGTCGGCGGCGGAGAGCAGCACCTGCATCCAGGTGGTGACGGCGCCACCGTGGCCCCAGCCCTGCAGGCCGAACACGATGGGGTACACGAACCAGGTGACGAGCAACAGGATGCACGCGTTCGTGTAGGTGCCGATCGCCTCCCCGTCGGCGAACTGCCGGCGACTGCCCACCATGACGTAGATGATCACGATGTACAGGACCACCATGAACACGCCGGAGATCGACCCCCACAGCGCGAGGCCGCCCAGGGACTCCCCGTCGTCGATGACCACGCCGCCGATGTACCCGGTCGTGATCATGAGGAACGCGGCACCGATGCCGACGAACCGGACGCGTCGAGCCGCCGGCCCCGCGAGCATCGCGACGCCGATGAGCTCGATCATGAGCATCGGGACGGTGACCGTCCAGTCCATGTACCGCGGGGTCCAGCTCAGCATCGCGTCGCTGTTCGGCAGCCACCGGCTGCCGTGCTGGTCGTAGCCGAGGTCGAACTTGATGACGAGCAGCACGTACGACAGGAACGCGACCGCGGTGATCCCCATGCTCGCGTAGACCGAGGTGCGGTAGCGCGGCGAGACCTCGTTGCGCGACGTCCACGACTTGATGAAGTAGGCGATCATGGCCAGGCCCGCCACCGCCAGCGCGTAGAGGATCACGGAGTGTTCGGCCTCGGTCAGGGGCACCTTCCAAGGGGCGATGGTGTCGTCGTGCATGCTGCACCTCTCGTCGTGGCCACCGGGGCGGCCGCCGCGCGCTGCGGACCGCCCTGACGATGCTCGGAGGCGACTGCCCGACGCCCCAGGTAACGGGGGAAACGAGCCCGATAGAATCGGGTGGACCACCGGCCGCTCGGTCGGGCCCGGTCCTCCGCAGACGTGAGGAGAACCACATGCCCGCAGTCGTGATCATCGGAGCCCAGTGGGGGGACGAGGGCAAGGGGAAGGCCACCGACCTCCTCGGCAGCCGCATCGACTACGTCGTCAAGTTCAACGGCGGCAACAACGCCGGGCACACGGTCGTGGTCGACGGACAGAAGTACGCCCTGCATCTGCTGCCCTCGGGCATCCTCACGCCGGGCGTCACGCCGGTCATCGGCAACGGCGTCGTCGTCGACCTCGAGGTCCTGTTCCAGGAGCTCGACGCGCTCCGGGCCCGCGGGGTCGACGTCTCGAAGCTGCGGGTGTCGGCGAACGCCCACGTCATCACGCACTACCACCGGACCATCGACAAGGTGACCGAGCGGTTCCTCGGCAAGCGGCAGATCGGCACGACCGGCCGGGGCATCGGGCCGACCTACGCCGACAAGATCAACCGCGTCGGCATCCGGATCCAGGACATCTTCGACGAGAACATCCTGCGGCAGAAGGTCGAGGCCGCGCTCGAGCAGAAGAACCACCTGCTGGTCAAGGTCTACAACCGCCGGGCGATCGAGGCGGAGGAGGTCGTCGAGTCGCTCCTGTCGTTCGCCGACCGGCTCCGCCCGATGGTGACCGACACGGCGCTCGAGATCCACCGGGCGCTCGAGCGCGGCGACACCGTCCTCTTCGAGGCCGGCCAGGCCACCATGCTCGATGTCGACCACGGCACGTACCCGTTCGTCACGTCGTCCTCGGCCACGGCGGGCGGCGCCGCCACGGGTTCCGGCATCGGTCCCGGCCGCATCGAACGCGTCATCGGCATCGTCAAGGCGTACACGACCCGGGTCGGCGCCGGCCCGTTCCCGACCGAGCTGTTCGACGAGTCGGGGGAGTTCCTCCGTGCGAACGGGTTCGAGTTCGGCACGACGACCGGACGGCCGCGCCGCTGCGGCTGGTACGACGCCCCGATCGCCCGGTACTCGGCCCGGATCAACGGTGTGACGGACTTCGTGCTCACGAAGCTCGACGTCCTGACGGGCCTCGAGACGATCCCGGTCTGTGTCGCGTACGAGGTCGACGGCGAGCGCATGGACGAGGTCCCGGTGTCGCAGTCGGACTTCCACCACGCCGTGCCCGTGTACCAGGAGTTCCCCGGCTGGTCCGAGGACATCTCGGGCGCGCGGAGCTTCGACGACCTGCCGAAGAACGCGCAGGACTACGTGCTCGCGGTCGAGGCGATGTCCGGCGCACGCATCTCCGCGATCGGCGTCGGCCCCGGCCGTGACGCCATCGTCGTGCGCCACGACCTCCTCGGCGCCGAGTAGCCGACGCCGCGGGCGCCCCCTCCGGCCGCGTCGGCCGCCGGGGCGCCGGCGCCGGCCGGTGGCGCCCCTTCTCTCCCGCGAGATCGCAGTCGTTGCCGCTATGACCCCGGTCGAAGCGGCAACGAGTGCGATCTCGCGGTTCGGGGGAGCGGCCGGAGGCCGGTGCCCGGTCGGCTGGCCAGCCGCCCGGGCGTCAGCGGTACCCGGCGGCGGCCGCGAACGCCGGCCATCGCGCGGGGGCGGCACCGGGGCGCCCGCGCTCCTGCGCGTCGATCTCGGCCGCCAGCGCGCGGATCGCCGTCACGTGCTCGGGCAGGATCAGGTCCCACGGGGCCGGGAGGCCCGGCTCGAGCAACGCGGACAGGCCCGCATCCTCGGCGCGGTGCAGATCGCGGAGGACGGTGGCGAGGTGGACGTCACGGACGAGGCGGGCGGCACGGAGGTCCTCCAGGACGGCGTCGCACTCGGCTGCGGGGCGTGCGGTCCGGGTCGCGTTGACGAGGCGTTCGAGCAGCGCGCGCTCGTTCCACAGCGCGGCTGACAGGTCTCCGGCGTGCACGCGTCCTCCTGACGGTCGGCCTGGGAGCCATTCGACCAGGTGTCGCACCCGATCACCAAGGCCTTGCGTGGCGGGAGCTCCCGGTACCGGCGCGGGGCGGCGGGCGTCAGGTGCTCAGTCCGGAGCCGGTGACGCTCACCGGGCCGACCCTCGACGTCGCGAGGTCGAGGTGTGCGAGGTCGGCGCCCTGCCCGTTGCTGACGAGTCCGATCCGCAGCGCGGTCTCGGTGTAGGTCGGGGTCGTGGCCCCGCCGTCGGCTCGACGCCCACCCCCGGTCGTCGTCTGGACGTTCACGCGCAGTGACAGGACCCGCGGCAGCAGCACGGTGACGGACGAGAGTGCGGTACCGAGCGCGGTGATCGTGGTGGCGGCCGTGGTGGCGGTGCTGGACCCCGGGATCGCCGTCGTCAGGAGGTTCTGGAGCGGTGTGATCAGGTTCTTCGTGAGCACGCGCTCGATGCTCCCGACGATGCCACTCGTCAAGCTCGACAGGAGCCCTCCGACGAGTCCGAGGACGCCGCCGCTCAGGGTCACCCCGCCTCCGTTCGCCGCGGCACCACCGACCGTCGCACCGCTCGGCAGCGCGATGGTGAGCCGCGAGCCGAGCACCTGCAGCGTCACGCTGAGGGTGAGCGACGACGCCTGCACGGTGGTGACGATCATGGTCGCGACGCGGCGGACCCAATCGGTCAGCAGGGTGGTGACGTCGACGCTGACCGCGGCGAGGAGGGTCGGATCGAGCACGATCTCGGTGTTCGGGGGCAGGTCGTCGAGCTGGGCGTGCCCGAGCAGGTGTGCGAGGTCGACCTCGACCGTGCCGGTGCTCAGGTCCACGCTCACCGTGTTCGTCGAGTCGGTCAGCGGCCCCGTCAGGCCGTTGATCAGCGCCGTGACCGGGGCGGTGTCGATGGTCGCCTGGGCGCTGCCGAGGCTCAACGAGCCGAGGAGCCCGCCGACGATGCCCACGACGCCCTGCACGAGTGAACCGCTGGGTCCGGTGACCGCACTGATCGTGCCGTTCACCGTCGTCCGGATGTTCGGCACGAGCGCCGCCGCCAGGGGGCTCCTGAGCCGCAGGTCGAGGCTCGCGATGCCGTAGTCGCGGCGGACCGGGTCGGTCGTGGTGGCGGCGGCGCGGACGACGGTGCCCTCGTCCGCGAGCGCCGCGGGTCGGACGACCGCCCCGGTCTCGTCGACCGTCGAGCTGGAGCTGGTGCCCCAGAGCTGGTCCTCGAGCGCGTCGCATCCGTCAAGCTGCGCCGACGACCCGACCGCGCCGACGTCGAGTGCCGGGGAGGTGACGTTCGCGATCGGCCCGAGCGCGCTCGTCAGGTCGAGGGACGCCGGCTCCGGCAAGTCGGCGGACGGGGTGCTGTCCGTGACGAGCACGCCGCCCGAGTTCGACACGAGGCCGGACGCGGCGGTCGTGGCGCCGGTGCTGCTGACGGTCGCCATCTGGTTGACGGCACCGGTCGACCCGGCCGGGAGGCCCGTCCCCAACCCCGTCAGGTCGAGTCCGGCGAGACCGCCGAGCGCGTTCACCTGCAACGGGTTCCCGAACGCGGCGACCGTGGTGTCGCCGCCCGTGTCGAGTGCCGGCGCGGTGACCGGGTCGACCGTGGCCGCCGCGGTGCCGGCCTTGGCCACCGTGACCCCCTCGACGTCCGCGGTGCTGTCGACGGACGTGCCGGCGAGCGTCCCGGTCAGGAACCTGCTCGACGACGTCGCCGTGGAGTCCGTGTCCGTCCCGCACGCGAGTGCGGAGGTGCTGAGTCGGCCGGCGTCCCACTCGCGGTCGGTCCACGACGCCGTGCTCGGGGCGATCGCAGCGGCGACACCGGGGAGTACGACGGCGACGGTCGTTGCCGCGGCGACGACGAGTGCGAGCCGACGGCGGAGGCGTCGGTCCTCGAGCAGGGTTCGGGGCCGGCGGTGTCGTGCGGGGGAGCGGGGGATCAGCATGCGTCCGTCCCGGATGCGGTTCCGGTGCCGGCTGCCCCGGCGGCTCCGGCGCGCTCTCCGGCCGTCCGGTCCGCCCGTCGCCAGCGCACCGCGAGCCCCGCGAGCACGACCGCGGTGCCCAGGAACAGCGGTCCGAGGAACCCACCGCCGGTGAACGCGAGCAGCGTGGAACGGATGGTCGATGCGTTGATCGGGGCAGGGCCTCCCGGCCGAGTGGCGCTGCCGGTGCCGCTGCTGGTGCCCGAGCCGCTGCCGGTGCTCGTGCCACCCGACCCCGGTCCGCCCGTGGCGGCGGGGCTCGGATCGGACGACGGAGGCGCGGAACCCGGCGGCGCGGTCGACGGCGCGGTCGGTGCGGGCGCAGCCGATCCGTCCTGCGCGGTGGCCGTGACGCCGAGCCCGACCGTCGCGGTGAGCCCCATGAGCGCGCTGTCGGATGCGGCGCTCGCCGTGTCCGCGAGCGCGAGGGTGACGAGCAGGTACACCGTGCCGTCGCTGTCGCTCGGTGCGATCGAGAACATCGGGCTCTGCGTCGCCACCTGGTCGGCGGGCGTGCTGCGGGCGATGCTCCAGCCGCCGGTCGCGCACGACGGCGTGCCGTCCACGTCCGTCCAGGCTTGCTGGCAGGCGTCGACGCGGACGCGGAGGCCGTCCGGCGCGGACGCGAGCGCACCGTCCTTCTGCAGTCGCAGGTCCAGGCGCACCCGCTGGTGCTGGTCGACGTGCGTGTGCAGCTGCCAGGACGCGGGATCGCCCGGCGACAGGTCCGGCAGCCGGACCGGGTACGCGTCGCTCATGAGCATGAGCTCGCCCGGATCGCCGGTCTCGGGCACCGGCATCCAGGTCTCGGCCGCGGCAGCGGTGGTCGTGGCGCCGAGCACGGTGGCGACCGCCGCTCCGGCCACGGCGACGGCGGCCCGGGCCGGGAGGCGGTGCTCGCGCTGCGTGCGGACGGTCACGGTTTCCCCGTGGTCGCCTCCGTGCTCGCCGCCGCGTCGTTCCGCGTTCGCGCTCCGGGCGCGGTCCGCTCGCCGGCGGGCCAGAACGCCCAGATGACGAGCAGTCCGACGAGGGCGACGGCCAGCCCGCGAACGGGTGCGCTGGTGACGGTGACGAGCAGCGAACCGACCCGCGGCGCGTGCGCGAGCACGACACCGGCGTGGTCGACGACGTACGGGTTGGGGTCCTCGATCGCGTTGGCGTCACCGCGGAGGGTGAGCGACCGCGCCTCGGGGTGCCCGGGGACGGTGTCGACGCGGACGATGCGGTGCGTGACGGGCAGGTCCGCGTCCGGCTTCGGGACCGTGACGATCATGCCCGGGCGGAGTGTCGCGGCAGGTTCCTGGTGGTCGACCGCGATGCCGCCGGCGGGGATCGTCGGGGTCATCGAGCCCGTGGTGACGACGACGAGTGACAGACCCACGATCTTCGCGACGAGCCACCACGCGACGCAGGCGATGCCGAACACGCCCGCGAGCGTCACGACGACGCCCTTGACCCGCGCGCCGGCGGTGGGCCGGGGTGTCCCGGAGTGCCGGGCCCGCGACGCGTGGGTACGACGGTCGCGGGCCCGGTGCCCTCGCGCGGTGGGGACTGCGAGGGCGGGGGTCCCGGCGGGAGACGTGGCCGCGCCGGGAGTCTGGGTGTCGGTGGTCGTCACGACGTCGGTCAGTCGGAGGTCGACGCGAACTGCCACGCCGGGGTGACGGACAGGCCCTGCAGGCTGTCGGGGCTGCCGGTCGGCAGGGTCACCGCGAAGCAGTACTGCTCGAGCGAACCGGACTGCGCGGTCAGGTGCTGGGTGGCACCCGTCGCGTCCTGGGCGCTCCCGAGGGCGCCGGACGCGATGACGTCCGCCGCTCCCGTGAAGGCCGTCGCATCGCACGCCGCGCCTGCCTGTGGCGTCGCGGTCACCCGGACGGTGAGCGCGTTCCACAGGTCCTGATCCAGGGCGGTGTCCGGTGCGGCGATCGCGTGCTGCAGCGCGACGTCACCGGCGACGGAGTCCGACGTCGTGCGGAGGACGACCGACGCGTAGGTGGTGTCGCCGGGGGACAGGGACATCGAGGGCATCGAGAACCGCATGGACCCACCCGGTTCGGCGGCGTCGTTCGTCCACGTCGCCGAGGCCGCGTCGACGAACGGGGCCGTGACGCTCTGCTCGACCTCGAACTGCGAGGTACCGACGGCGGGGGCGTCATCGGTGCCGGTGCCGCCGAACACCCACTCGGTGTCCGTCCACGACGCCAGCGTGTACCCGAGGCCCCCGAGGACGAGTGCGCCTCCGGCGGCGACGGCGAAGAACTTCGTGCGTCGCGCAGCGCGCGCTGGAACGTCGGCCATGCCTGTCTCCTCGTCCTGATCCTGCCCACGCGGCGGCCACCCCTGGTGGGGAGGTGGCCGAGGCGCCCCTGGTGAGGAGGCGCCGGCGAGACCGGTCGTTGGACGGTCCGTACCGCGTCGGTTCGTGCTGACGATGTTGACAGGACTGGCGTCCAGTGCACAAGGCCCTGCCCCGCAGACTGGGGGCAACGACGAGGCCGCGTCACCCGCTGCGCGGACGTGTCCGGCGGTGTGACGCTGACGTACCCCTGTACCCCACTGCGGGGGATGGCGGGGGTCGCTCCTGGCCGATGATTCCGGGCCTCGTCCTGGGCACGGCTCGGAGGATCCCGGGAGATCCCGGGGCCGACTGGCGCGCACGGACCCGGAGTTCGTACGGTGGAGGAGTACCGCAGACGTACCCCGAAGGAAAGCGAGGCCGCGACATGAGCATGACCATCTCCCACTCCGACGTCACCCTGGACACGGACACCGTGGACACCATCGCGATCCTCGAGGCGGAAGCCGCAGCCGCCGGCCAGGTGACCCGCGCGCAGATCACGTGGACCGAGGCGGACAAGGGCCTCTGGGTCGCGAGCTACGGCGGCTACTACGGCGGCACGGTCGACAAGCAGGGCGCCCACTACTTCGCGTCGGACACCTTCGGCCAGTACATCGGCGACTACGCCTCGCTCGAGGACGCCCAGGCCAAGCTCTCGGAGCACCTGCACCTCATGCTTCCGAACGTCATCCGCCCGATCCGCTGAGCTCGAGCGCTCCACGATCGACGGCCTCACGCCCTCGCTGCTCCGGCAGCGGGGGCGTTCGTCGTTCCGGGCGGTCGCGCGGTCGGCGGTCGCGCGGACGGGTGCGGTCGTGCGACCGCCCGTCCGCGGTCGGGCCGCAGTCGGATCGGCGCGTCAGGCGGGGGGCGCGGCGTCCACCGCGCCGACCTGCTCGAGCACGGCGTCGACGTCCGTCACGCCGACCCCGGCCAGGAGGTCCGCCCACAGCGCCCGGAGTGCCGCTTCGGTGTCGATGGCCTGGAGTCCGCGGCTCTCGGCGTCGAACACACCGAAGCTCGCGTTGAGCAGCCGTCGCGCGAGTTCCTCGGCGGGGCGGTCGGACGGGATCCGTCCGGCGTCGATGTCGATCTGGAACTGTTCAGCCACGTACGCCCGCCACGGCACCGTCGAGCGCGGCAGGGTGATCCCGTTCGCACGCTGGTCGGCCAGGAGGCGCACTGCGGCGAGTGCGCTCGGATGCTCGCGCGCGTCGAGCGCCGCCGTCATGAGGAGGCGCAGCAACCGGCCGAGTCCCGGCGGCGTCGCCTGCTCGACCTCCGCCCGCATCGAGGCCCACGTCTCCTGCTGCTGCCGGACGATCGCCTCGGCGATCTGCTGCTTCGACGCGAACTGGTGGTGCCCCACGGCTGACTTCGGCTTGCCCATGGCCGCTGCGATGCTCGCGATGCTCGTGCCGGCGTAGCCCCGGGTCGCGAACTCCGTCGCGGCGGCGCGCAGGATCGCGGCACGGGTGTTCGCCTTCTGCTCCTGACGGTGGTTGGTCGTCGATCGCTGGTCGTGCATCGCATCACCGTATCCGGATCGGGGAGCGGGGCGGCGAGCAGAGCGGCGAGGACCCTGCGGCACCGCCCGGCCGCCACCGGCCGGTTCGCCAGACGAACGACTTGTGGAACGTGTCCGAACCAGGCAACATGTGTCGCACCTCGCTCCGCGCCGGTTTCGGGTCTGCGCGCGGGGTAGAGGACACCCGTCCGGGGCGGGGGTCGAGGAGCGCTTCCCGGTTCCTCGTTGGAGTACCACGGTGTCGCCGCTCCGGACGAGGTGGTCGGGGACCAGGGGGAATCGATCCATGCCGGACGAGACACAGCCGACGAGCGATGGCGGGCAGCCGCGGCCCCACGTCGAGACGTTCCACCAGCTCCACGACGGCACGCCGATCCTGCTCGCCTGCTTCTGCGAGCGCGGCGAGGACCACGTGACGGTGCCGGCGGGTGATGGGCTGGTCCCGCAGCCGCACTGGCGGGCGCCGCGTCGCCCCGTCCGCACTAGCCCCTGAGGTCCTCTCGCGTTATTCTTCGGCTACCCGAAATCCCGAATCCGCTTGGTTCCTACCCGAAAGGCCACCATGCAACCCGTCTACAACCGCGCCCAGAATCGCTACTCCCGTACGCAGATCCGGCACATGCAGCACACCGCGCAGCGCGACCGCTACGGCCGCTTCCGCGCGACCTGGCACCAGTGGGCCACGCTCGGCGTCGTCACGGCGTCGTCGGTCTCACTCGTGTGGCTCGCGTACGAGCACGTGCACCCGGTCATCCACTGATCGAGCGCCCATGCTCACCGCATCGCGGTCGTGCTCACCGAGGCCAGGTGAGCGCGACCGCGATCGCGTTGAACAGGACGTGCGCCAGGATCGCGCCGCCGAGTCGCTTCGTGACGGCGACGAACGTCCCGAGCAGCAGCCCGAGGACGAACGTGCTCACGAAGGTGACGAACGCCCCCTCGACCGTGGTGTTCGCCACGAGGACGTGCATCGCGGCGAACAGCACCGCGGCAGCGACGACGCCCAGGACGGTCGCGAGCCGGAGGTTGCCCCGTCGGTCGTCCTCGCCGCCGATCCGATCGGCGAGCAGTGGCTGCAGTGTGCCGCGGAAGAACAGCTCCTCGATCACGGGCGACAGGATGCACGGACCGAGCACCGTGAGCGTGAGCACCGCGACCTGGACCCCGCCGCCGAGCACCGGCTGCGGGCTGAGCCCCGTGCTGTCGAACATCGCCAGGTTGAGGAACCCGTCCACGGCCCGCGCCACGCAGGCCATCGCGATGGCCGGGAAGACGTCGAACACGCTGATCCGGAGGCCCAGGCGATCGACGACCGAGGTCGCGCCGCGGTCGCGCAGGTACCAGAGCACCCCCAGAACGAGGGGCACCCACGACGCCAGGTCCGACAGCAGGAGCTGCACGGGAGCGCTCGGCACCGACCCCCGCTGCACGGCGCTGCTCACGATCCGCTCGAGCACGATCACGATCACCAGCGCGATCCCGAGGGGCAGGAGACTCCGGCGACGCGGCGGAGCGATCGTCGGTTCTTCGGCGCTCATGCACTCACCGTAGGGGTCAGCTCCAGCCCGATGTGCACGACGAACCCGATCCCTCCTCATCGGTATGGCACTATTTCCTCACCGGTGGCTGTCACACGACGCATCAGGAGCATCGGTGACGTCAGTTCGGGGAAGGCTGGAGCGTGGAGCTTCGCGACTACATCACGGTGCTACGCAAGGGCTGGATGATGATCCTCATCCTCGCGCTCGTGGGGGTGGCAGCAGCGGCCGGGTTCTCGATCGCCAAGACGCCGCAGTACGCCGCGTCGGCGCAGGTGTTCGTCTCCACCGAGACGAGCGGCAGCGCGTCCGACCTGGCGCAGGGCAACACGTTCACGCAGCAGCGTGTCGTCACCTACTCGAACCTCGTGAGCACGCCGATCGTGCTCCTGCCGGTCATCGCCAAGCTCCACCTGCACATGACGGCCGAGCAGCTCGCCGGCCTCGTCAGCGCCGACGCCCCGACGAGCACCACGCTCATCACGATCAACGTGACCGACGTCGACCCGGTGCGGGCGGCGGACATCGCGAACGCGACCTCGTCGAGCCTGACGAACGTCGTGCAGAACATCGAGGCGACGGACGCGAACGGTCAGAGCACGGTCAAGCTCACCCGCGTCAAGGAGGCCCAGGTCCCCTCGAAGCCGGTCAGCCCGAACGTGCCGGTCAACATCGTCCTCGGCCTGCTCGTCGGCCTGGCGCTCGGCGTCGGCGTGGCCGTGCTCCGCGAGACGCTCGACAACCGCGTCCGCACCGAGACCGACATCGAGCGCATCAGCACCAAGCCGATCATCGGTGGCATCGCCTTCGACAACAAGGCGGCGACGCGTCCGCTCATCGTGCAGGCCGACCCGCGCAGTCCGCGCGCCGAGTCGTTCCGCACCCTCCGCACGAACCTGCAGTTCCTCGACCTCGACGGCCCGGCGCGCACGTTCGTCATGACGTCGTCGGTCGAGTCCGAGGGCAAGAGCACCACCGTCGCGAACCTCGCGATCGCGCTCGACACCGCCGGGTACAAGGTCATCCTCATCGACGCCGACCTGCGCCGCCCGAAGGTCGCGCAGTACATGGACGTCGAGGGCGCCGCGGGTCTGACCGACGTGCTCATCGGCCGCGCCGACCTCGACGACGTCGCCCAGCCCTGGGGGCGCGGTGCGATGCGCGTCATGCCCGCCGGGCCCATCCCGCCGAACCCGTCGGAGCTCCTCGGCTCGCGGAACATGCAGCTGCTCATCGAGCGCCTCGAGCAGGAGTACGACTACATCCTGTTCGACGCGCCCCCGCTCCTCCCGGTCACCGACGCGGCCATCCTGTCGAAGAAGGCGAGCGGCGCGATCGTCGCCGTCGCCTCGGGCAAGACCCACAAGGCGCAGCTCGCCGGCGCCGCGTCGACGCTCGAGAACGTCGGGGCACCGATCGCCGGGTTCGTCCTGACGATGATGCCGACCAAGGGTCCGGGTGCCTACGGCTACGGCCGGTACGGATACGCGTACGGCTACGGGCTGGACAACGAGGACGAGGCCGAGATCCCCCGCAAGCCCAGCGCCGGCGTCGGTCCGCTGCGGAAAGCGGACTGATGGCGACGGGGGAGGGGACCGCCCGTCCGTTCACGATCCTCACCGTCTGCACCGGCAACATCTGCCGGTCTCCGCTGGCGGCGCAGCTGCTCCGCGCGCAGCTCGCCGACCTGCCCGGCATCGTCGTCGCCAGCGCCGGGACCATGGCCGACGACGGCGCGCCGATGGACGTCACCGCCGCCGTGCAGTCGGAACGGCTGGGAGGCGACCCCAACGATCACCGGTCCCGGTACCTCACGGAGCGCATCGTCGCCGACGCCGACCTGATCCTGACCGCGGAACGGGCGCACCGCGCTGCCGTGGTGTCGCTGTTGCCGCGGGCGTCGCGGCGGACGTTCACGATCCTCCAGTTCGCGCGGGTGCTGCGCGGGCTCGAGCCCGCGGACCTGGAGGCCGTGACCGACCTGGCCTCGCTCGTCACGACCGTCGCGGCCGCGCGCGGCATGGTGCCGCCGCCGGCCGACCCGGCTGACGACGACGTCGAGGACCCGTACCGGCGGTCGCCCGAGGTCCACGAGCGCGTGGCCGACGTGCTCGCCGGGGCGGTCGGGACCATCACGACCGCGATCCACTCGACGACAGCAGGGGGCAGTCGGGGATGAGCTCGAACGGGGGGAAGGGGCGTCTGGGCTTCGCGGTGTCGCGACAGGCGCTGGTCTGGGTGGCCGCCGTGGTCGTGGTGCTCGTCGTGGTCGACGTGCTCCTGGTGACCGTGGCGCTCGGGCGGACCGCCCCCGGCGACAACGGTCAGGCAGCACCGATCCCGGCGTTCAGCAGTGTCCCGGCTGCGACCGCGACCCCCACCGCTCGTCCCTCGGCCTCGGCCAGCGCGACCGCCGACCCGACCCCGTCGGCCACCGGGACCCCGACCGCTGCAGGTGACGGTCAGCGGCGGTTCCTCGTTGCCGTCAGCGCCTCCGAGCTCTGGCGCGCGACGTCCGGGTCGTGCACCGGCGGTGACGCCGTCGTCGAGCGGTCGACCGACGGCGGAGCGACCTGGAAGGCGGGATCGACCGCGCAGTACGACGTCCACACCGTCGCCGGGCTCGACGCCGGCGGCGTCAAGACGAGCATCGTCGCCGGCACCGGCGCCAGCTGTGCCGAGACCGCGCTGTCGTCGTACACCGACGGCGAGTACTGGGCCGCGGACGATGCGGCTCTGGTCTCCGACTACGTGACGACCGACTCGCGCATCCACATGTCGTCGGGCACGTCCGCCTCGCCGTGCGCGTCGCCGACCCAGGTCCTGACGAACGGCACCACCGCCGCCGTCGTCTGCCCCGGGGTGCTGGCGGTCCGGCAGACCGCCGCCGACGACTGGGTGCAGGTGCCGGTCTCCGGACTCGTCGCGGCCACCGCCACCGACAGCGGGTTCACGCTCGCACGCACCGGCCGCTCGACGTGCCACGGCGTCGAGGTCGACACGCTCACCACGGCGGCCGCCGCCGCGGGGTCGAAGCCGACCCACGCCGGGTGCGCTCCCGCGACGACCACGAGTGGCGCCGTGGCGATCGTCCAGACCG
This sequence comes from Curtobacterium sp. MCBD17_028, assembly GCF_003234875.1. NCBI lineage: Bacteria > Bacillati > Actinomycetota > Actinomycetes > Micrococcales > Microbacteriaceae > Curtobacterium > Curtobacterium sp. MCBD17_028. The sequence goes on along the minus strand of NZ_QKTQ01000003.1, from coordinate 60,399 downwards.
ACAGCAGGGTGTCCGTCTGGAGCGGGTCGCAGGTGCTGACGTCGACCGATGGGGGCGCGACGTGGTGACCGGGAGGCGGCGGCGACCATGACCGCGGAACGCGAGACGGCCCTCCAGACCGACGCATCGACGTTGGGCTGGAGTCGTGCGTTCGCGCGCCGTCTGGTGATCACGGACGTCCTCATCCTGGCGTGGGTGGTGTTCGGCGTGCAGATCGCCTGGCTCGGCCTGCGCTCCAACCTCGTGTCGAACGAGAACGACCTGAAGCTCAGCTACACCGGGATCTCGGTGTTCGTGATCGTGGTGTGGACGCTCGCACTCGGCGTCTACGACACCCGGGGCGACCGCGTGATCGGCGTCGGCAGCACCGAGTACCGCCTGGTCGCGGACTCGAGCATCCGCGTCTTCGGCCTGTTCGCGATCGCCGCGTTCCTGCTGCACCTCGAGCTCGCCCGCGGCTACGTGCTCATCGCGTTCCCCATCGGCATCCTGGTGCTGCTGTTCTCGCGGTGGATGTGGCGGCAGTGGCTCATCCTGCAGCGCAAGCAGGGGCGGTACTCCGCCCGCGTGCTGCTCGTGGGCTCACCCGCCAGCGTGCGCCACATCGCCGCGCAGCTCGAGCGCCAACCGGCCGCCGGCTACCGCGTGCTCGGCGCGGCCGTCTCCACCGGACTCGTCGGCGTCCTGCCGGGTACCGACCTGCACTCCTACGGCGGTTTCGACGACCTGCAGCACGCGCTCGACGCGACGCACGCGGACACCGTCGTGATCACCAGCGCGGACGACCTACCGCCCGAGCGCGTGCGCGAGCTGAGCTGGTCGCTCGAGCCCGGCCAGCAGCACCTGGTCGTCGCGCCGAGCCTGACCGACATCGGTGGTCCCCGCATCCACACGCGGCCCGTGCAGGGCCTGCCCCTGATCCACGTCGAGACCCCGACGTACTCGGGCCGCAAGCTCTACACCAAGCGGGTGTTCGACCTGGCGATCGCCGCCGTGCTCGTCATCGTGCTGTCGCCCGTGTTCCTGCTGCTCGCGATCGCCGTGAAGGTCACCTCGCCGGGCCCGGTGCTGTTCCTGCAGGAGCGGGTCGGCCTCAACGGCTCGACGTTCCGGATGATCAAGTTCCGGTCGATGGTCGTCGACGCCGAGAGCCGGATCCAGGAGGTCAGCCAGCTCGACCGCGCCGAGGGCAACGACGTGCTGTTCAAGATGCGCAACGACCCCCGGGTGACCCGCGTCGGCTCGTTCATGCGGCGGTACAGCCTGGACGAGCTCCCGCAGCTGTTCAACGTGTTGCTCGGCGACATGGCGCTCGTCGGCCCGCGTCCGCCGCTGCAGCGTGAGGTCGAGCAGTACGACCGACACGTGCACCGCCGATTCCTCGTCAAGCCGGGCCTGACCGGACTGTGGCAGGTCAGCGGGCGGTCCGATCTGTCGTGGGAGAACTCGGTGCGGCTGGATCTGTACTACGTGGAGAACTGGTCGATCACCGGGGACCTGGTGATCCTGTGGCGGACGTTGCGGGCAGTGGTGGCGAGTCACGGTGCCTACTAATCGGGCTCTCGACGTCCGGACGTGGGAGCGATCAGCCCTGCGTTCCCCGGATCGCCGCGAGGACGATGTCTGCTATCGCTTCATGTCCGTCGTCGTTCGGGTGGAAGTGGTCGGCGAGGAAGTCGCCCCACTCTCGCAATCGGCCGCGCAGGACCACGTGCTCGGCATCGAGCGCCTGCATCGCCCCCTCGTATCGCTGCGATTCCGCTGGGCTTCCCGCGAAGTACCGTCCGTCGAGACTGGGCTGACCGAGCGTCAACACCCGTGTGCCGCGGGCTTGCAGGTCTTCGACGATCTGCTGCAGGTCATCGGAGAACGAGTCGAGACTCTGGAGCTGGTCGCCTCCGCCGACATGGATGAGTGCATTCCGAACTCGCCAGCGAACGCCGCTCTCGACCATCTGGATCCGCCGCTTGTTCGGGTGGGACGAGAAGTAGGGACGAGGATCCATCCAACCGGTGCGACGCCAACGCGGCGGGACCAGCGCCAGCGCGCGCGGTCGCGGCCGGACGATGCTCTCGGTGATGCCGTGCGCGACGAGAGCGATGGTCGGGCGCTCGGTCAACCCTCGCGTCAACTGCAGGGATTCGGATACTTGCCGAGCAGTACGAGAGAGATCGATCAAGCGATGACCGAGCTCCGCGGCGACGATCTGTCCGTACGTCCGGCGGCGAACGCCGAGACCGTTGGCGATGGAATCGCCCAGCAGGAGAAGCGTCTGTGCGACCACAGGGTGATGGTATCGGCACCTCCAGCGAGAACCACGGTGTCCGGTAGGATCCGGGGTGGCGTCGAGCACGCGGCATGGCACAGGGGCCCCTGTCGTACTCGAACGACACGGTGTCTGTCACGCACGAGTTCGTCATCCTGGCGCACCGGAGATGCATCCTTCAGGAGGTGCTGGTGAGCGCCCGACGCGAACGCAGCACGACTTCCGGCAGCCCGATGGGCGCATCGCGGCTGTACTCCATCGTCCGGGACGCGCGTCAGCTGGAGTTGAAGGCCCTGGCCCAGAGCCCGGTTGTCTGGACGACTGGCATCACCTATCTCGGGATGGGTCTCAGTGTGCTGTCCGCGCCAGCACTCGCTCACGCCCTCGGTGCGACGGGTCGGGGTGAGCTCGCGGCCACCTTCGTCGTCGTTCAGCTCCTTGCGTGGATGGCGTTCCTGGGGGTGCCTCGGGGAGCCGCCGTCGAGGAGAAAGCGCAGCTCGTCACGCCGCGGCGCTCCTACCTCGTGATGACCGTGCTCGGTGTGGCCGCGACCGCTATGGGTTACTTCTCGGCTCCCGTGCTGTACGGGGACACTCCCGTTGTCGAGGTCTACGTCCGTATCGCCTCGCTGACGCTGCTCGCAACGGGGTTCGCGCAGTTCGGGGGAGAGCGGCTCCTGCTCGAGCAGCGGATGTGGAGCTGGAACGCGATCCGTGCAGCGACGCTCGTTCTGCCGTCGTTGCTGATCGTCGTGCTCTACGTCATCGGTCATCTCACGCTCGCGAATGCGTTCCTCGCGACCCTCTCCGGCCAAGCGATCGCCACGCTGCTCGGTGCGGCTTTCGCGTTTCCCACCCGGCGTCGGGCGGGCGTCTCCCGTCGGCTGCCCTGGAAGTTCTCCACCCATTACTGGCTGGCCTCGGCCTTCGACAGTCTCGGTGCCCGATTCGACCAGCTGGCCCTCGGTGCTTTCGTCGCTCCCGCCCACCTCGGCATCTACGCTGTCGCCGTCACCTGCTCATCCGCGTCAGGAGCGTTGACGCAGGCATTGAACAACGCCGGATTCGCGACCTTCTTCGGCGAAGAAGGGCGAGGCAACCTCCGGACCAGGGCCTTGATGGGCTTCGCCAGCTCGGTCGCGTCCGGCGTGCTCATCGTCGCCGTGACGGTTCTCTTCTGGCGCGCGCTGTTCGGGGCGGGTTACGAGGAGTTGCCCGCGGTCACGGCAATCCTGGTCGTGTTCCAACTGCTGAACGACCAGTGGCAGCTCCGGGTTTTCTTCGACTCGGCGGCTCAGAACGGCGTCCGTCTCGTCGTGGCCTCGGCGATCGCATTCGTGGTCATGCTCGCGGGGATTCTCATCCTCCATGGGACGGGGCATCTCGACGAATTGAGCATGGCCTGCGTGATGGCAGTGATGGCGGGGGTGAGGTTGAGTGCACGTTCAAGTGGAATCGGAAGAGCCGCGGCGGCTGGTCGTGGTCGCGCATGACCTCGGTCCCTGGGGAGGGCAGGAACGAGCGCTGGAGGAGTTCGCGCTGAAAGCGGTCGACCAGGGCTACGACGTGCAGGTCGTGGCGTTCAGGGCCTCGGCGGAGGTCTCGGAAGCTGCCACCGTTCACCGTGTTCCTCGCATTCCCGGCCCCTTCGTCCTCCGCTTCCTCTGGTTCTGGGCGTTGTCGACCGCCCGGATACGGACGGCCGCATCTGTGGGACCCGCCGTGGTACTCGCATGCGGTGCGATCACACCGGCGTCGGTGGATGGCGTGTGGATGCACTTCTGGCACGCCGAGCACCTTCGATCGGTGGGTTGGTTCTGCTCCTGGCCGGGCAGCGCCCTGCGATTCGGGTCGCAATCGATCGCTCGTGCTGCGGCCTGGCTCGCGGAGCTCTACGTCCTGCATCTCGGAAGTAGGACGGCGATTCTCGTGGCGGTGAGTCACTCGGAGGCGCGAGCCTTGAGCAAGCGCTATCGACACCGTGATGTCGAGGTCCTTCCGAACCCCGTCCGGACGACGGTGGCGGGATCCCGGGTACGACACAACGATCAGGACGAGCGGGTCGTCGTGTTCCTCGGCGGTGAGTGGGGGCGAAAGGGGTTGGCGTTCGCAGCTCGGTGCCTCGGTGCCTCGAGTCGTCAGATCGGTGCTCCGGTAGCACTGAAGGTATTCGGGGCAGGGAGCCGACGAGAGATCGCCCGCTTGCGGCGTATCGCTGGGCTCCGCGTCGAGCACGCTGCTTGGACGAGTGACCCGGTGTCTGAACTCCTTGCTGCAGACGCGTTCATCCTCGCGAGTCGCTACGAGACGTTCAGCATGGCAGGACACGAGGCTCTCGCAGCTGGGCTTCCCGTGATCACGACTGAGGTGCACGGCTTGGCAGACGCAGTTCGCGAGACCGGTTGCGGCGTGGTGGCGGATCGTTCCGTCGAGGCCTTCACGAGGGCGTTGACTGCGGTCCTCTCTGCTGACCGCGGCGATTCATCTGAACGGGCTCGCCGTTACATCGAGGACCACTTCTCATCGGCTGCGGTTGATCGGGCGCGGGACGAACTCCTCGAGAAGCTCTGGAGTAGACGCATTGTTTGAGATGAGACGAGTAGCACCCCTGGCGGTCACCACGGTGCTGGTCATCGGAACGACCTCGGCCTTCGCCTTCCCGTCCCTGGGTGCAGGCCCCGCACTTGTCGTGCTGGCTCTGCTACTCGTCGCCTTGGCGGTGCGGAACCCAACGACCGGTGTGGTGTCGGCGATCGTCATCGGAGTCTCCAGCGGATTCTGGCGGCGCCTCATCGAATGGTGGGATCCGAAGAGCCTCCTGACCGATCAGATCGTGCTGCTGCCCACACTGCTGATCGTCGCAGCGATCGCGGGATCGCGGGAAGTTCGGGTGGCGCGGAGCCCGCTCGCGCTCAAGTTGATGCTCTGCGCCGGCGTGCTGGGCGCAATCAACCCCTTGGGAGCCGGCCTCGCTAGCAATTTCCTGACCGGCGCCTTGCTCCTGTCCTTCGTCGCGGCGTTCCTCCTCGGGAGGACCCGGAGTGTGAACCTCACGACAGTGATCAGATCAGTGCTCCTCATCGCGACGCTCAACTCGGTCTACATGCTGGCGCAGGTCCTGTGGGGACTCCGACCGTGGGACGAGCGCTGGGTGCGATACGACGGATACGCCTCCCTGTACGTGGGCGTGAACGAAGTCCGGCCGCTCGGGCTGGCGAGTAGCGCGGCGGAGAGCGCTCTCCTCGCGGCGTTGGGATTCGTCCTCGCCACGTCCTGCCTCATCCTGGGATTGACTCGGTGGCGTGGCCTCGTCGCGGTGGTGGCAGCAGTGTGTCTCGTCGCCACGGTTGCCAGCGGTACCCGTACCTTCCTGATCCTCGCCCTCGTGTCCGTTGCTTTCGCCGTGGCGGTTCGTGGCAGGTACTTCCTCGTACGCCTACTGGTCGCCTTGTCGGTCGTCGCTGTGGGGGCAGTCACGTTCTCACGCGATCTGGTCGGAGTCGCCGGGGGTGGCGCGGCTCACTCGCTCGCTCTCATCAGCGGTAGCGATCAAGTCAGTGACACCACTGCGCCCGTGCACGTTCAGCTCCTCGTGTCCGGCCTCATGAACGGGCTGCGTTCGATCATTGGGACGGGCTTCGGTCAGCTGGGGCAGCTCACCGGCAACTCCGCGAATGCGGAGGTGGACATCGCGAACATCTCGTTGGCCGCCGGAATACTCGGCGTCGTAGCGCTCATCGCCGTCTACGGCCGCGCGCTCGTGGCAGCCGTCACGGCGATGCGGGGGCGCGACCGACTCAGACTCCTCTTGGCGCTGTGCTTGGTCGCATCGATCGGGCAATGGCTGACCGTGGGGTTCTACGGGATGACCGCGTGCTTGTGGCTGTTCATGGGGGCGCTCACCGACCAAGGGATGAAGGCAGGGAATGACGGCACCGACTTGGTTGATCGTGGGCAAGGACATCTCGAGCGAGACGAGCGGGGGCCTGAACTCGTACGTCCGCGGCCTCTCCGAGGCGGTGCGCGGGAGTGGCCGCGGCCTGCGATTGCTCCTCGTCGCGCGCGGCCCGATCAAGCCTGAGACGGACACCAGCCTCATCCGTGGTGGCGCTGCAGTTCGGATCTGGCGGTTCTTCCTAGCGGGCTATCGAAGCGGGCCGGTGGATGTGCTGAACGTCCATTTCGCGATGTACGCGGCCCCATTCCTCGTCGGCCATGCTGCGTCACGAGCGTTGCGGAGGCGACCGAGGACCAAGGTCGTGTTCAACTACCACGGACCCTGGGCGCTGGAGGCGGAGGTCGCGGGGAGCAGGAGCAGGCTCAAGCTGAGGCTCATGCGCACGATGGAACGGGCCTGTGGTCGGATGGCCGACCAGATCGTGGTCCTGAGCAACGAGTTCGCGCGCGGCGCGGTGGAGCACCTCCGTGTGGTGCCCGAGAAGGTGCATCGTGTCGCGCCCGGCCTCGACGAGCGATTCGCTGCGCGGGCGACCGCGCATGCGGATCGCCCGGAGGTCCATTTGGTGTGCGTCCGTCGGTTGACGCGTCGCATGGGGCACCTGCGACTCCTGGAGGCGCTCGAGCAAGTCGACTTCCTCGCGGACGGCCGCCCGGTCGTCCTGCACGTCGTCGGTGGTGGTGAGCAGGAGGGCGCGATTGAGCACTGGGTCACGGAGCATGAGCGCCAGGCGAATGTCGTGCTGCACGGCCGGGTTCCAGACGACGAGCTGCTCGCTGTCGTCGATGCGTCCGACGTGGCCGTGGTCCCGACAGAATCCCTGGAAGGTTTCGGTTTGGTCGTGATCGAGGCGATGGCTCGGGGGTTGCCCGTCATCTCGACCGGTCAGGGGGGCCTGAGGGAAGCGATGGGCCCGTGGGCGAGAGCGCCGTATCTGTTCGATCTCGGCGATCCCGTTCAGCTCAGCGCGGCGATACGTGCCGCTGCTGCGGCTGACCCAGCAGAGCGGTCAGCCCTCCGGGAATACGCGCTGGGATTTTCGTGGTCCCGTGTCGTGCGCGAGATCGAGGAGATCGCGGGATGTCGGTGAAGGGGGTGCTTTACTGCCACAGCTCAGCAGACGGTGGAGCCGAACTCGCCGCGCCGCTCTTGGCGAAGTCACTGGATCTGGCGCTCTGGGTACGAGGCGACGGTGCGCTACCGGAGCGCGCGTCCCGGCTCGGCATCAGCGTCCGACGTTTCCGAAGCACGGCGGATTCTCGCCAGCGATCCCTCCTTCAGAGCCTCGTGGCTGTGCTCCAGCTCGCGTACGTGCAGATCGAGGTGTTCAGGGTCCTGCGGCGGGAACGACCCGAGGTCGTCTTGTCGAACAGCGTGCAGGGCATGTTGCATCTCGCGGTCCCGTGCAAGCTCGCGCGCGTGCCGTTGGTGTGTTACGTCCGTGACCTCGGAGCGGGAGGCAATCGCCCTGCCTCGCTCACACGTGTGCTCCGTATGCTCACGCGCTACTTCGCCGTTGACCGCGTGTTCAACAGCGAGCTGACTCGTCGGAGTTGGCGAGTGGCGGGCATCGTGGTACCCACCGCGGTCGAGGACCGTTTCTACTCGGTGGATCGTGCTCCCGCCGATGCGCCTGAAGTGCTCATGCTGGGTCGCATCGCTCGGTGGAAAGGACAGGACCTCGCGATCGAGGCGGTGAACGAGGTGACAGCTGCCGTGCCCGGCGTGCGGATGGTGATCGCCGGCGATGCCGAGTTCGGCGATGAGTTTCCCCTCCCGCGGGCGGAGTTCCCTCTCGAGATGCGGGGACACGTCGTCGAGGTCGAGGCTCTCTTTCGAAGCGCATGGGTCCTCGTCCATGCAAGTCGTACTCCAGAGCCGTTCGGTCAGGTACTCGCGCAGGCTGCGGCGGCTGGAGTACCCATCGTCTGCAGCGACGAAGGCGGGCAGTTCGACTGGCTCATCCCCGATGATTCTTGCGTGGCCGTCGATGTCCGCGATACTCGTGCCTTCGGGTCTGCGATCGCCTCGACACTGCTCGATGCCGATCGCGCGTCGGTGATGGCTCGTCAAGCTCGTGTCGCGAGTGGGCGCTTCCGTGCCCCTGCCGTGTACGAGCCGATCAAAACGCTGCTGGAAGGGCTGCGCTCGTGAGTCGTATCTCCCTCATCATTCCCTCGGTCGGTCGACCGGAGTCGCTCCGGCGGGCCTTGGCGGCCGCGCAACGGCTTCAGCCCCCGGCGCACGAGGTCATCGTGGTCGCCAGAAAGGACGACGAGAAGACACTCGCCGTCGCGAGCCAGTTCGATGCGTCGGTCGTCACGGTGGAACGGCCCGGTCTCGCCTGGGCGATGCGAGCTGGTGCCGTCGCGGCGAGTGGCGAGGTGGTTGCGTTCACAGACGACGATGCAGAAGTCCACCCGGACTGGAGCGCGCGGCTCCTTCGCCATTACGAGGACGGCAGCGTCGGCGGCGTGGGCGGACGTGACCTGATCGACGCTGACCTGGAGGGTGTGCAGGAAGCAACAGCAACGTCAGCCATGACCGCACGCATCGGTCGATCCGGTCGCGTCGTCGGTGATCATCACCTTGCCGTCGGGGCGGCGCGAGAGGTCGATCACTTGAAGGGAGTGAATTGTAGTTTCCGGCGTGAACCGTTCCTCCGGGTCGACATCGTGGACGCGCTCGCCGGAAGCGGCGCACAGGCAAGGAACGACTTCCTGTACAGCCTGGGCGTTGCGGCGCAGGGTTACCGGCTGGTTCTCGACCCCGAGGTTCTCGTCGATCATCATCCGGCCCCACGGCTCTCCGGCGACGATCGGGCGGCCAGCGTCGAGAAAGTGTTCGAGGCGGCGTTCAACGAACGCTTGGGGTTCCGCTTCTTCCGCCGAGAGGGTTCACTCCGCAACGCTTTGTTCCTGGCAGTGATCGGGTACCCGCACGCGCCCGGACTGGCTCGCTTGGCTCGTGGAGCGCGGCTGCGGCTCGTGACCTCCACCCTGCATGGGATAGCGGCTGCCAACCGCATTCGCTCGCCCCAGAGGAACGAGGGCACGGTGAACTCGCCGTCACTTGCCATCGTGCCCAGCTGCGAGACGTTCGAGGACCACTTCTCGGCGCTTGGCGTCACGGCTGGCGACCTGGCGAACGGACGGTACCGAGGAACCTGGATCACGCAGTACGCGGAGCTCCTCCGGTCGCGCGGCACCGACGTCACGCTCGTCGTCCCGGGTGCAACACCCGCGAGACTGAAGGGCTCCCTCATGGATGTCTGGGTCGTGCCGGTGCTTCCGCTCCGTCGAGTCATCCCTCCGAGGCTCCGTCGTTGGAAGCTCCGTGAGCTCTTGAGCTATCTGCAAGGACGGCGACTCGCCCGCGACGTCCAGGGGTTTGATCGCGTGTACGCACAGGAGTACGCCTATCCGCGCTTCGGCGGCCTGATGTCCGAGCTGCCGGACGACAAGCTCATCGGCGCGCACCACGGCACTCCCGTGGCAGCCGCGCCTCGATGGCTGGTGCAGCGCATCGCACGAGGGTCGAACCTCCTCACCACATTGACGAAGCAGGAGCGAGAGTCAGTCCGTTCGGTCCGAAGCGGTTCGACCGTGGACCGGGTCGTGTGGGCGCCGAATTGGGTATCGGACACCTTCATCAACTCGGAAGAAGAACGCGTTGCGGGTAGCGCGATCTGGGTGGGACGCTTCGACGAGCGCGTCAAGGGCCTCGACACGTTGTTGCGTGCCTGGGAGGACTCCGCGACGAGCGGTTGGACGCTCACGATGGTTGGAACCGGGCCGGATCACGACCGCATACGCAATCGCGTGGAAGCGTCCGCGAACTTGCGCGATCGCGTGACGCTCACGGGCCGAATCGATGACCCATCGCAACTCGCTGGCCTGGTCGCGCGCGCCGAGGTCTTCGTCAACGCGTCAGTCAAGGAGGGATTGCCCATCGCCGTACTCGAAGCGATGGGAGCTGGCACGAAGCTCGTGCTGTCGGACTTGCCGTACGTTCGTTCCGAGCTGGCCGAAGCGTCCGCGGAGGCATTTCCGCCCGGCGATGTGACCGGACTCCTCGAAGCTCTCGCCCGAGCGTTCGACCGACCTCTGAACGACGACACCAACCGAGCTCTGATCCGCCACCAGTTCTCCATCACGAGCGCCGGAACGCGAGTAGCCGACCTGCTCCAAGGTCGCGAGTACCAAGGGTGAGCGTCGTTTTCACACGAGTCGTGCCGAGCTTTCCTTCTTCAGATCGATCGTCTCTTCGATGATCTCCTGCAGCCTGCGGAGGAAGTTCTCTACGGAAAAGCGATCGGCGTGCCGTCGAACCGCTGATGCGTCCCAGTGCACCGGGAATTCCTGAACCGCACTCTTGATGGAGGCCGTGTCCTGGTTTTCGATGAACAGACCGGAGACGCCCTCCGCGGTCGAGTCCAGGAAACCCCCGGCCCTGAGGACGAGTACCGGGGTTCCGAAGGCGTTGGCCTCGAGCGGCGTCAGGCCGAAGTCCTCGTGTGAGACCGAGATCAGGGCGCGTCCGTTCGCGTACAACCAACGGAGGGTTGCATCGCTGACCCGACCCACAGCTCGGACATTCGGTGGTAGCGGCTGCTCGACAGTACCGACGACCACCAACCGTTCCTCGGGGAGCTCGGAGAAAGCGTCGATCAGCCGAGAGGTGCCCTTGTATCCCCGGTCGCGGCTGACGGTGAGGAAGTAACCCGGTTCCAACCCGTCGACGGGCGTTATCGGACCTGTGATGTCGATGCTCACTGGCGGGAACAGGATTTGCGGTTCCAACCCGTAAGCTTCGCGTACTCGCTGAGCCACGCTCGTCGAATTGACCACGTAGGCGTCGGCGCGTGATGCCTGCCGGCGATCCCACCGCCGGAGCGGAGCCGCGATCAGTCCTAACACCACACGAGCGAGTGCGCCGTGGCCCTCGAGGTAGTCCTCCGCCTGGTACAACCAACGGGCAGGGTTGTGGCAATAGACGATCTTGGCTGTCCCCGGTCGAACCGGCAGCGCGTGCGCCCAGCCCGCAGAACTGCAGACCACGGCCTCGGCGGCGACGGGAGTCATCCTCGACCACAGGATCGCCAGCAGTGGAAGCGCTCGCCGCGGATCACTGCGGAAGAACCCGATCCGGCTCAGCAACGTGTCCTGTACACCGACTTCCCGGAATTCCTCGAACGTCGTCGCCGGATCGTAGACGGAGGTGATGATGGGAGTCGAGGAGAGTCCGCTCGCAATTGTCAGAGCGACTCTCTCAGCGCCACCCCGCTGGGTGAGGTAATCGTGAGCGACGCGGATGCGCATCGTCGAATGCTATCGGGGGCGGTGCAGAGACGAGGCCGCCTTGCCGGACCGATCGACAACGCGAGTGCGCTTCCGCATCTGCGTAGGATGAGCGCATGTCCGACCCCCGCGAGGCGCACGTCGCTTCGAGCGCGGAGCCGTCGCGGTCGAGACGTCCACTTCGTATCGCAGTCACGGCTCTGGTGGCGATCGTCGTTCTCTCCTTCGTCTGGGTCGGCGTTCGCGGATTCCTTGCCGAACGCGACCTGAGGACGTCGATGTCGCTCGTATCGGAGATCAAAGCAGACGTCGCGAGTGGCAAAGGGGAGCAGGCGAAGAGCGCAGCCGAACAGCTGGAGCAGCGCGCTGCCAGCGCAAGCCGACTCACCAGCGATCCCATTTGGCGCACATATGAGCATGCGCCGTTCCTCGGTAGCAATCTCCGCGCAGTACGCCAGATCGCGGCGATCACTGACGCTGTGGCGACAGGCGCTGTTCGGCCAGCGGTTTCCGTGCTGTCCGGGTTCAACGCTGCGTCACTGACCCCCAAGTCCGGGAAGGTGGACCTGAGCCCGCTCGTCAAGGCGCAGGAGCCGATCACGAAAGCCGCCGAGTCGCTCAGAGGCGCGCTTCGCAGGGCCGATGCGATCGACGCCGGCCGGACGATCAGCCCAGTGGAGTCTGCGGTGGATCAACTGCGAACGGCACTGCAGTCAGCGTCCGAAGAAGCTGCGGCTGCAGATCATGTCGTGCGGCTCGCGCCCGACATGCTCGGCGCCGCCGGACCGAAGCGATATCTGCTGCTGTTCGAGAACAACGCAGAGCTGCGGTCGGGCGGCGGAATCCCGGGTGCGGTGGCACTGCTGCACACTGACGACGGGGCGATCTCCTTGGAGCGGCAAGCGTCCTCTTCCGACTTCCCGAAGGCCGCGTCGCCGGTGCTACCGCTCCCAGTGGATACGCAGGGGCTGTACGGCGCCATCACCGCCGAGTACATCCAGGACGTGACGCTGACACCGCGCTTCTCGACCTCGGCGAAGCTGGTCAGAGCGATGTGGAAGCAGAAGTACGGTGAAGACGTAGACGGGGTCTTGTCCCTCGACCCGGTGACGCTCGGGTACATCCTCAAGGCGACCGGCCCTGTCACGCTCCCGACCGGTGACACCCTTAGTTCGTCGAACGCGGTCCCGCTGTTGCTCAGCCAGGTGTACGCGCGCTACCCGGACAACGCCGAACAGGATGAGTTCTTCGCCGCGGCCGCTGTCGGGGTGTTCGAGAAGATCGCAACCGGCGCATTCGACCCGTCGGCACTGGTCGCCGCACTCACCCGAGGAGCCGACGAGGGGCGAGTCAAACTCTGGAGCGAGGATGCGCATCAGGAGCAGATCGTCAAGCAGACGCCTGTCTCCGGTGCTCTGCCGGCGAGCGACGACTCCACTGCTCGCTTCGGCGTCTACCTCAACGACGCCACCGGCGCGAAGATGGACTACTACCTCACGAAGCAGATCGCCGTGGGGAGCAAGGTCTGCCGCGCCGATGGTCGCCCGACCTGGACCGTGCAGGTCACCCTGAAGAACACGGCGCCAGCGGACGCCGCCACGAGCCTTCCCCGGTATGTGACCGGTGGTGGGGACTTCGGCGTGTCGCCGGGCAACGTCGGAACGAACGTCGCGATCTACGCCCCCAGAACGGGGGTGTTCCTGAGCGCGTCACAGGACGGCAAGGCGGCCAGCCCCCAGACTGCGCTCGACGGCACGTACCCGGTGGTGCAGATCCCAACTCTGCTCTCACCAGGGCAAAGCACCACGCTGACGGTGCAGTTCCTCGGGCCGAAGGCGGCAGCGGGCCACACGGTCGCGGCGGAATCGACCCCGGGCGTTCACCAAACTGTTACACGACCCGTGGACGTCACCTGTGAAAGCCGATAGTTTGATGGAACTTCGCTAATCGAGCGTCCTGCGAGAGGTCAGGCCGCCGTCGCGTTCGAACTAGGGGATCACTCATGAAGAAGACAATCGCGGCGCTGGTGCTCGCCGGCGCAGCCGTCATGGCCGCTCCGATGGCCGCCAACGCCGAGGGCTACGTGCCCGCCAGCAACGTCAGTGTGTCGGGCTCTGTCGTCGCCGGTGGTACGACCATCATCAACTTCGCGCCGGGCTCGTTCGCCGACTCGGAGAACGTCACCATCTCCGTCACGGGTGCTGGTGCCGTCACGATCGGCGCGCTGCCGACGCAGACCGTCACCGCGGTCCGCCAGGCGTCCGCGACCGGCTCGCTCAACGCTCCCATCACGCTGCCCCGCGGTGCCTCGGGCACCTACGAGGTCACCGCGACCGGTGTCACGTCCGGCAACATCGCGACCACGGCCCTCACCGTCGTTCCGGCGGCCGCCACGGGCACGGGCGCCACGGTCACCGCGACCAGCACCGGCACCGGCCTTGCCTTCACGGGTTCGACCGTCCCGACCCTCCTGGTCTGGAGCGCCGGTGGCGCGGTCGTCCTCGGTGGCGCGCTCGTCGGCGTCACGGCGGCCACGCGTCGTCAGCGCAAGAACGTCTGACACCCAGCACCACACCGAAGCCCCCGAGCCTGCTGGCTCGGGGGCTTCGTCGTTCCGGGACGGCGGACCGACGCCGTCGAACGCAGGCGGAGGCGCGCGCCCGGTGCTTCAGCCGAGCTGCCGCGCACCCGCCCGCCGCCGCAGCCGTGCCAGGACGACGATGCCCACCAGGGTCCCGAGCAACGCCCCGGCCGTGTTCGACAGGACGTCGTCGACGGAGCCGGTCCGCTCGGGCAGGAGCACCGATTGCACGACCTCGATGAACGCACTCGCCACGAACCCGATGGCCACCGGGAGCCACCAGCGCCGGATGCCGATGAGCAGGGCGACGAGGATCCCGAGCGGCACGAAGTACACGATGTTCGCCGTGAACTCGACCGCGGCGTAGCCGATCCACTGCGGCGTGCCGTGCCGGTGTAACCAGTCGAGCACCCGGAACAGGAACCCGTCGCTGCCGGCGTCGACGGGGGAGCCGTGGAACGCGATGAGCATGACGGCCACGACGTACAGGACCATCAGGGCGAGGGCGATCCATCGGCTCCGGCCCGTGGGCCCCTCGGTCTCGTGGCCGCGCAGGGCGGCGAGCGACCGCGCCGCCAGGTCCACGAGGACCCCGAACGCCAGGCCGACGACGCAGCCCAGCGCCACGGAGATCGCGTGGGTGCCGGACAGCAACCGGAACGCGGCACCCAGCAGCACGACGAGCAGGACGACCACGGCGGCCAGGGCCCATGCGGCGCGGGCACCCCGGCGGGGCAGGAGCACCCGGGCGGCGATCGGCAGCGGCGCCACGACGAGCGACACGGCCATCGCGGCGACGAACCCGCGGTCGAGCTGGAGCGTCCCGTGCCCGACCGACTGCACGGCGAGCAGGACGCGGACCGCGTCGGCTTCGAGCCGCTGTCGGGCGGCACCGCCGATGAGCACGAACGCGCCACTGGCGAGTACGTACACGACCAGGAGCACGGCGGCGGCCCCCACCACGAACGGGCGTCGTGCTGTCATGCCGAGCAACGCTACCGGGCGGCCGACGGCCCATCCTGGAGGCGCCCCCACCGCGGCCTGAACGGTTCCGTCTCCCTGGACCGGCGTGCGCACATGCGTCGCGCCTAGGGTTCGCGCATGTCCGCCAGACCGCGCTCACGACCCAGCTCACCCATCCGCCCGCGCGGCTCGAACGGCCGCGCCAAGTTCCGCTGGTGGCAGTGGGTGCTCGTCGCCGCGCTCGCGGTGGTGGTCGTGGTGCTCGTGGTGGTGGCGCTCACCCGGTGATGGTGGGCTACGCGACCGGCTCGATGAGCTGCGGCCCGGCGTTCCGCACGCTGTTCACCGCGCGCGAGACCTCGTACTGCACCAGGTCGTGCGCGACCTCGTGCGATCCGCGGTCGAGCAGCGCCAGGAGCTGGTCGGGCGACAGGGTGTCGTCGAGCCAGGCGTCGTAGCTGTCCGGGGTCAGGAACGCGGGCATGCGGTCGTGGACCTCGCCGGGCGCGACGTGGGCGTCGCGGGTGATGATCGCCATCGACAGGCGCCACTTGTCCGGGTCGCCCTCGGGCTTGGTCGGGTCCGGCCAGGCGCTCACGACGCCGGCCATCGCCAGCGCGCCGTCGGGCTGGTGGATGTAGTGGGGCTCCTTGCCGGTCTCGGTCAGGACCCACTCGTAGTACCCCTGCGCCGGGACGATGCAGCGGTTGCCCGCGAACGCCCTGCGGAACATGCCCGAGGTCGCGACGGTCTCGATCCGGGCGTTGATCGGCTGGGGCCGCTGCTTCCGGAAGTCCTTGGCCCACGACGGCACGAACCCCCAGTGCACGTCGGGCATCGCCCGCTCGCCGCGGAACTGCCGGACCGCCTGCACGTCGTCCGTCGGGGCGATGTTGTAGTTCTCGACGAGTCCGGTGCTGACGACGCCCGTGTCCTCGTCGACGTGCTCGGTGCGGGACGCGAGCTCACCCACGAGCTCGGGCAACAGGTCAGCGGTGGTGTCGGAGACGACGAATCGGCCACACATGCGACCAGTGTGCCCGAGCGCAGCCAGTGTGCTCGAGTCTGGGCGCGCTCACCGGACAAGGGCAGCGCGCTACCAGATCGGTGTCATATGCTCGCGCATCCGGCACGTTCCTGATGTGCTGGTACCGGCGCGGACCCCGACGTGCCGTCCACGATCCCGAGAGGTACCCGCCTCGTGACCAACGAACACCCCGACGTCCGTCGTCCCTCCGCGCACCACCTCGACGAGGCGGAGCAGGCGGCCGAGGCCGAGCGCGCCATCGCCATCCGCGAGGAATCCGAGCGCGCCGAGGCCGGCCACGCCGGCGAGGCCGCGCTCGTCGTCCCCGTGCCCGAGGAGGACGACGACGACCTCGACGCCGAACTCGCCCCGAGCGGTCCGTCGATCGCCGGGCTCCTCGCCTCTCCCACCCCTCGGACCGCGCAGGCATCCGCCGTGTCGGTGGCGCGGCCGGGCGACGGCGGTGTCCTCCACGATCCCGACCTGCTCGCCGCACCGAACCGCGCCAACGCCCGTCGTGCGACGCGCCGGAACGTGCTCATCGCCTCCATCGGGTTCGTCGTGCTCGGGCTGGTGCTGCTCGTCATCGCGGCGCCGACGCACGCACCGATCTCCGTGCCGATCGTGCTCATCGTCGCCGGACTGCTCGGTGCGGCCCTGTCGCTCGTGCTCCGCCGCGACAGCCGGGAGGACCGGGAGCCGTCCCACGGATCGGCCGAGGGCCGACGCCGACGCTGAGTCGCCGGGTCGGGCCTCCCGGTCGTGTCCCCGCGGCACCCGGAGCGCGCCGTTCCGGCGCGGTCAGACCACCGAGAACCCGTCCGGGAGCGACCCGCGCCCGGTCAGGGCCAGGAGGACCGCCTCGCCGTCGCCGCGCGCGTTGCCGGCCGACACGGCCAGGACCGCGCACGACTCCACCGCGTCCGGCGGGGGCGCGCACGGCACCTCGATCGCGCGTGCGAGGTCGATCGTGTGCACCACGAGCTCGAACACCCGCGTGCGCAGGTACTCCTCGAGCGGGATCCCCATCCCGCCGATCGACACGGCACGGTCCGGGGGAGCCGCCTCGATCGCGGCCTTCGCGCGGGCCAGGGCGTCCGTGATCCGCAGGAGCTGCTCGTTCCCGAGCCAGATCCCCGCAGCGATCCCGCGCTGCGTCACGGCGTTCGAGTCCGTGAACTGCTCGTAGACCGTGGCGTAGTACAGCGCCGCGGTCGGGATCGTCACCTCGGCCGGTGGCTCGAGGTGCAGGTACTGCTCGACCGTCAGGAGTGCGCGCGTGGTGTGCCCGACCAGGCTCCGCACGGTCCACTCGCCCAGTGCCGGTCGCTCCCACGCGTCGTGGGGGACCTGTGCGACGACGGCCACGAAGGCATCGGCGGACGAACTGAACTGGGCAACGCTGCTCATCATCACATCGTGGCCGCTCCTTGCGGTGTGCGTCCACCGGATACACGTCAGCGACCGTCCAGTCCCGTGGTGTGAGGTGGGGTGCATGACCCTTGACATCACGTACACCGCGATCGCCCACGCCACGGGCGGCGGTCGCGACGGACACGTCCGGAGCGAGGACGACCGCCTCGACTTCGACACCCGCCCGCCCACGGAGATGGGTGGCAACGGCGAGGGCACCAACCCCGAGCAGCTGTTCGCCGCCGGGTACTCGGCCTGCTTCCTCGGCGCCTACCACCTGGTCGGCAAGCGGCTCGGCGTCGACACCACCGACGCCTCCGTGTCGGCCAGCGTGAGCATCGGCGACAACGGCGAGGGCGGGTTCGGCCTGGCCGTCGAGCTCGACATCTACGCCCCGAACGTGCCGGCGGACCGTCGGCAGGAGGTCGCCGAGGCCGCGCACCAGGTGTGCCCGTACTCGAACGCGACGCGCGGCAACGTCGAGGTCACGCTCTCGCTCGTCGACTGATCGTCGGCGAGCAGCGCCGAACGCCCGGTCCCCGATGCGGGGGCCGGGCGTTCCACGTGCCGGGACGTCGTACTCCTGTTCGTGAGTGGTTGTCAAACCCCAGTGTTGGAGCGAACGTACCCGCCACCCCCGGGCCTAGCGTGCGCAGGCAGAACAGCTCGTGAAGGGGGCGCCATGCGACGGAGCGTGGGAATGCGGTTGTCCGCGGTCGGCTTGTCCGCGGGACTGGTGGTTGGGGGTGCCCTCGTCGTCGCAGGACCGGCGTCAGCGGCACCGGGGGATGCGTCGGCGGTCGGCATCAGTGCCGTCGCGGACGCGGATGTCGCAGGCGTGGCCACGCTGGACGTCAACGCGGCCGTCGGTGACGTCGCGGTCACGGGATCAGGTGACCGCGCCTTCACCGACGCGGACGGCTCGACGCTGGCCGACGTGGCGGCCGCGGACATCACCGTCGGGGCGGTGACGACCTCGGCGAGCAGCAACGCGACGCGGTCCACCGCGTCCTCGCGGATCGCGGGTGCGAACGTGGCGCTGTTCGGGCAGAGCGTGCTCACCGCGGACGCGGCGACCGCGACGGCGACGTGCCCGGTGGGCGGGACGCCGACGAGCGCCGCGGACCTGGTCGGCCTGACCCTGCTCGGCCGTGCGGTGACACTGAACGCCGCCACGCCGACCGCGACGGTGAGCGCGGACCTCACCGGAACGCTCGCCGGTGCGACCCTGACGGTCCAGGCGAGCCGCGTCCAGACGACCACCGGGACCACCGCGACGGGCACGGCCGTCCGCGCGGTCGCGACGCTGAACGGCACCGTCGCCGGTGTTCCGCTGGTCAACGAGACCGTCGCGACGGTCGTCCTCGCGAACGCGACCTGCGAGACGCCCACCGCGCCGATCCCGGTCACCGCGACCAGGATCACGCCCGCGACCGGGCCGACCACCGGAGGCCAGACGGTCACCATCACCGGCACCGGGTTCACGCCCGACACCACCGTGACCTTCGGCGGGACCCGGGCGACGAACGTCCAGGTCGCCGCCGACGGGAACTCCCTGACCGCCGTCACGCCGGTCGGCGCCGCGGGCCCGACCACCGTGGTCGTCAGCGACCCGAACGGGACCGCCCGGCTCGGCTACACGTACGTCGCGCCGACCGTGACCGGGATCACGCCGGACCAGGGCCCCGCTGCGGGCGGGACGTCCGTCACCATCAGGGGAACGGGCCTCCAGAACGCGACCGGCGTCACGTTCGGCGGAACGGCCGGCACCGTCCGCTCCGTCTCCGCGGACGGCACGCAGATCGTCGTCACGACGCCGCCGGGTGCCGGCCTCGCCGACGTCGTCGTCGGGTTCCCCGGTGGCACGACGGTCGCCGCGCCGGACCAGTTCCTCTACGTCACCGCCGGTGCGCCGACGATCACCGGTGTGACCCCCGCGTCCGGTCCGACCTCCGGCGGCCAGACCGTGGTCGTCTCGGGTACCGGGCTCGGTGACGTCACCGGCGTCACGTTCGGTGGCGTCCCGGCGACGATCGTGGGCACGCCGACCGACACCAGCGTCACCGTCACCACGCCCGCCGGTGCGGCCGGGCCGGTCGACGTCGTCCTGACCGATCCGGCCGGTGCAGCCCGTGACGATGACGGCTACACCTACCGCGCCGCACCCACCGTCACGGGCACCGACCCTGGGCAGGGATCGACGACGGGAGGCACGACGGTCACCGTGAGCGGAACCGGCTTCGTGCCCGGCGGGACCAGCGTCACGATCTGCGGGACGACCATCCCCGCTGCGGACGTGACGGTGAACGCTGCCGGCACCCGGCTGGTGTTCACGACGCCGGCCTGCGACCCGGGAGCCACGACGATCACCGTCACGACGACCGGTGGCACGAGCGGCGCCACGGGCTTCCGCTACGTGGCTGCGGCGGCCACCGGGACCGGCGCGACCGGTGCAGGCACCGGCGCTGCGCTGCTGACCGGCGACCGTGGCGGTGACGGCACCGGGGCGAACGCCCTCGCCTACACCGGCTCGGACGCCCGACCCGCTGCGATCACGGGCATCGGCCTGCTCGGGCTCGGCGGGATCGTCGCGCTCATCGGGTACCGACGCCGCCACCTGCGTCTCCGCTGACGCGGCGACCGGCGACCTGGAGGCCGCCGTGGGTGATGCTGATCACCCGCGGCGGCCTCCGTCGTCCGTGGGCTACTGCGCTGCCGCGTGCCGCTGCAGGTGCTCCGACGTCTTGAGCGTCAGGTAGGAGCACAGGTGGCCGATCGCGCTCACCTCGGCCGCCAGGGTCAGCACCTGCTCGGCCGAGACCCGGGCGTCGTTCTCACGGCGCTCGAACGTCACCGTCCACTCCGGCGAGACACCGATCTCGCGCTGCAGGTAGACCTCGGTGCCACTGGTCTCCAGGTGCATGACGATGAGCGCGGTGTCGATGGTCGCCTGGTCCCACGACATGTCGACCGCCTGCGGGCTCGAAAGCAGGTGCGACGACCCCGCCCGGAACTCCGAGATCCAACCCTCGAGCTCGTCCATCGTCAGTCGGGGCACGGCGCCTCCTCGGGGCGGGATCGTGCGGCGGTCTCATCCGTCGCGTGAGCCATTGTCCCTGATCGGACGGGCTGCTCGTGTCAGCCGACCCGGTCCACGTCCTCGGTGTCGACCTCATCGCGGTCGCTCAGCGGCTTCCGCATCACGACGAAGTGCACGTCCGGCACGAGCGGCGTCGCGCCCCAGGCCTCGGCTGGGAACGGCCGGGTCGCGCCGGTCGGCACGAACCCGAGGCGTCGGTACCAGGCGATGAGTGCCGACTGCTGCGCGACGACCGTGATCTCGAGCGCGGCGGCGTCGAACGTCGTGCGGGCGTGCTCGGCGGCGGCCTCCATCATCCGGCGCCCCAGGCCCCTGCCCTGGATCGTCGGCTCGACCGCGAAGGTGCCGAAGTACGCGAGGCCTGGGCCATGCCGCTGGACCTGGCAGGTGGCGATGATCCGGCCCTCGTCGACGCCGACGAACACGACCGAGTGCGGCGCAGCGATGAGCGCGCGGATCTGCTCCGTGTCGGTGCGTCGACCGCCGATGACGTCGACCTCACTCGTCCAGCCCTCGCGGCTCGCCTCGCCGCGGTAGGCACGCTCGACGAGGTCCGCGACGGTCGCGGCGTCCTCGAGCGTGGCGCGGCGGATCGTCAGGGGAGTGCTCATGGACCAACCGTAAACGCGGTCGCGGGGTGCGGCGGTCCTCCCGGGCCGGTGGTGGGGTCGATGCGGACGTCACGCGTGCGGCGGGGAGGGGGCGGGCCTCCCGAGCCGGTGGCGAGGCGGCGTCGCGGTCCTACGCTGAGGACATGTCAGCGGAACGATGCCCCTGCCTGAGCGGCAATCCGTACGCGGAGTGCTGCGGCCCCCTGCACGCGGGAGCGGCCGCGCCCACGGCCGAGCGGCTCATGCGCTCGCGGTTCACGGCGTTCGCGCTCACCATGCCGGAGTACCTGTTGACGTCGTGGCACCCGCGGACGCGGCCGACGAGCCTCGAGCTCGACCCGATGATGCGGTGGACGCGACTCGACGTCCTCGGGACCAGCTCGGGAGGCCCGTTCGACACGAGCGGGACCGTCGAGTTCCGCGCGTGGTGGCGGACGCCCTCGGAGCGGGGCGAGCTGCACGAGGACAGCGCGTTCGTGCGCGAGGCCGGGCGCTGGTTCTACGTGGACGGTGTGTCGAGCTGACGCTGGTTCCTCCCGGTGGCCGGTCCCTCCCGGTGGCCGGTGCCTCCCGGTGGCCGGGCCCCTCCCGGTCGTCGGTCCCTCCCGGCAGGGGGTCAGTCGGCGTGCTCGACGGCCTGGACCGCCGCGGCGACGCCGCCGCTCCACGGGGCGCCGTGACCGGGGAGCACCCAGTGGGCGTTCGTGTCGACCAGGGCGCGGAGCGACCGGACCGCCTGCTCGGGCTCGTCGGTGAACGGCGCGGGCGCGGGACCCGTGCGGCCGGTGAGGACATGCCGGGTCGTCAGGCCGTCGCCGACGAACACGGCGTCGACGGCCGGGACGAACACGGCGATGCTGCCCGGCGAGTGCCCCGGCGTGCTGATGATCCGCGGGGCGCCGGGGAGGTCGAGGGTCTCGCCGCCGTGCACCTCGACCACCTCGGTGAGCCAGTTCGTCCGGAGCCCGCCCTTGCGCATCGAGTAGCCCACGAATCCGAGCAGGGGGCCGAGGCGCATCGACTGCTTGCCGGCCTTCGGCTTGTCGCCGCCCTTGGCCCGCGCGGCGTCGGCGGCGTGGACGTACACGGGGACGCCGCGCTCACGGCGCAGGCGTTCGGCGAACCCGACGTGGTCGGAGTCGCCGTGGGTCAGGACGACGCCGCGCACGTCGTCGAGCGAGCGGCCCATCGAGGCGAGTTCGGCGACCAGGTCGTGCCACGACCCGGGGAGGCCGGCGTCGATGACGGTGATGCCCTCGGGCGCCACGACGAGGTACGCGGCGACGATGTCGTTGCCGATGCGGTGGAGGTTCGGTGCCAGTTCCATGATGGCTACTGTACTTAGCCATGATGGCTACCGTCAATAGCTATGCTGATGGACATGCCCACCCCGGAACGCACCTCCCTCGACGCGATCGTGACCGCCGCCCGTGACCTGCTCGAGCACGACGGGCTGGCCGGTCTCACCATGCAGTCCGTCGCGCTGCGGGTCGGGGTGCGGGCGCCCTCCTTGTACAAGCGGGTGTCGAGCCGCGACCACCTTGTCCAGCTCGTGGCCGAGGCGACCCTGTCGGACCTCGCGGGGCGGATGGAGTCCGCCACCACTGCCGCCGAGGTCGCCGACGTGTTCCGGGCGTTCGGGCACGAGCGGCCCGCTGCGTTCCAGCTCGTCATGACGCCGGGCGCGGGTGTCTCCGCTGCCCGGCCGGAGTTCGGCGCTGCGGCCAGTGTCGCCGTGGTGCGGTTCGGCGGCGAGCTCGCCGGCGAGGAGCACGCGCTCGAGGCGGCGCGGACCCTCACGGCCTGGGTGGTGGGGTTCGTCGGCATGGAACTCAACGAGCGCTTCGAGCTCGGCGGGGACGTCGAGGCGGCGTGGGCGTTCGGGCGGGAGCGCATCGTCGCGGCACTGGGGATGGGGCGCTGACGCAGGTCGGGTGCGCATGCGGACGACAACGGGGCATGCGGCCGCGTGCGCACTCGTCGTCCGCGTGCGCAGCCCTGGCGTCAGGCTCGGCCCCGCGCCGGCGTCAGGCTCAGTCCCGCGCCGGCTCGAACCCGTGGCGGCGATCGCCGAGCACCCGCCCGGTGACCTCGCGCTCGGCCTCGGGCGAGAACGGCTCCCGCCGCGCTCGCACCGCCGCGGCCGTCTGCTCCTCGATGAAGTCCATGTTGACCGCCGCGCCGGCCATCACGCCCGCGGCGGCGGAGCTCATGACCTGCGCGCCGATGTCCGTCACGTTCCCGGCCGCCCACACGCCGGGCAGCGCAGTCCGACCGGTCGGGTCGGCGGGGACGTGTCGGCCCATGCCGCTCGGATGCTCGGCGACCTCGCCGCCGAGGTGCTCGAACACGTCCGCTCGGGCGACCACCCGCGTCTGCACGGCCACCGCGTCGAGGGGGAACACGTGCCCGTCGTCGAGTTCGACGCCCGTCAACCGGTCGTCGTCGACGAGCACCCGAGCGACCGGACCCTCGACGACGCGGATGCCCCGAGCCGCCAACCGCTCCCACTCCTCGTCCGAGGGCTCGGGCATCGTGTGCCGGAAGAGCGTCACGTCGTCGCTGAGCTGCCGGAAGAGCAGCACCTGGTGGACGGCCATCGCGCCGGAGCCGAGCACGCCGATCCGCTGGCCCCGGACCTCCCAACCGTGGCAGTAGGGGCAGTGCACGACGTCGCGCCCCCAGCGCTCGCGCAGTCCGGGCACGTCGGGGAGCTCGTCGACCGCGCCCGACGCCAGGACGAGACGGCGGCCGCGGAGTCGGCTGCCGTCCTCGAGGCTGACGGCGATGCCGTCGCCCTGCCGTGCGGCGGCGGTCGCTCGTCCGACGGTGATGCGGACGCCGTAGCGCTCGGCGTCCGCGCGGGCCAGGCGCAGGAGGTCGGCCGGTGCGGTCCCCTCGCGGCCGAGGACGTTGTGGGCGGCCGCCGCCCGTGCGTTCCGGGGCTCGCCCGCGTCGACGACCACCACCGATCGCATCGAGCGCGCCAGTGCCGTCGCGGCGCTCAGGCCGGCCGCACCGCCGCCGATGACGACGACGTCGTGGTCAGTGTGTGTGGGCATGTCGTTCCTCCTCGTTCGACCGTCAGCTTGTGCGGTGCTCGCCGAAGTGGCAATCGTTCTTGCGGGAATGGCAAAGTGGGGCCATGGACGAGACGTGGGAACGCACCCTCGACGCGGTCGGCGGCCGGCTTCGGAAGCTCCGGACCAACCGCGGACTGACGCTCGCGCAGGTGTCCGCCGCCACCGGGGTGTCCGTGAGCACGCTGTCGCGGCTCGAGTCGGGCGGGCGACGTCCCACACTCGAGCTGCTCCTCCCGCTCGCCCGCGAATACCAGGTGCCGCTCGACGAGCTCGTCGGAGCGCCGCCGAGTGGCGACCCGCGCATCCACATCCGACCGTTCCGCGCCCACGGCCACACGATCCTGCCGCTCGGACGCGGGGCCGTCGGGATCACCGCGTTCAAGCACGTCATGCCGGGGCGGGTCGCGCCGGCCGTGCCCGAGCCCATGACCCATCCCGGGCACGAGTGGCTGTACGTCCTGACCGGCCGACTCCGCCTCGTGCTCGGCGACCAGGACATGGTGCTCGGTCCCGGTGAAGCGGCCGAGTTCGACACCCGCACCCCACACTGGTCCGGTGCTGCGGGGCCGGAAGCGGTCGAGTTCCTCAGCCTGTCCGGGAGGAGCGGGGAGCGCGCGCACGTCCTGCCCACGTCCGGCGCGCGGTAGCGTAGGAGCGTGCGCAACTCGTCATGGCAGGAGGTCGCCGGCGGTCCATCCGCCGACGTCAGGTGACGGCCGCCCCGGCACCCGCTTCCGCGGATGCCGGCTGGCGGCGCAGTGGATCGATCCCGGTCGTCGTGACCGTCGTCCGCTGTGCCCTCCTCCCCATGACACCCGCCCGGCGCCAGCGCGCCCGGGCTGAGAGAACGGCACACCCATGCTCCCCATCACCGAGAAGGCCATCCGCGCCGCGTTCGTGAACGCCTCGCGCAAAGAGGTCTCCGACATCACCCTGCCCAGCGGGTTCGACGCCCTCGACTGGGACGAGCTCGACTACCTCGGCTGGCGCGACCCGAAGATCGGACGCCGGGCGTACGCGATCATCCCCGACGGCGACGCCCTCGTCGGCATCCTGTTCCGCCAGGCCGATGGCGGCACCCGCACCCGGCCGCAGTGCGCCTGGTGCCAGGACGTCCGCCTGCCGAACGACGTGCTGTTCTACAGCGCGCGCCGGAGTGGGGCCTCGGGGCGGAACGGCAACACCGTCGGCACGCTCGTCTGCGCCGACTTCCAGTGTTCGGCCAACGTGCGGAACCCACCGCCGCCGGCGTACCTCGGGTTCGACGTCGAGGCGGCCCGGCAGGAGCGCATCGTCAGCCTCCGGCAGCGGGCGGCCGCGTTCGCGCGGGACGTGCGGGGGGCGTGAACCGTCCGGGGGGCGTGAACGGTCCGCGGAGCGGGGGCCGTCCGCGCGGCGTGAGCCGCGGGGGAGGCGCGGGCCGCTGGGGAGGCGCGGGTCGCGCCTCCCCAGTGCATCGGAATTGACAATCATTATCGATAGTGAATAGCGTCGCGGTGCGGGCGCAGCGTGGTCGCCGCCGCCCGTCCCTGTCGAGCGGCCTCGGAACGGACCTCCACCCCTCATGCGTCAACGCGCCCTCATCGCCCTCGCCGCCGTCGCCGGCGCCGCCGCTCTCGGTCTCACCGGATGCTCGAGTTCCGGAGGGGCGGGTGGAACGTCCGGATCCGGGTCGTCCGCCTCCGGTGGCTCCGGGTCCTCCGGCCGGATCGACGTCGTGGCGTCGACCAACGTGTACGGCGGCCTCGTGTCGACGATCGGCGGCTCCCACGTCCACGTGACGAGCATCCTGTCCGACCCCTCGCAGGACCCGCACTCGTTCGAGGCCTCGCCCCGCACCCAGCTCGCCGTGTCCCATGCAGACCTGCTCATCGAGAACGGCGGCGGGTACGACTCGTACATGGAGACCCTGCGTGACTCGACGAAGTCCAAGGCCGACCTCATCGACGTCGTCAAGCTGTCCGGGCTCCAGAAGGCCGGCGACGACGACTTCAACGAGCACGTGTTCTACAGCTACCCGACCATGGTCCGGTTCGTCAGTCGCGTGGCGACCGAGCTCGGCCAGGAGCAGCCCACGCACAAGGGGTCGTTCCGGGCCAACGCGGCACGAGTCACCAAGCAGCTCCAGGGCCTCGAAGCGCAGACGGCAGCGCTCAAGCAGCAGGACGCCGGCGACCGCGTGGCCTACACCGAGCCGGTGCCGGGTTACCTGTTCGACGCGATCGGGCTGCGCAACGTCACCCCGCAGGACTTCTCGGAGGCAATCGAGGAAGGCGACGACGTGCCACCCGCGGCGCTCAACGACACGCTCCAGCTGTTCACTGGCAAGGACCCCGTCAAGCTCCTCGCCTACAACGACCAGACCTCGAGCCCCGAGACCGAGCAGGTCAAGTCCGCGGCGCGCAGCAACCACGTGCCGGTCGTCGGCGTCACCGAGACCCTGCCGTCCGGCAAGGGCTACATCGCCTGGCAGCAGAGCAACATCGACGCCGTCAAGAAGGCGCTTGCGGGCTGATCGCCGACAGCCCGACCGAGGCCCGCATGGCATCGCGGACGCGGGCCTCGTCGGGCAGCAGCAGGTCGGCGTCCCCGCTCGTGAAGAACCGGATCTGACCGATGGCCTGCTCGACGAGCATGTCGAGCCCGTTGAGCACCCGGCCGCCCGCTGCCGACCAGCGCTCGGCGACCACGGACGGCCACGGGTCGTACGCGACGTCGAACAGGACGGCGTCGTCGCCTGACGGGTGCAGTTGCAGGGTGTCGGCGGCGCCGCCCGGCAGCGTCGAGATGACGAGCCCCGACGCGGGAGCATCGGGCAGGTCTGCCAGCGGGTGCACCTCGAGCGTCACACCGAGCCGCGTCGCGAGCAGCACGAGTTCGCTCGCCTTCGTCGTGTCGCGCAGGTACACGCGCACGAACGACGCCCCGAGACGGAGCGACGCGAACAAGGCGCTCGCCGCGGTGGCTCCGCCGCCCAGGATCGTCGCGGCACCCGGCACGTGCCCCAGGGCCTCGACCGGGCGGACGATGCCGTCGACGTCGGTGTTCGCCCCCGAGAGCACGGTGCGGCCGGCCTCGGTCCGGAGGAGCAGGGTGTTCGCGACGCCGAGCTCGTCGACGAGCGGTGTCGTGCGATCGAGCAGGGGCAGGACCTCGCGCTTGAGCGGCATCGTCAGGCTCAGGCCGCGCCACGAGCTGTCCAGGTCACCGACGAACGCCTCGAGCTCGCCGGAGCCGACCTCGTGCCGCTCGTACGTCAGATCGAGACCGAGGGCCTGGTACGCCGCGGCGTGCAACGTCGGCGAGAGCGAGTGGTCGATCGGCTGACCGAGGACGGCGAGGCGGGTGCGGTCGGGATCGGGGAGAGCAGCGGGCACAGCGCATCACCCTACCGACCGGGACCGTGACCGCTGGGCGACTCAGCTGGGCAGGAGCGGCGAATCCGCGGGGTCGAGCGGTGCCGCCCCGGTCGCCCCGAGTGCCCGGATCAGGTCGAACCGCGAGGCGTCCTCGGTGCCCGGCTCGGCCGTGTTCGTGACGATGTGCAGGTCCTCGCCTGACACGCTGAGCACATCGCAGTCGAGCAGCACCGGCCCGACCGTCGGGTGCAGGATCGTCTTCCGCTCCGTCCGGTGTCGGGCGGCGCCGACCTGCGCCCACAGCTCGGCGAACCGGGGACTCCCGGCGACGAGCTCGTCGATCAGCGCCTGCAGCTGCCGGTCCTGCGGGTAGCGCACCGTCGTCGTCCGCAGGTCCGACGTGATCGCCTG
Organism: Curtobacterium sp. MCBD17_028; assembly: GCF_003234875.1. Lineage (NCBI taxonomy): Bacteria > Bacillati > Actinomycetota > Actinomycetes > Micrococcales > Microbacteriaceae > Curtobacterium > Curtobacterium sp. MCBD17_028. The sequence continues at coordinate 32,327 of NZ_QKTQ01000003.1, read as the reverse complement.
CTCGAACCGCTCGGTCTCGCCCTCCTCGCGCAGCAGCCGGGTCGGCGAGCCGAGGAAGTGCCGCCGGACGACGTTCCGCTCCGGCCCGCTCGCCGGAGGAGCGCCGTGCAGCGCGTCCCATGCCGCGTTGGTCGTCAGGATCGTCCAGTCCGCACTGCACACCGCGATGGCGGCGTCCGGCATCCGCGTGATCAGCCGTTGCACGCTCGGTGGCACGAACGTCGGGACCACCGTCGGTAACGGAGCGGCGAGCCCGGCCGCCACGTACAACTGGTCGCGCTCGCCCTCGGACACCTGCAGCGCGCGGGCGATCGCGGCGACGACCTGCGCCGACGGCCGGTCCGCCCGCCCCTGCTCCAACCGCACGACGTAGTCGACCGACACCCCGGCCAGGGCCGCGAGTTCCTCACGCCGCAACCCAGTCGCCCGCCGCCCGGCACCGGCCGGGAGGCCCGCCGCGGCCGGGTGCAACCGGTCGCGCCACGCGCGCAGCAGGGTCGCGAAGTCGCCTCGTTCGGTCATGCATCGATGGTCCCACCGACCGCGGTCCCCTGGGTGGTACCGCCGGTCACACTGTTGACGGTTCCCTGGTAGCCCCCGCTGTGGAGGAGCACGGTGGAGCCATGACAACGACACTCATCACCGGCGGCAACAAGGGACTCGGGTACACGGCGGCGCAGCGACTCCGCGACCTCGGGCACACCGTCGTCATCGGATCCCGCGACCCCGAGCGCGGTGCATCGGCAGCAGCGGAGCTCGGCGTGGACTGGATCACCATCGACGTCGCCTCCGACGAGTCCGTCTCGAAGGCCGCCACCGAGTTCACCGAGCGGTTCGGCACCCTCGACGTGCTCGTCAACAACGCGGGCATCGCCGGAGGCCGTGCGCCGCTCGACGAGGTGGACGGGCCCGCGATCGCCCAGGTGCTCGACACGAACACGGTCGGCCCCGTCCGGGTCGTCCACGCGTTCCTCCCGCTGCTCCGTCGTTCCACGGCACCCGTCGTCGTGAACGTCTCGAGCGGCCTCGGCTCGTTCGCCGTCCGCGCCGACGACTCCCGGATCGAGGCGCAGATCCCGACCCTCTCGTACAGTGCGAGCAAGGCCGCGCTCAACATGCTCACGACGATCTACGCCAAGTGGATCCCGGAGGTGCGCTTCAACGTGGTCGACCCCGGCTACACCGCCACCGACCTCAACGGCAACTCCGGCCACCAGACCGTGGAGGAAGGCACCGACGTGATCGTCGCCATGGCCACGATCGGCGCCGACGGCCCGACCGGCACGTTCGTCGATCGCAGCGGCGCCGTCGCCTGGTGATCGGGCCATCGACCATGGCCGGGAGGCGGGGCGCGCGTCCGACGTGCGTCGCGCCTCCCGGCCACGTCCTCGAGGGGCGGTGTGCGTCCGATGTGCGCCGCGCCACCCTGCGGGGCCGCGGACGCGTCGCTAGCGCTGGGCGATGAGGACGGCGGCCGCGTCGCGGGCCTCGGCGGCCCACGGCAGCTGCGGCTCCGTGTGTGCGCCCACCATGGCACCGTCGTAGAGCATCGCGAGCCGGATCGCCGTCGCGGCGGGGTCGGCGGTGCCGGCCCGGGCGGCGAGGTCGGTGAAGAGCGCCCGGATCCAGGTGCGGTGCTCGACGTTCACGACGTGCGCGGGCGAATCCGTCGTGCTCTCGGCCTCGGCGTTGATGAACGGACAGCCGTTGAAGTCGTCCGTCGCGAACCACGTGCCGAGCAGGTCGAAGACCATGAGGATCTGCTCTGCCGCGTCGACGTCGGCCGCGGCGAGCTGCGTCGTGAGATGGTCGCGCCAAGCGAGGCTCCGGCCCTCGACGTACGCGCCGACCAGGTCGTCCTTCGTGCGGAAGTACGTGTACATGGTGGCCTTCGACACGTTCGCGGCATCGGCGATCGTGTCGACGCCGGTCGCGTGGATGCCGTCGGCGTAGAAGAGCCGGTCGGCGGTCTGCACGACGCGGTCGAGCGCAGGGCGCTTGCGGGTGCGGGGTGTCGTGGTCGCCACGTCGGGCCTCCTTGAACTGATCTGTTCAGTCTACGACGCGGGCGGGGGCGCCGATCGAGACGGCGGCACCCCCGCGCTTTCCACGTCAGGCCTGCTGCTGGTACGCCAGATCGGCGGCGGTGAGGCCCTCGAGCGCCATCCCGAACGGGACGTCCTGGGTCAGCCGGCGTCGCAGGGCGAGGTTGAGCGTCTGCTTCTGCAGCGAACGGTAGAGCGCGGGCTTGGCGGCGAGCTTCCGCGCGATCTCGATGCCGCGCTCGAGGGCGTGCTCGTGCGCGACGACCTCGTTGACGACACCCCACTGCAACGCGGTCTGCGCGTCGATGGTCTCGCCGGTCCAGAGCAGCCACTTGGCGCGCTGGGTGCCGGCGATCTCCTCCCACACCACGTGCAGGCCGTCGCCGGCGGTGACGCCGAACGCGGGGTGTGGGAAGTCGCCGTAGGTCGCCCGCTCCGACGCGATGTGCACATCGGCGAGCAGCAGGTACTCCGAGTGGATCGTGGCGGTGCCGTTCGCGACGCCGACGACCGGCATCGGCAGGTCGAGGAGGCGCTCGAGGACCTTGCGGCCCTCGACGCGGGTCTTCTCCCACGCGGCCGGCTTGAAGATCTCGCCGAGGCTCGGGCCGTCGATGTCCTTCATGAAGTGCTCGCCGGTGCCGGTGATGACCAGGGCCCGGTTGTCGGCGTCGAGCGCGATGTCCTCGAGGGCCTGGGGGAGGTCCTCGTGGGTCCGGCCGGTGAAGGTGAGGGGTCCGCCGTCCGTGTGGAAGCGGAGGACGAGCACGCCGTCCTCGTCGCGCTCGAAGGCGAGGTTGTCGTACTGGTCGAAGTAGGTGGGCGTGGTCATGGTGGCTCCTCGGGCTCGGTTGGCAACTGAACAGGTCTGTTCAGCCGCGTTGGCTCAACCATACAGATCAGTTCAGTTACGTCAAGCCGGACTCGCGGGAGGCGTGGGGGCGGCTTAGGGTAGCCTCACCTTCGTGACTGCCAGCCGTCGGCCCGCGCGCCGCCTCCGTTCCCTCGTCGCCGCCATCGCGACCGCCGTCGTGGCCACCCTCGTCCTCGCCGGGTGCAGCAGCGGCACCGCCTCGAACAGCGCCTCGCAGACGGCGACGAGCGGCTCCTCCTACCCGGTGTCGGTGCAGACCGCGTTCGGCACGACGACGATCCCGTCCGCGCCGAAGCGCGTGGTCGCGCTCGGGTGGGGGGACGCCGAGACGGCCCTCGCCCTCGGTGTCCAGCCCGTCGGCGCGAGCGACTGGCTCGCGTTCGGCGGCGAGGGCGTCGGCCCCTGGCTCAAGGGCGCGTACACCACGTCGCCGAAGATCATCGGCACCCTGGAGCCGAGCTACGAGCAGATCGTCGCGCTCAAGCCCGACCTGATCCTCGACACGAAGAGCTCGGGCGACAAGGACCGCTACCAGAAGCTCTCCGCCATCGCCCCGACCGTCGCCATCCCGAAGGGCGGCGCGAACTACCTGACGAGTACCGACCAGCAGGTGACCATGATCGCGAAGGCCCTCGGCAAGGTGCAGCAGGGCAAGGACCTGCTCGACCAGGTGGACTCCGCGTTCGCCAGCGCGCGGAAGGCCCACCCCGAGTTCAAGGGCAAGACGGCCGTCATCGGCGCGTACACATCGAGCGGGTACGGCGCCTACGCCTCGGGCGACTCCCGCGTCGCGTTCATGAAGCAGCTCGGGTTCACCCAGCCGAAGGCGGTCGACAAGGCCGCGGGCAGCGCGTTCTCCGCCACGCTGTCGAACGAGAACCTCGACCTGCTCGACGCGGACCTCACCGTGATCCTGCCGATCTACACCACGGCGGCCCAGGCGTCCTCGAGCCCGTTGTTCAAGCAGGTGCCCTCGGTGAAGAAGGGTCACGTCATCGTCGAGCGCAACGCCGACGTCTCCTCCGCGTTCTCGATCGGGACCGTGCCCGCGATCCTCTGGGCCCTGAAGCGGCTGCCGGACCAGTTCGCGGCGAAGCTCGGCTGACCCGCCTCGGGCCCTCGGCCCCGCCCCGGGCCCTCGGCCTCGCCCCGCCCTCCTTCGGAGACCGCCTGTTCCCGACACTGTGCGCGTCGTCCGACAACGGGAACGTCGCTTCATGTGTCCGCAGATGCTGGTGCGCATGTGACGACGGAACCACTGTCGGGCGACACGAGTTCGGTCGTCTGTGGACACGACGCCGTCCGAGCAGTGCTCCGCGGCCGGGAGTTGGATGAGCGACATGACCGATGACAGCGCCTTCCGCCCCGCCGGCTACACCAGCCTGACCCCGTTCCTCGTCGTGCACCCCGCGGCCGAGGCGATCGCGTTCTACGTCGATGTCTTCGGCGCCGAGGTCGTCTACCGCCTCGACGCTCCCGCCACCCAGGGCGGCGAACCGTTCGTGGGGCAGGCGGAGCTCGACTTCGGGACCGGGCGACTGCAGCTGTCCGACCCGATGCCGGCGATGGGACTGACCCCGCCGCAGAAGGGCGGCGACGGCGTCAGCAGCTCGACCGTCCTCTACGTGGCGGACGTCGACACCGTCTACGCCAGGGCGGTCGCAGCAGGGGCCGACGGGCGCGAGGCCCCGAGTGACTTCGTGTCCGGCGATCGCTTCGCGTCGATCATCGACCCGTTCGGACACCGCTGGGCACTGCTCAGCCGCCGCCCGGACATCTCCGAGGAGCAGAGCATCCGCGCCGTCGAGGAGTGGTGGGGGCAGGCCGCCGCACAGCTCGCCGCCGACGCCTGAGCACCGGGCTGCTCAGCGCCCGAGCCGTAACCAGCGCCCGAGCCGTAACCAGGGCCCGGGCCGTGCACGTGCCCGAGCCCGAGCCCGAGCCCGGGCCCGCGGTCGCGGCCCGGTGTGGGGACGAGGTGCTCGAGGATCCCGCGTCGCCCCCAGGTCATGCGACGGGTGAGGTGACCGGCCACGACCCCCGTGTGCTGCGAGGGATGGCCGATCGCCGCCGCCCGTGGACGTCAGAGTGAACGCCTCCCGTTCATGACGTCCACCCGACCGCGGTCGCCGCGGTCCGCGGTGGTGGAAGGCCCACGCTGCCCCGATGCACACGCAACACCACAGGAACCGCCCCGGCGGCGCACCCATCCGGAGGCGGATCGCGGCTCTCGCAGCCGCCGTCCTCACCGCGAGCACCGCTCTCGCCACCGGCGTCCTCGCGCCCGTCGCCGAAGCCCGGACCGTCTCGGATTCGCCCACGGGCTGCGGGTACGGCAGTGGAGGGACTGAAGCGTCCAATCTGTGCTGGTTGGACATGTCCTCGTACGACGAGGGTCAGGCGCGCTCCACGACCGGCCAGACGATGAGCGCCCGGCTCCCCGGCGGTTACGTCCTGCGATACACCATCAGGACCGCGACGCCGAGCGGGTACCGTGCCGGCACCACGCGTGCTGCGAGCACACCGACGTACAAACAGGCGTACATCGGGACGCAGATCTACCGGGGCATCCCAGGTCGACCGGCACTCGGGTTCGACGACGCGCGGAACGTCGGGGCGCGCTTCGCATTGAGCGACATCCACGTCGAGGACGCGTCGGGGACGCCGGTCACAGGATGGGGCATGGTCGCCGCCGATGCGGAGACCTCGGAGACCCACGAACGGATCGACTTCGCGTCGGACGTTCCGCTCGGTCGCCTCGACGTCCCGGATCCGGCGCGACCCGCATGCAGCGGGGGCGTGACCGGGATCGGATCGACCGCGGTCCGGTGCGAGGGGGGCAGAGGACCGTTCGGTGCGCTCGTGCTCCAGGCGAACGAACCGACGTCGATCGAGGCCGTCCTGAGCGAGACCAACCGCAGCGGCGCGGAGGCTGTCGCGTTCGCGTTCGTCACGTCGAGGTTGACCCTGCGGAAGGCGGTCGACGGCCGCTCGAGTCCGTCCGACTCGTTCGACACGGCGATCACGTCACCGCAGGGGACCGTCCTGGCATCCGCGACGACCGGGGGTGCCGACACCTCGACGACGGGGTCGACCACGGTCCTCCCGGACAGCCGTGGAGGCGCGTTCACGCTCTCCGAGACCGCCACCACGGGCACGGGCACCGACCTGTCCGGGTACGCGCAGCAGTGGACCTGCACCAACGCGAACGCCGGGAGCCCGACGCGGTTGCCGTCGGGCGGCGGCACCGTCCAACGCGTGACCCCGGCGGCCGGTGACGACATCACGTGCACGGTCACCAACAGCGCCCGGAGCTACACGGTGACCAAGTCCGCCTCAGCGACGGTCGCACAGCCGGGGGACCGCGTGTCGTACACGATCACGGTGGCCAACACGGGGAACGTCGGCTACACGTCGGAGGACCCCGCGTCGTTCACGGACGATCTCACGGGTGTCCTCGACGACGCCAGATACCGCGACGACGCGTCCGGTGGTGCGGTCGTCACCGGGAAGACGCTCTCCTGGTCGGGCGCGCTCGCGGCCGGTGCGACCCGCACGATCACGTACTCGGTCACGGTGGACGATCCCGACCAGGGTGATCACCGACTCCGCAACGTGGTCGCCCCGTCGTCCCCGGGCGGGACCTGCGGAGCGGCCGGGTGCGCCACGACGACGCCGGTCCGGTCCTACGTCCTGACGAAGACGGCGGACCGTTCCGACGTCGTCGCGGGATCGACCGTCCGCTACACCATCACGGTCGAGAACACGGGCGCGGCCCCGTACACGGACGCGCATCCGGCGTCGTTCGACGACGACCTCGCCCAGGTCCTCGACGACGCCGCGTACGGCCGGGACGCGACGGCGTCCGGCGGTGCCGTGGCGTACGACGAGCCCGGGCTGCGGTGGTCGGGGCCGTTGGCGGTGGGGGCGAAGGTCACCGTGACGTACTCCGTCGTCGTCGGTGATCCGGGTGGTGGCGGTGACGGCCGGCTCGACAACACCGTCGTCGGCACTGCTCCGGGCGCCAACTGCACGACCACACACCCGGACCCGGACTGCACGGCCCACTCCCGCGCCGCCGCCTACACCGTCGAGAAGCGAGCGTCTGCGTCGGTCGCCGATCCGGGCGACGTCGTGACCTACACCGTTCGGGTGTCGAACACCGGCAAGGTCGACTACACGGCTGGGAACCCGGCCTCGTTCACCGACGACCTCTCCGGCGTGTTCGACGACGCCGACCACCAGGGCGACACTCCGGACGGCGCGACGATCTCCGGGAACACCCTCTCCTGGTCGGGGGCCCTGGCCGTGGGGCGGACGAAGACCATCACCTACTCGGTGGCCGTCCACGACCCGGACACGGGCGATCACGAGCTCGTGAACTCCGTCCGACCGACGGCCGCAGGGGGCTCCTGTGGGACGGCAGGGTGCGCCACGACCACGAAGGTGCGCTCCCTGGCGGTGAGCAAGACCGCCGACGTCGACGTCGTCACGCCCGGAGGGACGGTCACCTACACCGTGACGATGCGGAACACCGGTACCGCGGATTACACCGCGGCACACCCGGCGACGTTCGTCGACGACCTGTCGGGGGTGCTCGACGACGCGACCGTCGAGACCCTCCCGGACGACGTCACCTACCGCGAGCCGGAGTTGACGTGGAGCGGCCCGCTCGGCGCCGGCGCCTCCGAGGCCTTCACCTACTCCGTCACCGTCGGTGACCGTGCCGCGAGTGACGCCGACGACGTCCTGACCAACACCGTCGTCGCGCCCCACAGCAACTGCCGCTCCGACCTGCAGGACCCGACGTGCGTCGTGCGGGTCCCGGTCCGCTCGTACTCCTTGCAGAAGACGGCCGACACCGACCACGCGGATCCGGGGGACGTCGTCACCTACACGGTGACGGTGGAGAACACCGGGGCCGTCGCGTTCACGGACGAGGACCCGGTGTCCTTCGAGGACGACTTGTCGGCGGTCCTCGACGACGCGACCTACGACCGGGACGCGGACCACGGCGCGACGGTGTCGGACGCCACCCTCGCCTGGTCCGGGGCGCTCGGGGTGGGCGAGACGACGAGGGTCTCGTACTCGGTGACCGTCGACGATCCCGACACCGGCGACCGATCGCTCGTGAACGTCGTCACCCCGAGTGCTCCGGGCGGTGCATGCGTGACCGACGCGGGATGCACGACGACCACGGTGGTCGCGCCTCCCGAGCCCGAGCCCGGCGCGGAGGCCGCGCCGGACGAACCGGTGACCGGCGCGGCGGTGCGCACCGGGGGCACGGTCGCCGAGCCCGGGGCGGGCGCGCGCTGGTGGACGGTGCTCCTCGGTGCCGGAGGCACGGCGCTCGCCGGTGTGGTGCTGTTCACGGTCCTCCGGCGTCGCCAGCGGTGACCGATCCGCAGGCGGATCCCGCGCGACGGGGACGTCGGACGGGCCGGCGCCGGCCGCGGGTGCTCCTCGCGGCCGGCGCCCTCGCCGTGCTCATGATCGCCGGTGGCGTGAGCGGGTACTTCCTAGACGCCGGATCCTCAGCGGCCGGAACGGTGGTGGACATGCGCGGCAACGCCGTTCAGCTCGACCCGGAGGGTCCGATCGCGACCCGGCCCGCGACCGGGTCCGGAGCCACGACCGGTGCCGGAACCGAGGCCGGGCAGGAGGAACGGGCCGGCTCCCGGTTCATCGTCAGGTCCCTCGATCTCGACGTGCCCCTCGCTCGGCTCGCCGCCGTCGGCGGGGTCATCACCCCGCCCGGGTTCACGTCCGCCTACGTCGTGGACGGTCTCGGGGCGTCTCGCGCCGAGGGGGACCGCGGCACGGTCTTCGTGGTCATGCACTCCCTCCGCAACGGCGGCCTCGCGCCGGGGAACTTCTTGATCGACGTCGCTCGGCGGCGTGCTTCGGTGGCCCCCGGAACGGTCATCAGCGTCGGCGGTGTCGAGTACCGCGTCAGCACGGCGCGCGTCGTGCCGAAGGGTCGGCTCGCGTCGACCTCGTCGATCTGGAGGGACGTGCCGGGCCGACTCGTCGTGATCACGTGCCTCCAGCGACCGGACGGCCGCCGCTCCGTCGACAACGTGGTGATCGAGGCGACCCGGGAGTGAGCGGGGCCCGCCACGCGGTGCGGCCGGGAGGCGCGGCTCAGGACGCGAAGAACGACCCGATGAACGCGAACACGAGCGCGATCAGCGGGAACGACCCCTGCACCAGCGCGGAGTTGCGGTAGCGGCGACCGGTGGCCCCGAGGATCACCGATGCGCCGACCATGCACGCGCACGCGAAGACGACGAGAGCCCACCCGGTCGCGCTGCTGCCCGTGACGACGAGGACGACCCCGAGCACCGCCCCGATCGCCAGGAAGAGGTTGTAGAAGCCCTGGTTGAACGCCAGTGTCCGGGTCGATCGCGCCTCGGCCTCGTCCGCGATGCCGAACACCTGACGCGTGCGCGGGCTCGTCCAGGCGACGGATTCGAGGAAGAAGATGTAGACGTGCACCAGTCCGGCGAGGACGGCGAACACACACGAGATCCCGAGCACGATCGACATGGGAACCATTGTCCCAGGAGCGGGGAGCTGCCCAGACCACGCACAGGAGTGGTGTGGACGGCGGTGGTGTCAGCGGGGTGTGTGGGGGAACCGCCGATCAGAGTGCGCGGAACGTCCGCCGCTCCCGGCCCTCCAGATGGGGGATCGCTCCCAGCGTGCCGTACTCCGAGAAGTGGGGCGAGTCGATGTGTGCCTGGAACGCGTCGTCGTCGACGTACTTCTCGAAGATCCGGAACACGCGCGGCTCGGCGTCGTCGACGTAGACCTCGTACACGAGGTTGCCCGGCTCCGCGTGCGTGGCCTCCACGAGGCTCTGCAGGGACTCGGCGACGGTCCCCTCGTGTCCCTCGATCGCGATCCACGTGGCGCTGACGATCGTTGCCATCCTCGACTCCGTTCCCGTGCCTCCCGGCCCGCGCCGGTCCCGGCCGACGCCGGGCGCTGCCGGGCGCTGCCGAGCCTAGGCGGGCAGGAGGGCCGTGTCCGGCATCCTCCCCTCCACAGCGCCGACCGCACCGCCGTCGTCCCCAGGGTCAGCCGGGAGGCCCTGGCGCGCCCGTCCTGGCGCGTAGCGTCACCGACATGGACCGACCCGTCATCGTGCTCGACGTCAACGAGACCCTCTCCGACCTGTCGGCGCTCGCCCCGGCCTTCGAGGCCGAGGGGGCTGCCGGTGCCCTCGCGCAGACCTGGTTCGCCGCCACCCTGCGCGACGGCTTCGCCCTGACGATGGTGGGCGAGTCCCGTTCGTTCGCCGAGGTCGGACGCCCCGTGCTGCTCGGGCTCCTGGCACACGTCGAGGGTCTGCTCGACGAGCCGGCGGATGCGGCTGACGCGATCCTCGGAGCGTTCGCCGAGCTCCCGCCGCACGACGACGTCGCAGGGGGGATCACCGCGCTCGCCGCAGCGGGGCACCGGATCGTGACGCTGTCGAACGGGGCGGGAGCCAACGCACGGGCACTGGTCGAGCGAGCCGGGGTCGCGGACCTGGTCGAGCGGCACATCGGCGTCGAGGACACGAGCGTCATGAAGCCCCACCCGGACGCCTACCGGCGCGGGCTCGCGTCGATCGGGGTCGAACCGGGCGAGGCCGTGCTCGCCGCGGTGCACCCCTGGGACCTGCACGGTGCTCGGCGGGCCGGGCTCCGGACGGCGTTCGTCGACCGCACCGGAGCGCCCTGGCCGGCGGTGTTCGAGCGCGCCGAGTTCGCCGTGCCGTCCCTCGTCGAGCTCGCAGGCGTGATCCACATGTGAGTGCTCTCCACAGCCGCTGTCACACAGCGACCCGTGGTGGTGGCCGCCGTTAGGCTCGTCGCATGACCGCCGCCGATCAGCCCTCCGGGACCACCACCGACACCCGAGGAACCCGCTCGGCCTCGCCGTACGAGCGCTCCGCGGTCGACGAGCTCGCGGCGATCCGGCAGAGCATCGACAACATCGACGCGGCCGTCGTGCACATGCTCGCGGAGCGGTTCAAGTACACGCAGCGGGTGGGGTACCTGAAGGCCGCGGCCGGTATGCCGCCGGCGGACCCGGAGCGCGAGCAGGTCCAGGTCGCGCGGCTGCGGTCGCTCGCGGCGGAGTCGCACCTCGACCCCGCCTTCGCCGAGAAGTTCCTCAACTTCATCATCGCCGAGGTGATCCACCACCACGAGCGGATCGCGGTGGGCGACGAGTGACGGACACCGCGGACGGGGCGGGGCAGGGACTCGCCGCGCTGCGGTTCCTCGTCGGCGGGTACACGGCATCCCGGGGTGGGAACGCGACGGGGATCTCCCTGGTCGAGGCGGACACCGCGGGTGATCTGACGGCGCGGACCATCGCCGTCGTCGACAACCCCTCGTTCCTCGTGCAGTCCGGCGACAGCGTGTTCGCCGTGTCCGAAGCGGCGGAGGGCAGCGTGCATGCGTTCCGCCGTCACGACGCCACCCTCGAGCACCGTTGGGATGCCCCGAGCCACGGTGCAGACCCCTGCCACGCGCACGTCGATGCGTCCGGCGTCCTGCTGCTCGCGAACTACTCCTCGGGCAGCGTCGGTGCGGTCGCACTCGAACCAGCGGACGTGCACGCCGAGTCGGTCCTCCACGACGGGACCGTCGCGTACGAGCACGGCGCGGAGACCCGGGCCGGAGCCCCGGTCCTCTCGACGACCGGCACCGACCTCCCGCACGGCTCGGGGCCGGTCGTGACGCGGCAGGAGCAGCCGCACGCGCACCAGGTCGTCGCGGGCCGCAACGGCACCGTCCTGGTCTCGGACCTCGGCGGGGACGCGATCCACGAGTACCGCATGGGTGTCGACGATGACGGCGCCCCCGTCATCGACCACGTCCGTCAGCACACCCTGCCCGCCGGGACGGGGCCTCGGCACATGGCCTGGTGGGGCGACCACCTGCTCGTCAGCGGGGAGCTCGACGGACGGGTGCACCGCCTCCAGGCCGATGCCGACGGCGTCCTGCACGACGTCGAGAGTGCACCCGCGTTCGGCGGGCCCGTCGGCGAGACGCTGCTGTCCCACATCGAGGTCGACGACACCGGTCGCGTGTACGTGGCGGCTCGCGGGCGCGACACCATCTGCGTGCTCGATGCCGCGCAGGGGCTGCGACGCTTGGCGGAGGTCCCGTGCGGCGGATCGTGGCCGCGGCACTTCGCCCGCGTCGGCGGGTTCCTCCTCGTCGCGAACGAGCGGTCCGACGGCGTCGCGGTCCTGCCGCTCGACCAGGACGGCATCCCGGGTGTCCCCGTCGCGGTCGTCCCCGTTGGGACCCCGACCTGCATCGTGCCCATCGCCTGAGCCGAGGGTCGGGCAGCCCGGGGCGACGTGTCCGCGGGCGCCGTGTCCGCGGGTGCCGTGTCCACAGGCCACGCCCGGACCGTCGAAGACAGGCGGAACGGGATCGGTGGGCGGGGTCAGGCCGTGGGGGAGCCCGCCCCCTCGGGCTGGACCACGTTCGCGAGCGGCCGCCCGGCCGCCAGGGCCGCCACCTGCCGCCGCATGAGGTCCACCGTCCGCGGCACGCTCAGACCCGTGTTCCCTCCGACGTGCGGCGTCAACACGGTGTTCGGCGTCGTCCAGAGCGGGTGCCCCGCGGGCAGCGGCTCCGGGTCGGTGACGTCGAGCGCCGCGGACAGGCGCCCGGACGACAACTCGGCCACGAGCGCCTCGGTGTCGACGACCCCACCGCGGGCGACGTTGACGAGCAGGGCGCCGTCGGGCATGGCGGCGAGCAGTTCGGCGGACATCAGCCCGGCCGTCGTGTCGGTGAGCGGGGTGATGAGCACGACCACGTCGGCCGTCGCCACGAGCGTCGGGAGCTCGGTGAACGCGTGCACCTGCCGGCCGTCCTGCTCGCGAGCGGTGCGGGCCACGACGGTGACGTGGGACTTGAACGCCTCGAACCGCGCGGCGATCTCGCGGCCGATCGAGCCGTGGCCGACCACGAGCACCCGCCGTTCCGCGAGCGAGCGCCCGAGCCGAACGGTCCACTCCTGCCGGGTGCGCTCGAGCGTGTGCACGTCGAGGTTCCGGAGCGAGGTCAACGCCAGGCCGACGGCGAGTTCGGCGGTCTCGTCGTCGTGGATCCCGCGGCCGTTCGCGAGCGTGGCGTGTCCGGGCACGTGGGGGAGCGCCCACTCGTACCCCGCGCTCGGGAGCTGCAGGAGCTCGAGCCCGGGCAGGTCGTGCACGTACTGCCAGCGGTGACCGCCGCGGAAGTACGCCGGGATGAGCACGCCGGTGACGGAGGACGGCCGGGGGTGGGGCGACTCGATGTCCCACACCTCGAGCGTGACGCCGTCGGGCGCGGGCCCGAACAGGTCGAGCATCTCCGCGGTCGGCAGGGTGACGACCGTCATCGTCAGCCGAGCGTCCCCTCGGTGACGGTCTCCTCGACCACGGCACCGAACCGCTCGGGCAGGGTGCTGCCGTGGGTCCGACGGAGCTCGGCGAGCGGCACGGTGAAGGCGCCCTGGAGCTCGAGCGCCTGCGACTCCGCGTCGGTCACGCCGATGCGGAGCACCGGGTACCCGCGGCCGTCGCAGAGTCCCTGGAACCGGACGTCGTCCTCGCGCCGGACGGTGACGAGCACGCGGCCGGTCGACTCCGAGAACAGCGCGGTGGCGAGGTCGATGCCGTCGCGGTCCTCGAGCTCGTCGAGCACGACGCGCGCGCCGATGCCGAACCGCAGCACGGACTCGGCGAGCGACTGCGCGAGCCCGCCGTCGGCGAGGTCGTGCGCGCTCGTCAGCAGCTGCTCGTCGGCCGCGGCGTGCAGGAGGTCCGCGAGGGCCTTCTCCTGGTCGAGGTCGACCGCCGGCGGACGCCCGCCGAGGTGCCCGTGCACGGTGCCGGCCCAGGCCGAGCCGTCGAGCTCGAGCGAGGTCCGACCGAGCAGGTAGACGTTGTGGCCGTCGTCCTGCCAGCCCGACGGCACCCGCTTGGCGACGTCGTCGATGATCCCGAGGACACCGACCACGGGGGTCGGGTGGATCGGCGTCGTGCCGGTCTGGTTGTAGAACGACACGTTGCCGCCCGTGACGGGGATCCCGAGCTCCATGCAGCCGTCGGCGAGGCCCTCGACCGCCTGCGAGAACTGCCACATCACCTCGGGGTTCTCCGGGGAGCCGAAGTTCAGGCAGTCGGTCACCGCCGCGGGCACCGCACCCGTCGTCGCGACGTTGCGGTAGGCCTCGGCGAGGGCGAGACGGGCGCCCTCCTTGGGGTCGAGGTAGCAGTAGCGGCCGTTGGCGTCCGTGGCGATCGCCACACCGAGGCCGGTCTCCTCGTCGACGCGGATCATGCCGCCGTCGTCGGGGAACGACAGGGCCGTGTTCCCGAGGACGTACGTGTCGTACTGGTTCGTCACCCAGCGCTTGTCCGCCATGTTCGGCGAGCCGAGCACCTGCAGGAACTGGGTGCGGAGGTCCTCGCCCTCGAACGGACGGTCGAGCGAGGCCGCGCTGTCCTCTTGCACCGCGTCGATCCAGGTCGGGTAGGCGACGGGCCGGTCGTACACGGGGCCGTCGACCGCGACGGTGCGGGGGTCGACGTTGACGATCTCCTGACCCTGCCAGTCGATGACCAGGCGGCCGGTGCCGGTGACCTCGCCGAGGACGCTCGTCTCGACGTCCCACTTGGCGGTGACCGCGAGGAACGCGTCGAGCTTGTCCGGCCGGACGACGGCCATCATGCGCTCCTGGCTCTCCGACATGAGGATCTCCTCGGCCGTGAGCGTGGGGTCGCGGAGCAGCACGTCGTCGAGCGAGATGTGCATGCCGCCGTCGCCGTTCGACGCGAGCTCCGAGGTCGCGCACGAGATGCCGGCCGCGCCGAGGTCCTGGATGCCCTCGACGAGGCCAGCGCGGAACAGCTCGAGGCAGCACTCGATCAGGACCTTCTCGGCGAACGGGTCGCCGACCTGGACCGCCGGACGCTTGGTCGGGCCGCCCTCGGTGAACGTGTCGGAGGCGAGGATCGACGCGCCACCGATGCCGTCGCCTCCCGTCCGGGCGCCGAACAGGACGATCTTGTTGCCGGTGCCCGACGCGTTCGCCAGGTGCAGGTCCTCGTGCTTGAGGACCCCCACCGCGAGCGCGTTCACCAGGGGGTTCCCCTGGTAGATCGGGTCGAAGTAGGTCTCGCCGCCGATGTTCGGCAGGCCCAGGCAGTTGCCGTAGAACGAGATGCCCCCGACGACGCCGTGCACGACGCGCGCGGTGTCCTCGGCGTCGATGGCGCCGAACCGAAGCTGGTCCATGACCGCCACCGGGCGGGCACCCATCGAGATGATGTCGCGGACGATGCCCCCGACGCCCGTGGCCGCGCCCTGGTACGGCTCGACGTAGGACGGGTGGTTGTGGGACTCGACCTTGAACGTGACGGCGTAGCCGTTGCCGACGTCGACGACGCCGGCGTTCTCGCCCATGCCGACCATGAGCCGCTTGGTCATCTCCGGCGTGACCTTCCGGCCGAACTGCCGCAGGTAGTTCTTCGACGACTTGTACGAGCAGTGCTCGCTCCACATCACCGAGTACATGGCGAGCTCGCCCGAGGTGGGGCGGCGGCCGAGGATCTCGCGGATTCGCGCGTACTCGTCGGCCGTGAGCCCGAGGGCCTCGTACGGCTGCTCCTTGTCGGGCGTCGCGGCGGCGTCCTGCACGGTGTCGGGAGCCGGGACCCCTCGGCCGCCCGCGGACGGACCGCCAGCGGCGCCAGCGGGAGCGGGCCCGGGGATCGTCGGCGCCTCGGCGACCGGGGCGCCCGGCGCGGTCGTGGCGGGCTCGGGCGCGAACTGCGCGTGGGCGTCGGACTGCTGGGCGTCGGTCACGGCTGCGGAGGCTCCTGGTCGCGGGCGTCGACGGTTCGGCGCCGGGTGGTCACGTCGGTGCTCGCCGTGTGACGAGCGGGGGTGCTCGTCACCGGACGAGCGTCGACTCGATGACCGAGGTGAAGAAGGTGAGACCGTCGGTGCCCGAGGACATCGCGGCGGGGGTGTCCGGCCCGAACCCGGGCTCGGTGGCGTGCTCGGGGTGCGGCATGAGCCCGACGACGTTCCCGCGCTCGTTCGAGACACCGGCGATGTCGTCGATGGAGCCGTTCGGGTTGACCCCGACGTACCGGAAGACGACCTGCCCCTCGCCCTCGATGCGCTTGATCGTCTCGCTGTCGGCGACGAACCGGCCGTCGGCGTTCTTGAGCGGGATGGTGATCTCCTGCTCGGGCGCGAACCCGCTCGTCCACGCGGTCTCGGCGTTCTCGACGCGCAGCTTCTGGTCGCGCCGGATGAACTGCTGGTGTGCGTTCCGGGTGTGCGCGCCGGGGACGAGCCGGGCCTCCGCGAGCATCTGGAACCCGTTGCAGATGCCGAGCACCGGCATCCCCTTGTCGGCGGCGTCGATGACCTCGGCCATGATCGGCGCCTTCGCGGCGATCGCACCGGCGCGCAGGTAGTCCCCGTACGAGAACCCGCCGGGCAGCACGATGCCGTCGACGCCCTGGAGGTCGTGGTCGCCGTGCCAGAGCGCGACCGGCTCGGCACCGGCCAGGCGGACGGCGCGCTGGGCGTCGCGGTCGTCCAGCGATCCGGGGAACGTGATGACGCCGATGCGCACCGGGGTCACTCGCCCTCGACGTGGACGGAGACGACGTCCTCGATCACGGCGTTCGAGAAGACGTCGGCAGCGATCCCGCGGACCTCGTCGAGCTTGGCGTCGTCGACAGGCCCGTCGACGGACACCTCGAACCGCTTGCCGATGCGGACGTTCGTGAGGTCGGACTTGCCGAGGCGGGCCAGGGCGCCGCCCACGGCCTTCCCCTGGGGGTCGAGGATCTCTGCCTTCGGCATGACCTCGACGACGATCGTGGGCACCTTGTCAACTCCAACAGGGGTCGGGGGGAAGGGACCAGCCGAGTCTACCCTTGCGTCCGGTTGTTCCAAGGCGTATATTCCACGTCGAATAATCGGCGTCGGACAACCAGGACGGGAGGCCCTCCATGCCGGACATGACACCGCTCGCGTTCGCCGCGCTCGCGCTGCTCGCCGAGCGCCCCATGCACCCGTACGAGATGTTCCAGACGATGGTGCTCCGGAAGGAGGACCGGAACGTCAAGGTGCGCCCGGGCACGCTCTACCACCAGGTCGGGCGACTGACGCAACTCGGATACCTGGTCGAGCAGGGCACGGACCGCGAGGGCAACCGGCCCGAGCGCACCACCTACGCCATCACGGAGCAGGGGCGGGCGGTACTCCGCGAGCAGCTCCTGACGATGCTCGCGACCCCGGCCGAGGAGTACCCCGAGTTCCCGCTCGCCATCGCCGAGGCGCACAACCTGCCCCGCGTCGAGGTCCTCGACACCCTCGGCACGCGGATCGCCGCGCTCCGGGAACGGACGGCCTTCCTCGACGAGGCGTACGAGAGCGTCACCTCGAAGCACCTCCCCGAGCGCTACTGGCTCGACCTGGCGTACCAGCGCACCGTGCTCGCCGCCGAACTCGCGGCGGTCGAGCAGGTCGTCGACCGCCTCACCACGGGCGACCTCGACTGGGAGGGCGCGGACGACCACCCCGACGCCCTCGCGTACCACGCGACTGACCACCACAAGGAAGCAGAACCGAACGCATGACCACCGAACGCAAGCCCTGGCCGGCCCTCTGGGCCCTCGTCATCGGCTTCTTCATGATCCTCGTCGACTCGACCATCGTGTCCGTCGCGACCCCCACCATCGAGCGGAAGCTCGACGCCGACATCGACTCCGTCATCTGGGTGACGAGCGCCTACCTGCTCGCGTACGCCGTGCCGCTCCTCATCACCGGTCGCCTCGGTGACCGCTTCGGCCCGAAGACGATGTACCAGATCGGGCTCGTCGTCTTCACCCTGTCCAGTCTCTGGTGCGGGCTGTCCGGCTCGATCGGCATGCTCATCGTCGCCCGCGTCGTGCAGGGCCTCGGTGCCGCGATGATGACCCCGCAGACCATGGCGACCATCACGCGGATGTTCCCGCCCGAGCGCCGTGGTGCCGCCATGGGCCTCTGGGGTGCCACGGCCGGCGTCGCGACCCTCGTCGGACCGATCGCGGGCGGCCTGCTCGTCGACGGCCTCGGCTGGCAGTGGATCTTCTTCGTGAACGTGCCCGTCGGCGTCGTCGCCTTCGTGCTCGCGCAGCGGCTCGTCCCGACGTTCGACACGCACGCGCACTCGTTCGACGTCCTCGGCATCGTGCTCAGCGCCGCCGGGCTGTTCCTGCTCGTCTTCGGCATCCAGGAGGGCGGGACCTACGACTGGGGCACCATCACGGGCCCGATCTCCGTCTGGTCGCTCATCATCGCCGGCATCGTCGTGCTCGCCGCGTTCGTGGTGTGGCAGGGCGTGCAGAAAGGTGAGCCGCTCCTCCCGCTCGGCCTGTTCGCGGACCGCAACTTCTCGCTCGCCAACCTGGCCATCACGGCCGTCGGCGTCTCGATCTCGTCCTTCGCGCTGCCGGTGACGCTCTGGGCGCAGGACGTCACGGCGTTCTCGCCGACGCAGGCCGCGCTCCTCCTCACGCCCATGGCCGTGCTCTCCGCGGGGCTCGCGCCGTTCGTCGGACGCAACATGCACCGCGTCAACCCGAAGTGGATCGGGGCGTTCGGGCTCGCCTGCACCTCGGCCGGGCTGTTCTGGATCGGCTCCCTCATCGCCGGCAACGCGCCCTGGGGTTGGATCCTGCTCCCCGCGCTGCTGCTCGGCCTCGGCAACGCCTGCATGTGGGGGCCGCTGTCCGTCACCGCCACCCGGAACCTGCCGCCGCGCCTCGCAGGCGCCGGCTCCGGTGTGTACAACACGACACGGCAGATCGGCGCCGTGCTCGGTTCCGCCGGCATCGCCGCGCTCATGGAGTCGCGGATCTCCGCCGAGTTCCCCCACTCGGGAGGCGCGGGGAACTCCGGCAGCGCCTCCTCCGCGATCGGGGTGCTCCCGTCGTTCCTCAAGCTGCCGTTCAGCACCGCGATGGGGCAGGCGCTCGTGCTCCCCGCGGCCGTGCTGATCGTGGCGATCGTCGCCGCGCTGTTCTTCGCGAAGCCGAAGGCCGCGGCGTGGGGCGGGGCCGGTCGTCCGGCGGCGGGTGCGGGTGCCTCGGCGCAGGCCGGTGCCCCTGCCGCGGCGGCTGGTACTCCGGTCGGTGCCGGTGCCGGTGCCGGTGCCGGTGCCGGTGCCGGTGCCGGTGCCGGTGCTCCGGCGCGGGCTGGCGCCAGGGCGGAGGCCGGTGCGACCGCTGTCCCGGCCACCGTCGGCCCGACCACGGACGCGACGCCGACCATCCTCGAGTAGCCGCGCCCGGCCTCCCGGCCCCGCCGTCCCATGCGCCTGCATGTGGCGACGGGCCGCCGTCGTCCGACCGCGGGAGTGTCGGGAACCGGCGGAAGCGGGGGCCCCGGAGGGGGGACGGCGGGTCAGGCCTGGCGGCGGAACCGGTCGAGGTGTTCCCGCGTCATGGCCTCGACCTCCTCGTCGGACAGCTCGTCGATGCTGCGGGCCTCGCGGCGGTCCGTCCGCTGCCACCGGATGAACAGCGCGATGAGGATCGGGATGTCCCCGACCTCGGCGATGAACCAGAGCAGGTCCGCCGCCAGGTGCTGGTCCTGCAGGGCGGACGGCGCCCACGACGGCCCGACGAGCCCGACGCCCGCGTGGTCCATGACGTGGTTCGTGATCCGCATGACGACCCCGGGCACGGCGTCGAGCAGCAGCTCCACGAACGCGAGCAGGAACTCCGCCGTGAGGAACGTCGTGGAGCGCAGCACGCCCGGCTCCGAGATCGGCGCGACGAGCGCGAACCCGAGCATCGGGACGAACACGGTGATGACGACCTCCCACACGCCCGACGTGCGGATCGTCGCCGCGAGCGGGGTGAGGAGCACCGCGAACACCGCGAGCGCGACGAGCGGCGACACGATCGCGTTGCCGAGCAGCCGGACCGCCCGCGAGTGCAGCAGACCGTCGACGACGCGGACGCTCCGCTCGGAGCCCGCCAGACGGACGAGCGTGAGCGGGCCGCCGAGCGCGGCGAAGGTCGGCACGGCGATGAGCAGCAGCGCGAGCCGGAGGACGAACGCCCAGCGGAGTTCCCGGTCGTACACGCCGGTGATCCCGAACTGCAGGACCGCGAACAGCACGAGGGCCGCGACGAAGCCGAGCACCCGCGCTGCCGACCACTGGTGTCCGCGGCGACGTGCGATGACGAGCCACCGCCCGTACGCCACCGCAGCGACGACGAGCATCACGGCCGCGAGCGGGTCGAGGTGCCAGGTGCTCCAGAAGACGGCGGGCGTGGGCGTGGGGTGCCTCCTGGCGTGCGGGGCCGCGGCTCGCGCGGGAGCCGCGGCGGTGGAGGTTCCATTGTCGGTCCACGGCGACCGTCCGGCACGCTCCGCCTCGGTGAGATTCGGCTCAGCCCCGCTGTGCTCCGCACCGGGTGCCGTCGCGGCAGACCGGCATCCGGCTCAGACCAGCTGCGCGTCCCAGTGCAGTTCGCCGCCCGGCCAGTCCTCGAGCGTCGCGCGGACGGGCAGCACGAGCCACCCCTCGTCGTCGACGACGGTGAGGCCCGCCCCGTCGGCGGTGAAGGCCGAGTACCAGCCCGCGGTGTCGGAGAGCAGCCGCCAGCCGGCCGAGCCGTAGAACGGCACGCGGTCCTCGCCCGTCCCGAGCAGGCCGAAGGGGACCGCGAGCTCGTCGAGCACCGCCGCGGTCCGCGCCAGGAGCTCGCCACCGAGCCCCCGGCCCTGGAGGCGCGGGGTCACCCCGACGAGCCCGACCGCCCCGACGAGCTGGTCGCGTCCGCCGACGGTCACGAACATCCGCCGGATCCCGACGTGCGCGACGACGACGTCGTCCACGGTCGCGATCACCCGCCGTTCGGGCTGCATCCCGCTCCAGCTCCGCCCGCCGACGTACCAGTGGTCCCAGTCCGGGAACGCCTGCGCGAGCATCGCCGCGATGGCCTCGTGGTCGGTGAGGGTGAGGTCGCCCTCGCGGACGACGGTCCACTCGGGTGCGGGCTCGGTCATCGCTCCATCCTGCCCCGGCTCAGACCTCGAGCGAGAACCCGCCGTCGGACTTCAGCAGCTGCCCGTTCACCCAGCCGCCCTCGGGCGAGCAGAGGAACCCGACGAGCGCGGCCGTGTCCGCGGGGGTGCCGAGTCGACCGCCCGGGGTCCGCCCGAGCACCATCTCGACGACCTCGGGCGTCATCCACCCGGTGTCGTTCGGTCCGGGGTTCACGAGGTTCGCCGCGACACCGAGGTCGGCGAGCTCCTTGGCGGCGGCCAGGACGATCCGGTCGAGCGCGCCCTTGCTCATGCCGTACGCCAGGTTGAACGCGGTGTGGTCGCTCGTCAGCGCGACGATCCGGCGCCGCTCCCGCGGGACCTCGGCGGCCGGGCCCCGCAGTGCCTCGGCGTACGCCTGGATCATCAGGAACGTGGCCCGGGCGTTCACCGCGACGTGCCGGTCGAAGGCCTCGACCGTCGTGGTCGCGATCGACGAGTCGACCGACTCGGCGTGCGACAGCACGAGCGCCGCCACCGGTACGTCGAGCGCCGCCGCCGCCGCGGGCACGAGTCCCGCCGCCTGGTCCGCCTCCGCCAGGTCGACCGGGAGGCGCGCCACTCGGGCACCGGCAGCGGCGCAGACCTCGACCACCGCGTCGACCCCCTCGGGGTCCGGTGCGCCGTACACGCGCTCGTCGTACGGACCCCACCAGCTGAAGGCGAGGTCCCAGCCGTCCGCCGCCAGCCGTTCCGCGAGCGCCGCCGCGATGCCCGCGCGGCGCCCGACCCCCGTCACGAGCGCGACCGGTCGCGCTGATGTCCCTCGGTCGACCACGTCGTCGTCCTCCCCGTCGGCTGTCTCGTCCGCCTCGGACATCATGGCCTCGCTGATGACCGTCGACGGGCGGCACACGCCGGAACGGAGATCAGCGGTGGCAGCCCCCGGTGCCGAGCCGGACGTGGACGACCTCGTCGACGTGCAGCGTCGTGCGCAGCGTGCAGAGCCCCGACGCGCGGACCGTGATGCGCCCGAGCGGCACCCCGGCGAAGTCGGACGACTGCCCGGGGAGCATCGACTGGTGCTCGACGAGCTGCCCGTCGGCGTCGAGCACCTGCACGTTGTAGCGGTGTCCCTGCGCGGCGTCGGTGCTCACGTCGACGCTCACCCGACCCGTGCTGTCGTGGACGGAACAGCCCGCCAGGCCGGTGACGAGGCCTGCGGCCAGAGCGATGGAACACAGGACGCGAGGCACGGATCCAGCGTACGTCGCGCCTCCCGGACCGGTGCTCGGAGCGTGGCCGGTCGTGCTGCGCGGCGGGCTGCCGTGCTGCGCCGCGGGCTGACGTGCTGCGGGTCAGGCGCCGAGGCGTTCGATGAGCTCCCGGTACCGCGCTGCGGTCCGCTCGACGATCTCGTCGGGCAGCACGGGCGGGGCGCCCTGCCCGTCCCAGTGCTCGGTGAGCCAGTTCCGCACGATCTGCTTGTCGAACGACGCGGTGCGGTCGCCGCCCTCGTGGGCCTCGGCGTCCCAGTAGCGGCTCGAGTCGCTCGTCAGGACCTCGTCCGCGATCCGGATCTGCCCGGCGGCGTCGTGGCCGAACTCGAACTTCGTGTCCGCGATGACGACCCCGCGCTGCAGGGCGATCGCGGCCGCGGACTCGTACACGTGCAGGGACATGTCGCGGAGCGCGGCGGCGACGTCCGGCCCGACGAGCTCGACCGTCCGCTCGTAGGTGATGTTCTCGTCGTGGGCGCCCTGCGGGGCCTTGTACGCGGGGGTGTAGATCGGCTCGGGCAGCCGGTCGCCGTTCGACAGCCCCGCGGGCAGGGCGACGCCGCACACGCTCCCGGTCTCCTGGTACTCCGCCCAGCCGCTGCCGACGAGGTACCCGCGCACGACGCACTCGATCGGGAACATCGTGAGCGGCCGGACGCGCATCGACCGTGCCGCCACGGCCTCCGGTACGGGCGTGCCCTGGTGGGTCTCGCCGAGCAGGTGGTTCGGGACGTCCCCGAGCTGCGCGAACCAGAACCGCGACAGCCGCGTGAGCAGCTCGCCCTTGCCGGGGATCGGCGGTTCGAGCGCGTGGTCGAACGCGCTGACGCGGTCGCTCGCGACGAGCAGGAGCTCGGTCGCGGTCGCCGGGGAGGCCGCGCTCGCCGGCACGTACAGGTCACGGACCTTGCCGGTCGCGACGTGCCGCCAGCCCTCGAGCTCCGCTGCGGTCGCGGGGCGCACGCCCCCCGTCTCCGCGGCGGTCACCGTGCCACCCGCGCCGCGATGTCGGTGCGGTACTGCGCGCCCTCGAGGTGGATCCGGGACAGGCCGGCGTAGGCCCGGGCCCGCGCCTGCTCGAACGAGTCACCGATCGCGACGACGTTGAGCACCCGGCCGCCCGTGGCGATGAGCTGTCCCTCGAGCATCCCCGTCGCGGCGTGCAGGACGGTCACGCCCTCGAGTGCCGCGGCGTCGTCGAGTCCGGTGATCGGCCGACCGGTGACGGGGTTGTCGGGGTAGCCCTCGCTCGCGAGCACGACGGTGACGGCGGCACCGGGCGCGAACTCCGGACGCGGGGTCTGGCCGAGCCGTCCGGTCGCGGCGGCGAGCATGAGCGCGCTGAGTGGCGTCACGAGGCGGGGGAGCACCACCTGGGTCTCCGGATCGCCGAACCGCGCGTTGAACTCGATGACGCGGACGCCCTGCTCGGTGACGATGAGGCCGCAGTAGAGGAGCCCGATGAACGGGGTGCCCTCGTGCTCGAGCCGGCGGACCGTCGGCAGCGCCACGAGTTCGGTGACCTCGTCGACGAAGGCCCGCTCGGAGCCCCAGCGTTCGTCGAGCCACGGCAGGCGCGAGTACGCCCCCATGCCGCCGGTGTTCGGCCCGACGTCGCCGTCCCCGAGCCGCTTGTAGTCCTGCGCGGGGGTCATCGGCAGCACGTCGTGGCCGTCGCTGAAGAAGAAGAGCGAGACCTCCTCGCCGTCGAGGAACTCCTCGATGACGACGTGGCCGTACTGGAGCCAGTAGGTCGCGTGCTCGACGGCGGCCTGGCGGTCCTCGGTCACGAGCACGCCCTTGCCTGCCGCCAGCCCGTCCGCCTTGACGACGTACGGCGCGCCGAGGCGGTCCAGGGCGGCCTCGACCTCGTCCGCTGTTCCCACGTGGGCGGCCTCGCCCGTCGGGACCCCGGCCTCGGCCATGATCCGCTTGGCGAACGCCTTGGAGCCCTCGATCCGCGCCGCGGCCTTGCCCGGCCCGAACACCGCGATGCCGCGCGTCCGGAGCGCGTCCGCGACGCCCTCGACGAGCGGGGCCTCCGGGCCGATCACGACGAGTTCGATGCCGTTCTCGATCGCGTACTCCGTCACGAGCCCGCGGTTCGTCGCGTCGAGCCCGACCGTCTCGACGTCGGCGGCGATGCCGGTGTTGCCCGGGGCTGCGGTGATGACGTGGCCGGCGTCCTCCGCGAGGAGCGCGGCGATGATCGCGTGCTCACGGGCACCGGAACCGAGGACGAGGATGCGCACGGCCACAGCCTACCGAGCGACGGTCGACCGCCGGCCCGGGCGGTACGCTGACGCCGTGCCCCGCAGGACCATCGACGCCGCCGAGGGCGCCGCCGCGCTCGCCGCCGTGCAGGGCGGAGCCACCGATCGCACGTCCACCGCGACCGCCGTGCGGTGGACGCTCCAGGTACTCGCCGACACCGTGCCGGGCAACAGCGTCGAGGTCCGTGTCCCCCCGTACGGAGCCGTCCAGGCCGTTCCGGGACCGCGCCACACGCGCGGCACGCCGCCGAACGTGGTCGAGACCGATGCCGCGACCTGGATCGCCCTCGCCACGGGGGCGATCTCCTGGGCCGAGGCGGTCGGAGCCGCGCGCGTGACGGCGTCGGGATCACGCGCCGACCTGGCCCCGTTCCTCCCGGTCCGCCTGCCGCGCGCCTGACCGCGCTCGATCGGTCCGGTTGTCCCCCGTGTCCCTCGGGCGGGTGACAGATTTAGGTACCTGCTTACCGATGCCGACCGGTGGGTCCCCTCGTTAGCGTTGGTGGAGCCACCGGGAGGCGGGCCCGACCCGAACGGGCCCGACCCCGACGACACCCACACGACGCTGCCCGAACAGCGTTCGTGTGGGTGCCATGGCCGTGATCACGGCGCACGTGGTGTGCGGCGGACTCGACGATCAGAGTCGATCGACGAGTTCCGACCGCGAGTGGATGTCCCACTTGGCGAAGATCCGCGCGATGTGCGCGTCGATCGTGCGAACGCTCCGACCGAGCTGCTCGGCGATCTGTCGGTTGCTCAGCCCCTGCCCGGCGAGCTCCGCGATCTCGTACTCGCGACGGGTCAACGGGGGGCCCTTCTGGCCGACGCGGATCATCACGCCCGCGGCCGCCAGGGTCGCACGTGCCTCGGCGATGACCCGCTCGTCCCCGCTCGCGAGCGCCGCTGCGTGGCCGACGATCGCCGGCGCGAGGGCACCCTCGACGTGCTCGGCGGCGGCGCGGAGCCGGGCCAGGGCGCCCCGGGTGTCGGCCCCCTGCGCGAACAGCAGCACGAACTGGACGTTGCGCGCGAGCATCGCCGGCATCCACGCGCCCGAGCGCTCCGACCGCTGCGCGATCGTCATGGCGTCCGCCATCGCGGCAGGTCGCCCGAGCACCGAGTCCGTGAACGTCAGGCTCAGCGGGATCTCCTCGCCCGTGATGCGCATCCCACGGAGCGGCGTCGCACGGGCGCGTTCCGCCGACACCACGGCCTCGCGCGTCCGCCCCGCGACGGCCTGCGCGAACGCGAGCTTCGCCCAGGCGTATCCGGCGAACCCGCCGTGGTCGAGCACCGCGAACCGCTCGCACGCGCCGGAGAACGCGGTGATCGCGTCGTCCCAGCGGCGCTCCGCGAGCGCCTGGTTCCCGGCGCCGAGGAGCTCGAGCGTGAAGTCGTACTTGAAGAACGGGCTCCACCGACGGTCGACCTGCACCGTCAGGCCGCTGACGTCGCCCGCCCAGAGCTGGACCTGGTGCAGCACCGAGTACAGCTCGCCGAGGCTCCACGGCGCGACCTCGATGTTCGCGGCGGCGACCTCGAGTGACGTCCGGCACAGCCGCAGGGCCTCGCCGATCCGGCCGGTCGTGGCGAGTGCCACCACGGCGCACGGTGCGATCGCCAGGAACCCGAACGGGATCACGGGCGCGTGCAGCACGCCGCTGCGCTCGACCTCGGCGAGCACCTCGGCGAACCGGCCGCCCCAGCCGAGATGCGTCAGCCGGAGGACCCGGAGACGCTCTCGGGACGCGTCGTCCACGAGCGTCGCGGCCTCCTCGACCAGGGCGACCGCGGCGTCGACGTCGTCGTCGTGGAACTGCCGGAGGTTCGCCAGGACCTCCACGGCCTCGACGAGCAGGTCCCCGGGCAGGGCGGTCGGGTCGGAGCGGGCGAGCAGCCAGGCACGTTCGGCGTCGTGGCGCGCGGCCTCACGCCCGACCCCGTAGGTCCGGGCCGTCGCTCGGAGGCACAGCGCGGCCACCGACACCGCCAACGTCGTGTCGTCGGCCGACAACGCTGAGGAGGCG
This sequence comes from Curtobacterium sp. MCBD17_028, assembly GCF_003234875.1. Classification (NCBI taxonomy): domain Bacteria; kingdom Bacillati; phylum Actinomycetota; class Actinomycetes; order Micrococcales; family Microbacteriaceae; genus Curtobacterium; species Curtobacterium sp. MCBD17_028. The sequence continues at coordinate 5,757 of NZ_QKTQ01000003.1, read as the reverse complement.
AGCGCCGTCGCGCTCTCGTACTCCTGCAGCCGTACCGCCACCCCGGCGGCGTCGAGCAGCTGGTCGGCCGACGGCACGACGCCGCACTCGAGCGCCCACAACGCGGCACGGAGGCGCGCGGCCGGTGGGGCGTCCCCGCCGACCGGGTCAGCGCGGAACGCGTTCGCCCGCGCGAACAACCGGGCCCGACGTGCCACCGGGACGAGGGACCGGACGACCTCGCCGACGAGCGGGTGGGCGGGCCGGACCACCGGTGTGCCGTCCGCCGTCATGTCGGAGTCGACGGACACGAGACCGAGCGACGCGACGCGGTCGACATCGGCGTCGTCCACCAGGGCCAGCAGCCGCGACAACGGGATCGGGTCCGCCAACGCCACGATGTCCACGACGTCCCGGAGGGCCGGTTCGAGGCCCGCGAGTTCCGATCGGTACATGTCCGCCAGGCTGTTCGACGCGGTGATCCGCCCGGGCCAGTACCACCCCGACGCGGTCCGCTCGAGGGCGCCGGACGCGACCGCCGCGCGGACGACCTCGCGCAGGTGCAGGGGGTTGCCGCGGGTCGCGCGGTGCACCCGTTCCACGCTGGCGTGCTCGAGCGGGCCGGAGAGCGCCCGCTCGAGCAGCCGCTCGGTCTCGCGGAGGTCGAGCGGCGTCAGGTCGATGCGTTCGAGCAGGTCGTCCTGCCACAGGCGGCGCAGGGGCTCCTCGAGCCCGGTGAAGTCGCGGCACGTCAGCACGAGCCGTGCGTGCGCGTGCCGGACGAGCCAGGCGACGTACCGCGCGGTGATCGGGTCGAGGTGGTCGGCGTCGTCGATGCGCAGGACGACGTCGCGGTCGACGAGGTCCGCCGCGACGCGGAGGGTGTGCTCGGCCTCGAGCTCGTCGGTGAGCGCCGCGGCCGGCAGGTCCCCGAACCGGGCGATGGCGGCCGCGAACGGCTTGGCCGTCTCGTGCGGTGAGGCCGTGATCGGAATGACCCGGACGTCCCCGGTGCTGCGCTGCGCCACGCGGTCCGTGACGCGCGCGGCCACGACGCTCTTGCCGAGTCCCGCCGCGCCGACGATGGCGACACTCCAGCCGTCGTCGGCGAGCACGGTGACGGCGCGGTCCTCCTCGCGCCGGGGGACGAGTGGCCACGGGAGACGGGCACCGGGACGGGAAACCCGTCGGCGCGTGTCGTCCTCCGGCTCCACCACGGCCGTCGCTCCTCGCATGTCGGGACTTCGTCGTCCCCCATTGTCCTCGGTCCGGGGGACCCATGGCCAGGCCGCGGATGTCCCACAGTGGGGGACAATGGTCCGGTGAGCACCACCGAGCCGTCCCCAGACCGCGGGACCCCCGACGAACCGCGGACCGTCGACGCGTCCGTCCCCGCCCCGTCCGAAGTGGCGTCGCGTCGTGAGGTCTCGATCCGGCGTGCTCCGAAGTTCGGCGTGTTCATCGTCGGCGGCGGCCTGCTCGGATTCGTCGTGACCTTCTTCGTCGTGCTCGCCACGCAGCACCTCGCCGACGGCGCGTCCGTCGCCACGACCGGCACGAGCCGCGGGTCCGACGTCGGGTTCTGGGGTCTCGTCGGGTACTTCTCGTTCTACGGTGTGACGGCGGGCGGCGTCATCGGCGCGATCGTCGCGATCGTGCTCGACCACCGGTTCTCGAAGCAGGCCCGACGGCTGACCGCCGAGCACCTCGGCATCACATCGCCGACCGAGACGGTCGACGGCGTCGTCGAGGACGACCGCGGGCGCTGAACCCGACCGCGGGCGCTGAGTGCGACCGCGGGCGCCGCGGGCGCCCTCCCTCCGGTCCGAGCACCACGCCTGGTCCGACGGGCCGGACACGCGTGACGGCCGGGAGGCGGGCCTCCCGGCCGTCACGCACGCGTGCGTCGGGCGTCAGCTGAGCTGGTTCGCCTCGACCCAGGCGAGGTACTCCGGCGTGACGGTGCCCGTCACGTACTCGCCCGTGAAACAGCTCATCTCGAGTTCGGTGACGTCCGAGCCCTCGATGATCGCCTGCTCCATGTCCGCGACCTCCTGGTAGATGAGGTGGTCGCTCCCGAGCACGGCGTTGATCTCCGGGATCCGGCGGCCGTGCGCGATGAGCTCCGCGCGGGTCGGCATGTTGATCCCGTAGACGTGCGGGTAGCGGACCGGCGGCGCGGCTGACGTGAACGTCACGTTGTTCGCCCCCGCCGCGCGGGCCATCTCGACGATCTCGCGACTCGTGGTGCCCCGGACGATCGAGTCGTCGACGATGAGGATGTTCTTGCCCTTGAACTCGCTCGACATCGCGTTGAGCTTCTGGCGCACCGATCGCTTGCGCTCCGCCTGCCCCGGCATGATGAACGTGCGGCCGACGTACCGGTTCTTGTAGAAGCCCTCGCGGTACTCGATGCCGAGCTTCCGCGCGACCTGCATCGCCGCGGGCCGTGACGAGTCCGGGATCGGCATGACGACGTCGATGTCGCCCGCCGGCGCGTACTTGGCGACGGTGTCGGCCAGGCGCTCGCCGAGGCGGAGCCGGGCCTCGTACACCGAGATGCCGTTCATGATCGAGTCCGGACGAGCGAGGTAGACGTACTCGAACGAGCAGGGGACCAGGCGCGGCTCGACGGCGCACTGGCGCGAGACCATCTGCCCGTCGACCGAGATGAACACGGCCTCGCCCGGGGCGACGTCGCGCACGATGTCGTACCCGCCGGACTCGAGCACGAGCGACTCGCTCGCCACGATCCACTCGCTCGACCCCGCGTCGTCGAACCGGTGCCCGAGGATGAGCGGCCGGATGCCGTAGGGGTCGCGGAAGGCCAGGACGCCCTGCCCGGCGATGAGCGCGATCGCGGCGTAGGAGCCCTCGACCCGCTCGTGCACGCGTGCGACGGCGTCGAACACCTGGTCGGGGTCGAGGTCGGTGCCGCGGACCTGGGCCTGCAGTTCGTGCGCCAGGACGTTGACGAGCAGCTCCGTGTCCGACGACGTGTTGAGGTGCCGGCGGTCGATGTCGAACAGCTCGCGCGTGAGCTCACGCGTGTTCGTCAGGTTCCCGTTGTGGACGAGCACGATGCCGTAGGGGGCGTTCACGTAGAAGGGCTGGGCCTCTTCCTCGTTGCTCGCGGCACCCTTCGTGGCGTACCGGACGTGGCCGAGGCCCATCGTGCCGAGGAGTGCGCGCATGTCGCGCGTGCGGAAGGCCTCGCGCACGTGTCCGCGGGTCTTGTGGGAGTGGAAGACGTGCCCCTCGGCGGTGGCGATACCGGTCGAGTCCTGCCCGCGGTGCTGCAGGAGGAGGAGTGCGTCGTAGATGGATTGGTTGGCTGGTCCCTGGGAGACGAGACCGACGATGCCGCACATGCGCAGCGGACTCCAGACCGTAGAGTGGGGGGTACCGAACAAGTCTGCCACGCCCTCGGAGGATGAACGAATGGCGAATCCCTACGCCGAGGCCGGTGTGGACACGGCGGCGGGCGACCTCGCCGTCGAGCTCATGAAGACCGCGGTGGCGGCGACGCACTCCGCGTCCGTGCTCGGGGGCGTCGGTGGGTTCGCCGGGCTCTTCGACGTCTCGTTCCTGCGGGACTTCAGCCGTCCGTTGCTCGCGACCTCGACCGACGGCGTGGGCACCAAGGTGGCCATCGCGCAGGCGATCGACAAGCACGACACGATCGGCCAGGACCTCGTCGGCATGGTCGTCGACGACATCGTCGTGGTCGGCGCGCGGCCGCTGTTCATGACGGACTACATCGCCTGCGGCCGGGTCGTCCCCGGTCGCATCGCGGACATCGTCGCCGGCATCGCCCGCGGCTGCTCCGCCACGGGCACGTCGCTCGTCGGCGGCGAGACCGCGGAGCACCCCGGGCTGCTCGGTCCGGACGACTACGACGTCGCCGGTGCCGCCGTCGGCGTCGTCGAGGCCGATCTGGCCCTCGGCCCGCAGCTCGTGCAGGACGGGGACGCCGTCATCGCGATCGCGTCGTCCGGCCTGCACTCGAACGGCTACTCCCTCGTCCGGCACGTCCTGGCCGCGCGGGGCGTCGGGTACACCGACCACTCGGACGACCTCGGCGGCACCGTGGGCGAGGTCCTGCTCGAGCCGACCCGGCTCTACACCGCGCCGCTGCTCGACCTGCTCGGCGACCCCGTGTTCGCCGGCACCGTGCACGCGCTGAGCCACGTCACGGGCGGGGGCATCGCGGCGAACCTCGCCCGGGTCCTGCCGCGCGGTGCCTGGGCCGAGGTCGACCGCACGACGTGGGCGCCCCTCCCGGTCTTCCGCGTGCTCGCCGACATGGGCGACATGAGCGTCGAGTCGACCGAGGGCACCTGGAACCTCGGCGTCGGGATGATCGCCGTCGTCGCGCGCTCCGCCGCCCCGCAGATCGTCGCCGCGCTCGGGGCCTCCGGGCTCGCCGCCTGGCAGGTCGGCGAGGTCTCGACCGCCGAGCACGACCTCGCCGGTTTCGAGCAGGGCGCCAAGGGCGTCGACGGGGGCGCGGTCCGGCTGGTCGGACGCTACGCGGACTGACGCGCTCGGGCCTGCACGCCGCTGCGCGATCGGGCCTGCACGCTGCTGCGCGATCGGGCACGCGCGCTGCTGCGCGCCCGGACGACACCTGCCCGCCCGGACGACGGCGCCCGTGTGTCCTCGACCCGCGCCCGTTGCGGCCGCGCGCCGACTGCGCGTGCGGGCGACAACGGCGCGATCAGGCGACGGCGCACTCGTCGTCGGGGCGCCCGGTCGCTGACCGCGCACGAAGCCTGCGGACACAGCGAAGCGCCGCGCGGTCCTCCGCGCGGCGCTGCTCCCGACGATGCCGATCCCGATCCGGGACGACGCCCGGGCCGGACGACGAGGTCAGGCGGACCGGTCGTGCTGGTCCTGCTCCTGCTCGACCTCGTCGTCATCGTCGGCGTACTGATCTGCCCACTTGTCGACGTAGTCGTCCGAGGACTCATGCCCTGCGGACAGCTCGCGTTCGAGCGCACCGTAGTTGGTCTCGGGGCTGAAGTACTTCAGCTCCCGAGCGACCTTGGTGTGCTTCGCCTTCTGACGGCCGCGCCCCATGCGTGACCCCCTCGTGTGATCGGCCCGGCATCCGGCTCGGGCCCGTCTCTCCGGGTCGAACCCGGGCAGCCGAACGGTGCGTGGTTTCGAAATCTAGCGGTCACTTTACCATGTACCCCGATCCGCTCATGGTCGTCGGGGGGCGTCCACAGGAGAATCGAGGGGATGCACGCCACCCTGCCGACCGGACGCACGCGCGTGCTCGTCGTCGGTGCGGGTCAGGCCGGGCTCGCGGTCGCCTACCATCTCGGCCGGCTCGGGCTCCGGACCGCCGATCCGGCGTCCTCCGCGGGCACCGTCGGCCTGCACGAGGTGGTCGTCGTCGACCGGGCACCCGGGCCGGGAGGCGCGTGGCAGTTCCGGTGGGAAGCCCTGCGGCTCGGCGCGGCGCACCGGGTGCACGAGCTGCCGGGCATGGGGGCCATGGGCCTGCACTTCGCCGACGCCGACCCGGAGCGTCCTGCCCGGGACGTCGTCGCGGAGTACTACGGCCGCTACGAAGCGCACCACGGGATCCACGTGGACCGCCCGGTGGAGGTGGTCCGTGTGGCCGACGGCGGCCGGGACGGCGGCGCGGACGCCGGCGGCGGGAACCGCGGCGGCGGGGACGGCGGCGGCGCGGACGACGGCGGCGCGGACGACGGCGGGGACCGCGGCGGCGGGGACCAGGTCGGCGGGGACCAGGTCGGCGGGGAC